>NZ_LKBR01000012.1:0-149866 GCF_002723595.1 Pseudomonas sp. ICMP 460
GTTAGGCCTGCCGCCAGCGTTCAATCTGAGCCATGATCAAACTCTTCAGTTCAAACATCTTTGGGTTTTTAAGAAACCCTAAACTTGGCTCAGCAATCGTTGGTTACATCTTTGATTTCTCGCTGAGTAACTTGTGATGCTGATAATCTTGTTGACTATCAGTCTGACTCCACAAGCACCCACACGAATTGCTTGATTCAGTTGTTAAAGAGCGAGAGTAACTTGTGATGCTGATAATCTTGTTGACTATCAGTCTGACTCCACAAGCACCCACACGAATTGCTTGATTCAGTTGTTAAAGAGCGGTTGGTTAAGATCTTTCGTCTCAACCGAGGCGCGCATTCTACAGCAGCCTCATTTGCTGTCAAGTGATTATTTTCAGAAGTTTTCGAAGAATTCTTCAACAACTTCAACCACTTGCGCTTCCGATCTCTCGTTAGCGGGAGGCGAATTCTACAGCGTTACACGCTGCTGTCAACACCTCTTTTTCTCCACTTCCGATCTCTCGTTAGCGGGAGGCGAATTCTACAGCGTTACACGCTGCTGTCAACACCTCTTTTTCTCCGCTTTCGACCGAGAAGATCGAAACGCTAATAGAGCCAAACAACACTGCTCTACCAACTCCTTCTGGGCTTCGATGAACTGAAGCAACTCGCTGTCGAATCTCGCATAACTCTTTGTTTACCAAGGAGTTTTCCGTTTCGACTGCGCCGGAAGACTTCGATGAACTGAAGCAACTCGCTGTCGAATCTCGCATAACTCTTTGTTTACCAAGGAGTTTTCCGTTTCGACTGCGCCGGAAGTGGGGCGAATTATAGACTTCCAGAATCTGCCGTCAAGCATTAATTACGCTTTTGTTGCAGAAGGTGGTTTTTTAGCAATAAGGCGCGGGATTCGACGCATAACCGGGGGCAAACGCAGCACCAGAAGCAGCGCGCCTATAGATGCATAGATAGCCCACTCCTTCAGGTCAGCCCGCACGATCCACAGCATATGCAGCAAACCCAGCCCAAGAATCACATAGATCAGGCGGTGCAGCTTCTTCCAGCGGCTGCCCAGCCGACGCTGGCTATAGCGATTAGACGTTACCGCCAGCACCAGCAGCGACAGGAAACCTAATGCACCCACAATAATGTAAGGCCGCTTGCGCAGCTCCACCCCAAGCTGAGACCAGTCCAACCCAAGGACAAACACGCAATAGCCCGCCAAGTGCAGCACTGCATAGGCAAAACACCACAAGCCCAATTGCCGGCGCACCGCGATCCACCCCGCCCAACCGCTGAGTTTTTGCAGCGGCGTCATTCCCAAGGTGATCAGCAGCAGAATCAAGGTGCCCAAGCCGAGCCGATCAACCAGCACTTTTCCCGGATCAGGCCCCAGGGCAGAACTCCACGCTTCATAAAGCCACCAGCATGGCCATATTGCCGCTGCGATAAAGACGCCAATCCGCCAAATCGGGTAACGCATCAGTAATTCTTCCGCAGATCGAGGCCTGTATAGAGAGAAGCGACTTCATCCGAGTAGCCATTGAACATCTGCGTCTCACGCACATTTGGGCTGAACAGGCCACTCGGCAGACGGCGTTCCCGCGCCTGGGTCCAGCGAGGGTGATCGACCGTAGGGTTTACGTTCGCATAAAACCCGTACTCATCCGCCGCAATGCTCTGCCAAGTGGTTTTCGGCTGCTCGCTCACAAGGCTGATGCGCACAATCGACTTCACACTCTTGAAACCATATTTCCACGGCACCACCAGACGCAAAGGCGCGCCATTCTGGTTAGGCAGCTCGCGCCCGTACATGCCAACAGCGAGGATCGCCAAAGGATTCATCGCCTCATCAAGACGCAACCCTTCTATATAGGGCCAGTCAATCAAGCCAAAGCTGGAGCGCTGCCCCGGCATGCTTTTAGGGTCCTGCAGGGTTTCAAACCGGATGTATTTGGCTTTGGAGGTCGGCTCAACCTGCTTGAGCAAGGCAGAAATGGGAAAACCCATCCAGGGAATGACCATTGACCACGCCTCAACGCAGCGCAAACGGTAGATCCGTTCTTCCAACTGATAAGGCTTCATGAAGTCTTCCAGAGCGTAACGCCCAGGTTTGCCCACCTCGCCATCTATCACAACACTCCAGGGTTCGGTTTTGAGTGAACCCGCATTCGTCGCCGGGTCGCCCTTGCCTGTGCCGAACTCGTAGAAGTTGTTGTAGTGGGTCGCGTCCTTGAATGGAGTGATGGCCTCGTCTTTCACCGTTACCGCCTGCCATTTTGTGCTCGGCAGTTTTTCGGCAAACCATTTCGGCGCGTTACCCGGCTCGACATCCGCATAACGTGCAGCATCGTCAGCACTGGCCAGGCGTGGCAAGGCACTGGCGGCAATACCGGCAAGTGCGCCACCGAGCAGGCTACGTCGAGAGAGATAAAAAGATTCAGGCGTGACATCCGATTCATGACAATCGGACGCTTTGGGGATTTTGATTAACATGGCAACTCCGCAGCATTGGAGGACTGATGCACCAATAGACTGCGGAGTATGGATGAAATTACATTAAGGCAATGTTTTGTCCCGGCGCAGATGCAGCAAGTACTGAACCGGCCCAGACGCGGCGTAGACCAGGAAAGCCAGCAGCAAAATACGCGGCGGATCACTGAACACGACCGCGAACACCAGCACCACTACCAGGATCGCCACAAAAGGCACGCGCCCCTTGAGGTCTAACTCCTTGAAACTGTTGTACTTGATGTTGCTGACCATCAGCATGCCGGCCGCCGCAACCATCAAGGCCACCAGGAATGACATCTTCGAACCCTGGATGCCGTAGTCACTGAACGCCCACACGATACCCGCCACCACTCCCGCAGCAGCCGGGCTGGCAAGACCAATGAAATAACGCTTGTCGGCAGTGCCAACCTGGGTATTGAAGCGCGCCAGGCGCAACGCGGCGCCCGCGACATAGATGAAGGCGACCATCCAGCCGACTTTGCCCATATCCCCCAGCGCCCAGGCGAAGGCCAGCAATGCGGGTGCGACACCAAAGGCAACCATGTCCGACAGGGAGTCGTACTCGGCACCGAAGGCACTTTGGGTATTGGTCATACGTGCCACACGGCCATCAAGGCCGTCGAGCACCATGGCGACGAAAATTGCGATGGCGGCAAACCCGAAATACTTGCTTGCGCTGACCGCATCTCCCGCTGCCAAAGCGCTTTGAGCGCTCATGGAGTTGATGATGGAGTAGAAGCCGGCAAACAGGTTCGCGGTAGTGAACAGGTTGGGCAGAAGATAGATGCCACGATGCCGGACCTTGCGGCCTTCCGCGTCATGCCCGTCTTCGACATGTTCATCGATCGGCAGCAGGCTTTCGGCGTCATAAGCCTGGCGTGGCTCTTCGGGACGTTCGGTCATGGACTTTACCTTGCAACGGTGTGAAAAAAATTCGACAGATACTTGCGACGCGCGTTCGCCCGCAAACGATGCAGCTTTATACCAGAACCCGCCTCTCAAACGAAAAAACGCGGCCTAAGCCGCGTTTTCCGTTGATGCGTACGACTTAGTTTTTGGCTTTGTCGACGATCTTGTTGGCACCGATCCAAGGCATCATGGAGCGCAGTTGCTCGCCGATGATTTCGATACCGTGAGCGGCGTTGTTACGACGCTTGGCGGTCATCGAAGGGTAGCCGGTAGCGCCTTCGCTGATGAACATTTTGGCGTATTCGCCGTCCTGAATACGTTTCAGGGCGTTGCGCATAGCCTGACGGGACTCGGCGTTGATCACTTCCGGGCCAGTCACGTACTCGCCGTATTCGGCGTTGTTGGAGATCGAGTAGTTCATGTTGGCGATACCGCCTTCGTACATGAGGTCGACGATCAGCTTCAGTTCATGCAGGCATTCGAAGTAGGCCATTTCTGGCGCGTAGCCTGCTTCAACCAGGGTTTCGAAACCGGCTTTGACCAGCTCAACGGTGCCGCCGCACAGAACGGCTTGCTCGCCGAACAGGTCGGTTTCAGTTTCGTCCTTGAAGGTGGTTTCGATGATGCCGGTACGACCGCCACCCACGCCGGCGGCGTAGGACAGTGCAACGTTTTTGGCGTTGCCCGACGCGTCCTGGTAGATCGCGATCAGGTCAGGGATACCGCCGCCTTTGACGAACTCGGAACGCACGGTGTGGCCCGGTGCTTTCGGCGCGATCATGATCACGTCGAGGTCGGCGCGCGGAACAACCTGGTTGTAATGAATCGCGAAGCCGTGGGAGAAGGCCAGGGTGGCGCCTTTCTTGATGTTCGGCTCGATTTCGTTCTTGTACAGCGCGGACTGGAACTCGTCCGGGGTCAGGATCATGACCAGGTCGGCAGCCGCAACGGCGGAAGCAACGTCAGTCACTTTCAGGCCATGGGCCTCAGCCTTGGCAACCGTGGCCGAGCCTTTACGCAGGCCAACAGTCACGTCAACGCCGGAATCTTTCAGGTTGCAAGCTTGCGCGTGGCCCTGGGAGCCGTAGCCGATGATGGCGACTTTTTTGCCCTGGATGATCGACAGGTCACAATCTTTTTCGTAATAAACTTTCATGAGGTTCCTCTATATATCCAGGCCGTAAGGCCATTCACTAATTTGGGTTAGATGCTGAGTACTTTGTCGCCACGGGCAATCCCGGTGACACCACTGCGTACGGTTTCCAGAATCGAGGCCGTCCCGATCGACTGGATGAAGCTGTCCAGCTTGTCGCTTGTACCGGTCAGTTGAACGGTATAAACGCTGGCGCTCACATCGACGATCTGCCCGCGATAAATATCGGTCGTGCGTTTGATCTCGGCACGCTGGGCGCCCGTGGCTTTAACCTTGACCAGCATCAGCTCGCGCTCGATGTGGGCACTTTCCGACAGGTCGACCAGCTTGACCACTTCGATCAGCTTGTTGAGGTTCTTGGTGATCTGCTCGATCACCTCATCATGACCCACGGTGGTCAACGTCAGGCGCGACAAGGTCGGGTCTTCGGTCGGGGCCACGGTCAGGCTTTCGATGTTGTAGTTGCGTTGCGAAAACAGGCCGACAACACGAGACAGAGCGCCGGGTTCGTTCTCCAGAAGCAGGGAGATAATGTGCCGCATGATTAAGTACGCTCCGTCTTGTTCAGCCACATGTCGCGCATAGAGCCGTCTTTGATCTGCATCGGGTAGACGTGCTCGCTGGTGTCTACCTGAATATCCAGGAACACCAGGCGGTCCTTCATGGCGAACGCCTCTTCCATCTTCGGCTTCAGATCTTTCAAATCGGTGATACGCATGCCGACGTGGCCATAGGCTTCAACCAATTTGACGAAATCCGGCAGCGACTCCATGTAGGAATGGGAGTGACGGCTACCGTAGCTCATGTCCTGCCACTGGCGAACCATGCCCAGCACGCCGTTGTTCAAGCAGACGATCTTCACCGGAAGACCGTACTGCAAGCAGGTCGACAGTTCCTGGATGTTCATCTGGATACTGCCTTCGCCGGTCACGCACGCAACGTCGTTGTCGGGGAAGTTCAGCTTCACACCCATGGCCGCCGGGAAACCAAAGCCCATCGTGCCCAGGCCGCCGGAGTTGATCCAGCGGTTAGGTTTGTCGAACCTGTAGTACTGCGCGGCGAACATCTGGTGCTGGCCCACGTCGGAGGTCACAAAGGCGTCGCCCTTGGTCACTTCGCACAGGGTTTCGATCACGGTTTGTGGCTTGATGATGCTGCCGTCGCCCTTGTCGTAAGGGAACAGGCCACGGTCACCGCGCCATTCGTCGATCTGCTTCCACCAGCTGGCAACGGATTCCTTGTTCGGCGCCTCGCCAATGTCCTTGAGTGCAGCGACCATTTCAGTCAGCACGCTCTCTACAGGCCCAACGATCGGCACGTCGGCCTTGATGGTCTTGGAGATGGACGCCGGGTCGATGTCGATGTGGATGATCTTGGCATTCGGGCAGAACTTGCTCGCGCCGTTGATCACACGGTCATCAAAACGCGCGCCCACGGCCAGAATCACGTCAGCGTGGTGCATGGCCAGGTTGGCGGTGTAGCTGCCGTGCATGCCAAGCATGCCGACGAACTGACGATCCGTGCCCGGGAATGCGCCTAGGCCCATCAAGGTGTTGGTGACCGGCAGGTTAAGCAGTTTGGCCAATTCGGTCAGCGGCGCTGAACCGCCACCCAGAATCACCCCACCACCCGAGTACAGCACTGGGCGCTTGGCCGCCAGCAGCATTTCTGCCGCCTTGCGGATTTGCCCCGAGTGCCCACGAACGGCCGGGCTGTAGGAGCGCAGCTTGGCTTTCTTCGGGAAGATGTATTCGAATTTTTCAGCCGGGTTGGTCATGTCTTTCGGGATGTCTACGACCACAGGGCCCGGGCGACCGGACTGTGCGAGGTAGAACGCCTTTTTCATGACTTCCGGGATTTCCGACGCATGCTTGATCATGAAGCTGTGTTTCACGATCGGCCGGGAAATACCGATCATGTCGGTTTCCTGGAACGCGTCGGTACCGACCATGGTACTTGCCACTTGGCCGGAAATGATCACCATCGGAATGGAGTCCATATACGCAGTCGCGATGCCGGTAATGGCATTCGTTGCGCCAGGGCCGGACGTTACCAGTACCACACCGGCTTTACCGGTGGCACGGGCGTAACCGTCAGCCATATGGGTTGCGGCCTGTTCGTGGCGAACCAGGATGTGGGTAACAGCCGGTTCCTTGAACAGTGCGTCGTAAACATGCAGCAGAGCACCACCTGGGTACCCGTAGATATAGTCGACGCCTTCGTCACGCAAAAAGCGGACGAGCATCTCACCGCCAGATAAAAGCTCCACGTTGTTCACCTCTAAAACGCCAGAATACCGTCCGTTAAAAACCGACGGGTCTTAATAGGTTTACTTCTCAACAGAGCATGAGCGACGGTGGTCGCCGACTACGTCAGCACTGACTGAGCAAGTATTGGGATCGTCCCAAGTGTTGCGGGCTTTTCCCACCCAGCGCGAGGTAACGCGTTGCGGGTGTTACAGGTCGGCGCGGATGTGCGCCTCATGATCTGCTGAGCGGGCCTGCTTCTGGCAGTCCCGATACAGCGGACTTTGGATTCTTCTGTTTCAGGCCGTTCAAGTCAAGCAATAATTGCGCTTTTTTCCAACTAAGCGCATCAGAACGTAGAAGAAAGGGCTTTGAGGAGGGATAAAACTCGCCTGAATGTCGTCAAGCGGTAGAAATGTGCGCAAGACTGCCGGAAAAACCGGCAGTCAGGCAATTAACGAGCGTCGACGATCAGTTGGTCGAACTTTTTCAGCGCATTACGCAAACCAAGGCTTTGCAACGGCCGGTCGGCGTAGACCATCTCGGCCATCTCCATAATCCCCGAGGCATTCGGCAATGGCAGATCATGTTCGAGGATCTGCTTCATGCGCACCAGGAAAATCCATTGCAGCCACTGGTGAAAGTCCAGGGTATCCACCGCAAACGGCTCGACGCTGGCGAGCGCTTCGGCGCTGGGGGACACGTCGTCCCACCAGCCCTGCAGGCGCAGTTCGCGCTCGATCAGCAATAACTGTTCGGCAATCGCGGGCAACCGTGCATCCATCAGAGGCTGACCTTGGCTTTTTGCCGAGCTTGCGCGGCACCGGCGGCGTCGCCCTGTGCGGCACGCGCATCACCAATCAATGCCCAAAGGTTGGCTTGCAGGTCCGGGCGGCCATTGGCCAGGCTCAGGCCACGCCGGGCAAACTGCTCGGCTTGCGGCGCATCACCCTGGGCCAGGCGCACTTGGGCCAGGCGATATAGCACTTGTGGCTCGCGAGGCGCCACGCGCTGAGCGCGCTCAAGGCTCGACGACGCGCCGTTCAAGTCACCACCGGCCTGCTGCTGCTGGGCGGTAGTGAGCAAAGACAGCACCGGGCCATCCAGTTGCTCGTCAGCCGACAGGCCACCCGCACTGGACGAAGACGGAATACCGCTCGGCGTCGACGGCATGTTGTAGGTGCCCTGATTGACCGGCGCTGTTTGAACCGGCGCAGTGTTGATCGGCCCCGAGGTGCTTGGCCCTGGGGTCCACGGCTCAGAACTGATCGGCGCGGCAGCGGCAGCCCCACCGCCCGGCACCATCACCACCACACCCGAATCCTGCGGCATGGCTTGAGGTGTGGCTTGGGCAGGACGCTTGACCACGGTCTGACGGAAACCGCCGTTGGCCGAGATGCGGTCGTTATTCGAGACAGCCGAACTCGAATCCACCACAGGGATCGAGCCGCGCTGCACGCTGGCGCAACCGTTGAGCAAAGCCAGAGCTGTAATAGCTGGAATCCACCACTTGTTCACTTGAAACCCTCTTTGCTTAATTCATCCAGCCCTTGACCCAATCCATCACCGATTCCGCGTCAGCGGGGGCACTGCCACCGCACGCGGCGCCGGGTGGTGGCTCGCTGCCGCGAATATACGGCATCTGTACCGCGCCGGGGCAGTTGGCATCGGAGCCCTGCCCCGTGTGCGGATCAATCCAGGCCTGCACGATGTTATCCGGCTGCGGCATGTTCAGCGGCAGCGGGTCGGCTTTGCGCATAAAGCTGGTCCAGACCTGCAACGCACCCGTCGCACCGGTGAACGGCGTCTTGCCATTGTCGTCGCGGCCCAGCCATACCACGGCCAGCACATCCTGGCCGAAGCCTGCGAACCAACTGTCACGCGAATCGTTACTGGTACCGGTCTTGCCCGCGAGTGTCAGGTTCGCCGGCAGCACGCTGTAGACCGAGCGCCCGGTGCCTTCACGCATCACGCGTTGCATGGCGTTCTGGATCAGGTAGATGGAGCCCGCATCAAAACGTTGCTGAATCTGGAACGGATAACGCTTGAGCGGCTCGCCCTCGGCGGTCAGCACGCTGCGAATGCCGCGCATCGGTGTATTAAAACCACCGTTGGCGAGCGTCTGGTACATCGTCGCCACTTCCATCGGGGTCATGGCGCCAGCGCCCAACAGCATCGATGGGAACGCCGGGAAATCACGGTTGATGCCCAGGCGCCCCAAGGTTTTCAGCACATTCGGCACCCCCACTTCAAGCCCAAGGCGCGAGGTGGAGATGTTGTAGGAATGCGCCAGGCCCTGATACAGGAAGACGGTGCCGTGCGAGCGTCGATCAAAGTTCTGCGGCGTCCACACTTGGCCGTCTGCACCTTTGACCGACAGCGGGTCATCCGAGAGCCAACTGGTCAGCGTATATTTGCTCGGTTTTTCCAGGGCCGTCAGGTACACCGCCGGCTTAACCAGCGAGCCGATTGGCCGTACCGCATCCAGCGCGCGGTTGAAACCGGCGAAACTGGCCTGACGGCTGCCGATCATGGCCTGCACTTCACCGGTTTCCGGGTTGGTCACAACCATGGCCGCTTCTACTTCGTCGGAGCCTTTACGGCCCGTCAGGCGCTTGAAGGTGTCATTGACCGACGCTTCGGCTTTCATCTGCAAAATCGGGTCGAAGCTGGTGAAGATCCGCAGGCCTTCTTCGGTCAAGTCCTCGTCGCGGTAGTCTTCACGCAGTTGACGCTTGACCAGGTCGATAAAGCCCGGGAACGAGCTGTCGGCCAGCTTGCCGCGAGTGGTTACACCCAGTGGCATTTTTTTCGCGGCCGCCACTTGCTCGGCAGTGGCCACGCCTTGCTGCTCCAGCACGTCCAGCACCAGGTTACGCCGTTCGAGCGCGCGCTCCGGGTTGCGACGCGGGTTGTAATACGACGGCCCCTTGACCATCCCGACCAGCAGCGCGACTTGGTGCAATTTCAACTCGGACAATGGCTGGCCAAAGAAGAACTGACTGGCCAAACCGAAACCGTGCACGGCGCGCTGGCCATCCTGACCGACGAATACCTCGTTGAGGTACGCCTCAAGGATTTCCTGCTTGCTGTAATGCAACTCCAGCAGCATGGCCATCATGGCTTCGGTGAGCTTGCGGGTCAGGCTGCGTTCGTTGGTCAGGTAGAAGTTCTTGACCAATTGTTGCGTCAGCGTGCTGCCGCCCTGAGTCATCCTGCCGCCGGAGGTGTTAACCCAGAGGGCGCGGGCAATCGATTTGGGTGAGACGCCCCAGTGGCTGTAGAAATCGCGGTCTTCAACCGCCACCAGGGTTTCGAGCAAGTACGGAGGCACCTGATCAAGCTTGATCAGGATGCGATCTTCAAGGTTTTTCGGGTAAATGCCGCCGATCATCAACGGTTCCAAGCGCACCACGGGCAGCTTAGAACCATTCAGCGACGACAGCTCGGCGACGTAATCGCCAGAGAAGCGCACGCGCACCGGCTGGGCTTTTTCCAGGCCTTCATAGAACTGGAAGCCACGGGTGTTCAGGTCGACGGTATTGCCGCTGACGGCCGCAGAGCCCGGGCCATTGCTCACGGGTTCGCGGCGATAGCCCAAGGCGTCGAGCTCGGTGAGGAAGTCATCCTTGCTCAGCTTTTGGCCGGTGAACAGTTCCAACGGGCGTGCGTACACTTTGGCCGGAATGGTCCAGCGCTTGCCGGAGAACTTCTCCTGCACCACAGCGTCGAGGTACACCGCGAAGCCTGCGAGCACTACAAGGCCCACCAGGCCGAGCTTGAGCGCCCAGCCCAGCCACGGGCGCAGGCCACGCGAAGGAGGTTTTTTACGGGAACGGGGAGATCGGGTTCGAGTCATGGCGGCGGATTATACGCACTTTATTGCTGATCAACATGAGCCGGACAGCGGTTTGCACGACCGGTTGTAACCGCCATAATGCACGCCATGATTTCCCCCAGACTTTGAAGGATCGCCCGTGAGCCAGTCCCTGATCGCTGCCCTGCAAAACCCGGCTTTGTATCCCCATCCGGTTGAAGCGTTTCAAGTCATCGAGACGCATATTTCGTGGGTCATCCTGACGGGTCCCTTCGCTTATAAATTGAAGAAACCGATGAACTTCGGTTTTCTGGATTTTACCGACTTGAGTGATCGCGGCCACTTCTGCAACGAAGAGCTGCGCCTCAACCAGCGCCTGACCGAAGATTTGTACCTTGAAGTGTTGCCGATTACCGGCACTGCCCAAGCGCCACAATTGAATGGCGAAGGCCCGGCGATCGAGTACGCGCTCAAAATGCGCCAGTTCCCGCAAAGCCAACTGCTCAGCACGTTGCAAGCCAATGGCGAACTGACCAGTGCGCACGTCGATGAACTGGCCAAACAGATTGCTCACTTCCACCTGACCGCGCCCAAGGTGCCGCAGGAACACGCGGCCGGCACGCCGGACGAGGTCATGGCGCCGGTCCGCCAGAATTTTGATCAGATCCGCCCGTTCCTCAGCGACAAGGCCGACCTGGCCCAGTTGGAGGCGCTGCAAGCCTGGGCTGAAAGCAGCTTCGAACGCCTTAAGCCGTTGCTGGCACAGCGCAAGCTGGACGGTTTCACCCGCGAATGCCATGGCGATATTCATTTGGGCAACGCGACGCTGATCGACGGCCACGTCGTGATCTTCGACTGCATCGAATTCAACGAGCCGTTCCGCTTTACCGATGTCTACGCCGACAGTGCGTTCCTGGCGATGGACCTGGAAGACCGCGGCCTTAAGTCTCTGGCGCGCCGCTTTATCAGCCAATACCTGGAACTGACCGGCGACTACCAGGGCCTTGAAGTGCTCAACTTCTATAAAGCCTACCGCGCGCTGGTACGCGCCAAGGTGGCGTTGTTCAGTATGCCGAGCGAAGCCAGCCCGGTGGAGCGCGCCACTACCCTGCGCCAGTACCGCAACTACGCCAACCTGGCTGAAAGCTATAGCACTATTCCCTCACGCTTCCTGGCAATTACCCACGGTGTATCAGCCGTCGGCAAGAGCCACGTGGCCATGCGCATGGTCGAAGCATTGGGCGCCGTACGCTTGCGTTCGGATGTGGAACGCAAGCGCCTGTTTGGCGAGCAGCCTGTCGAAAACACGCCACAGGCCGGCATCTATACCGCCGACGCCAGTGCTGCGACCTACGCCCGCCTGAACGAAATTGCCGACAGCGTATTGCGCGCCGGCTACCCGGTGGTGCTGGATGCCACCTTCTTGAAACGCGAGCAACGCGACGAAGCCGCCAAGATTGCCGAGGCCACCGGCGCGCCCTTCCTGATCCTGGATTGCAACGCACCACAGGCCGTTATCGCCAGTTGGTTGGCACAGCGTCAGGCAGATAAAAACGATCCGTCCGACGCGACCTTGACGGTTATCGAAGCGCAGCAGGCCAACCGCGATGCGCTGTCGGCGGAAGAACTGCTGCTGAGCAAACGTGTCGAAACCAATGAAAGCGGAACCCTCGACGCCTTGGTTGCACACATTCGCCAACGCCTGCCGGGCCTGTAAAAAATATTTTCTGGTCGTGTCACCGACTTCGGTGCACGACCGAGAAAATATGCCACCATAGTGACATCATCCTTAAAGCAGGAGTCGTCGTCATGAGTCAGCCAAAGCTTCTTGATACACCGCTCTACGCACTCCTGCACAAGGACGATGTTCGCGGCTTCAACCAGCAGCGCCCCAAAGACGGCACTATCGACATGCGCGGTGGCGACTTCCGCGGGCTCGACCTGCGTGAACTGGATGCCACCGGTGTGGACTTCACCGACGCCTACTTTCGCTCCGCCGACCTGCGTGGCCTGGACTTGCGCGGCTGCTCACTGGAAGGCGCCAGCCTGGCTCACGCGCAAATCTCCGGCACCTACTTTGCGCCTGAGCTGACTGCAGACGAGATTCTGATGTCGGTTAATTTCGGCACTCGCCTGCGCTACCGCACCAAGTAACCTCACGCCCCCAACGCTTGGTACGCGCCCGCGTGCCGGGTGTTCTCTGCCTGCCTGTGGTCAAACGCCCCAGCGATTCTTATAGCTTTTCAGCCGTTACTGACCAAAGAACTACACTTTTCCTGCTGAGCGCTACACTCCTTTTCAGGCTTGCCTGGTCACGATACCCACCGCACCCTTCGGCCGTCGCATGGAGGCTTGATGAACGATGAGCTGCAACACCTGAAAAACCTTGGCAAGACGTCGGCTCAATGGCTGCACGCCGTGGGCATCCACAGCGCATCCGACCTGCGCCGCCTGGGGGCGGTGGATGCCTATAGAGCCGTGCGCATGCGCGGGTTCCGCGCATCCAAAGTACTGCTGTATGCCATTGAAGGCGCGCTGATGAATGTGCATTGGAACGACCTTCCTACAGAGCGCAAGGAAGCACTGAACCGCCAGCTGGAGGCAATTTCAGCGCGGCAAAAGAATTAGATCAGCAGTAACACCCAACGTTTACGGGATTTCGTACGAGTGTTTGAGAAAACCGGCAGCGCACGCAAAAACAAATGTTGACTCTCAAATGAGAATCGTTATGATTATCACAGCTGGTCGCGAGATCAGCCGATAACTGAAAGACCATTGGTTCGGACTCTCAGATTATCTCCTCATCAGGCTAATCACGGTTATTTGACCCGGCTCTTGCCGGGTCTTTTTTTGCCTGTGAAAAAGCGCGTCTCAGCGCGCGATAATCAGCGGGTGCCCGCGTTCCGGATGCGGTTGTACCAGCACATCCAAACCAAACACGGCCTTTAACGGCTCAGGTCGCAACACCTTTGCCGGCGTATCCAGCGCGTGTGGGCGCCCATCTTCCAGCAACAGGATGCGATCACAGTAGCGAGCCGCCAGATTCAGGTCATGCAGGATCACCAACACCGCAGCGCCTCTGTCGGCAAAACTGCGGATGGCTTGCAAGGTGGTGTGCTGATGCAAAGGGTCAAGCATTGAGGTCGGCTCATCCAGCAGCAATGTCTGCCCTGTTTCGCCTGGCCATAACTGCGCCAGCACCCGCGCCAGGTGCACGCGCTGACGCTCGCCGCCGGACAGCGCCAGGTAACTGCGACCACTCAAGTGCGCCACATCCGCAGCTTGCAGCGCCGCGTGAATAATTTCGTCATCACGCACGCGACCGGTTTGATGCGGCAAGCGCCCCATGCCGACGACTTCTTCCACACGGAACGCGAAGTCCAGGGTCGAGGTTTGCGGCAACACCGCCAAGCGTTGCGCACGCTGCACGCCGCTCCAACTTTTCAGCGCGTGCTGGTCCAGCCACACCTCGCCCTGATCCGGCTGCAATTCGCCGCAGAGTGCACCGAGCAACGTGCTTTTGCCTGCGCCGTTAGGCCCCAAAACCCCGAGCATTTCGCCCGGCAACAGGTCCAGGTCGACATTCGCCAACACAACCTTGCGCCCTCGACGGATCTGCAGCGCTTCGACTCGCAGCATTAGGCGCGCCCTCGCAGCAACAAAAACAGAAAAAACGGCGCGCCAATAAACGCCGTCACAATGCCAATTGGCAATTCCGCAGGCGCCAGTGCCAAGCGCGCCACCAGGTCAGCAAACAACAACAGACTTGCCCCCGCCAACACCGAAGCCGGAAGCAGTACCCGGTGGTCCGGCCCCGCCAGCAGCCGCACCAGATGCGGCACCACCAACCCGACAAAACCGATCATGCCTGCCGCCGCCACTGCCGCGCCCACACCCAGCGCGGTACAAAACACCAATTCGCGCTTGAGCCCTTCCACATTGACGCCAAGGTGACTGGCTTCAGACTCACCCAGCAACAATGCATTCAGCGCTTTGGCCCGGCGCGGCAACCACAGCGCCACCCCGGCGCTGACCAGCAGCAACGGCCACAACCGCGAATAGCTCGCACCGTTGAGGCTGCCCAGGTTCCAGAACGTCAGGGTGCGCAAGGTGGCGTCGTCGGCCAAATAGGTAAACAGGCCCACCGCCGAACCGGCGAGCGCGGTGAGGGCGATGCCGGCCAGCAGCATCGTCGCCACGTTGGTCTGGCCATTGCGGCGCCCCAGGCGATAGACCAGCGCCGTTACCCCAAGCCCACCGAGAAACGCACACAACGACAACAAGTACGGCCCGAGCGCCTCCGGCAACCCACCCAATAAAGAACCGCCGACAATCGCCACCGCCGCCCCGAGCGCCGCGCCGCTGGACACACCGACCAAACCGGGGTCCGCCAGCGGGTTGCGAAACAAGCCCTGCATCGCCACGCCCGACAACGCCAGTACGCCACCGACGGCTAGGCCCAGCAACGTGCGCGGCAGGCGAATTTGCCCAAGGATCAGTTCGGCCTGCTCCAGGCCTTGCGCCTCAATCGGCACACCCATCAAGCGCAAGGCCGCGCGCAACGTATCCAGCAGCGGCAGGCTGACCGGCCCTAACGCCAACGACAGCCAAATCGCCAAGACACACAGCAGCGTCAGCCCGATAAACAGCGTTTTGGGTTTAACCAGAGTGGTCATGGGGCAGTTTTAGCCAGGGACGGATAAAACCCGGCAGACAGTTGCACCAGACTTTGCGGCAATCGCGGCCCCAGCCCGCCGACCAGCAGGGTTGGGTCCAGCTCGAACACCCGGCCATTTTTGGCCGCAGGCGTTAACGCCAACATCGGGTTTTCCTTGAGCAACGCCGCCCGCGCCGCATCACCCGTCAGCGCACGGTCAGCAAACACCAACACATCAGGGCTTAGCCCGGCCAACGACTCCACCGAAAACGGTTTGTAACCGGTGTGAGTCGCCAAGTTGCGCCCGCCCGCCTGCCGCACTATCCAGTCAGCCGCCGTGTCTTTACCGGCTATCAGCGGCTTGCCACCCGCGTGGCCCAGCACCAACAGCACGCCCGGCGCCTTTTCGGTTGCCTGAGCTTTGGCGAGCCAACGTTGTTGCTGTTCAAGTGCCTGTTCATATTCAGTAAACAATTCGTCGGCCTTGGCCTGATTGCCGAGTAATTTGCCCAAATGCTGCAAGGTGCCCTTCAAGGTCGCAAGGTCCGGCTGGGCCGAGAACATTTCCACCTGCACACCCGCGCCACGAATCTGCGCCAGCACCGGTGGCGGCCCCATCTCTTCAGTGCCTACCAAAATTTGCGGGCGCAGGCTGAGGATGCCCTCGGCGGACAACTGCCGCTGATAACCAATGCTCGGCAACGCTTTTAGCGACTCCGGGTGCTGGCTGGTGGTATCGACCCCCACCAACTTCGACTCACCGCCCAAGGCCGCCACCCATTCCGATAACGCCCCACCGGCACTGACCCAGCGTTGTGGCAGTTCAGTGGCATTTGCCGCGTGGTTGATCAGCAGTGCGGCAACGAGCGCGATAGCGCTGGTACTCAGGCGCATAACAGGGTTTCCTTCCAGGGGCAGGGCCACTCAAGCACTCGTCGATGTGACAGATAACACCTGACTGGCATCGTAGTGAGCGCCCGATCAGCTAACGAGCGAAGCCTGCATTTGATAATTGTTTGCATTTGAACGTCAAGGCACTTAAGGATTGATATGAAGTTTCTCTGCCCCGCAGACGCCCTCGCGCCCAACACCAGCCGCGGATTCGAGATCGACGGCTGCAAACTGCTCGCCGTGCGCAGGGACGGCGTTGCCTACTTCTATATCAACCGCTGCCCGCATCGCGGTATCCCGCTGGAATGGCAACCCGACCACTTCCTCGACACCAGCGCCAGCCTGATCCAGTGCGCTACCCACGGCGCACTGTTTTTGATCGAGAGCGGCGAATGCATTGCCGGCCCTTGCGCGGGCAAAAGCCTCATCGCCCTGCCCGGCCGCGAAGACGAACACGGCTTGTGGGTTGAACTCTAGTCGCCGATCAGCACATCCAGGCGACGCTCGACGTACATTTCTTCAGGCGTAACCCGCACACCGTAGGCCAACACCTCCACACCGGCGGCCTTGGCCTCGCGCAACGCAGCAGCGTAACCGGCGTCTATTTCCACCGCCGGCCGCACCGCCTCGATCCCCGACAGACACACGCAATACAACTGCACCGCCCGCACACCGTCGCGCGCCAAGTGCGCCAGTTCGCGCAAGTGCTTGGCGCCGCGCTGGGTCACGGCGTCGGGGAACGCAGCGACTGCCGTGCCATCGAAACCCAGCGTCACGCTTTTAACTTCGACATACGCCGAGCCCTGCGGGTACTCCAGGCGAAAGTCGATGCGGCTGTTTTCCTGGCCGTAGGGCACTTCGCGCTTCAAGGCGGTAAAGCCGTTGAGCTCGGTGATCACCCCGGCGCGCAATGCTTCCTCAACCAGTTGATTGGCGCGCGCCGTGTTAACGCACGCCAGCCGGCCTTGCGGCGTTTCGGCGATTTCCCAAGTGCCCGGCAGCTTGCGCTTGGGATCATCGGAACGGCTGAACCAGACCTGGCCGCCTTCCACCATACAGTTGAGCATCGAGCCGGTGTTGGGGCAGTGAATTGTCAGTAACTCGCCGGTCACGGTTTCGATATCGGTGAGGAAGCGTTTGTAGCGGCGAATCAGCCGTGCTTCTTCGAGGGGAGGATGAAAGCGCATCAGCCTTGCCAGCTCCGTAAGCCACGGGCGATTCGGTCCACCGCCTCCTGTAGTCGATCAAGGTTTTGCGTGTAGGCAAACCGCACGTGGTGACCGGCCTGATAGCGGCCGAAATCCAGCCCTGGCGTGAAGGCCACGTGCTCGGTTTCGAGAAAATGGCGGCAGAACGCGAAGGCATCGCCGCCGAACGCGCTGATATCGGCATACAAGTAGAACGCGCCCTCGGGCTCCACGGCAATGCCGAAGCCCAACTCGCGCAAGGCTGGCAGGAGGAAATCGCGACGACGGCCGAACTCGGCGCGGCGTGCTTCCAGAATGCTCAGGGTTTGCGTGGTGAAGCAAGCCAGTGCCGCGTGCTGGGCCATGCTCGGCGCACTGATGTAGAGGTTTTGCGCGAGCTTTTCCAATTCGCTCACAGCAGCGGGCGGCGCAACCAGCCAGCCGAGGCGCCAACCGGTCATACCGAAATACTTGGAAAAACTATTTAATACGAAAGCATCGTCGTCGACTTCCAGCACGCTGGTGGCGTCGGTGCCGTAGGTGAGGCCGTGGTAGATCTCATCCACCACCAAGTGGCCGTTTCGCGCCTTGATTGCACTCGACAAGCCCGCCAATTCGTCGCGCGTGAGCAGGGTGCCGGTCGGGTTGGCAGGCGACGCAATCAACGCGCCCACGCTGTGCCGGTCCCAGTGCTTGGCAACCAGCTCGGCGGTCAATTGGTAGCGCACCTCAGGGCCTACCGGCACCAATTGCGCCGCGCCTTCCACCAACCGCAGGAAATGGCGGTTACACGGGTAGCCTGGGTCCGCCAACAGCCAGTGTTTGCCGGGGTCGACCAACAAACTCGTGGCCAGCAACAATGCGCCGGAGCCGCCGGGCGTGATCAGGATGCGCTCAGGGTCTACGTTCAGGCCATAGCGCTGCTGATAAAACCCGCTGATCGCCTGGCGCAGCTCCGGCAAACCGCGCGCGGCGGTGTAGCGGGTCTTGCCGTTAGCCAATGCCGCCTGACCGGCCTGAATGATCGGCTCGGCCGTGGTGAAATCCGGCTCGCCGATTTCCAGGTGGATCACATCATGGCCGGCCGCTTGCAGCTCATTGGCGCGCGCCAGCAACGCCATGACATGAAAAGGTTCGATGGCGCGACTGCGCGCACTGTAGGGCTGAGCCATTAGCCTTCCTTAACGGTGAGGACAAAATTCGGATTCTACCGAACCCTCGCGGTAAAACATGCTCTATTGCCTGCTCGGCCAGGTATATGGCTCGGGCAAGTGCGTGCAAAACGACTAAAATCAACATTCGAGACGCTACATAACCAGCCGTGGCGGGCTGTCTTTGTTTGCAACCTGTTTGCTGTGGCCGTCGACAACCGGGAGTGGCGCACCCCGAATCTATCTGGTAAGTTCGCCCGCTTGCAGCCGCAGGGCCGGCAGGTGTCGGTGACGTTGCAATCCTGCGCAATGGATTAGAAGAGTGAGAGGCGGTCTATTCATGTCCACCCAAGCAAAGCAACAGCAGCAGAGCCTCAGCGGCTTCACACCTTACGTTGAAACGAAGGGTGAGGAGTACATGGGTAAACCCATGCGCCAGCACTTCACCAAGATCCTGCACAAGTGGAAGCAGGACTTGATGCAAGAAGTCGACCGTACGGTTGATCACATGAAGGACGAAGCCGCCAACTTTCCGGACCCGGCAGACCGTGCCAGCCAGGAAGAGGAATTCGCCCTCGAACTGCGTGCGCGTGATCGCGAGCGCAAGCTGATCAAGAAAATCGACAAAACGCTGCAACTGATCGAAGACGAAGAATATGGCTGGTGCGAATCCTGCGGCGTCGAGATTGGTATTCGTCGCCTGGAAGCCCGCCCTACCGCGGACCTGTGCGTAGACTGCAAGACCTTGGCTGAAATCAAGGAAAAACAGGTCGGCAAGTAATCCTGTCGAGCTGAACGAATGGGGCGTGCAAACGCCCCATTTTTGTTTCTGGCGTTTAGCGATTTTCCAGTAGTATCCGGCCCCATGACAGCCTCCTCCTATATCGGGCGTTTCGCCCCCACGCCCAGCGGCCACTTGCACTTCGGCTCACTGGTCGCTGCCCTCGCCTCCTACCTCGACGCCCGTGCCAACCATGGCCGCTGGCTGATGCGCATGGAAGACCTCGACCCGCCCCGCGAAGCACCCGGCGCCCAAGCGGCGATCCTGCACGCGCTGGAAAGCTACGGCTTTGAATGGGACGGTGAAAGGGTTCTGCAAAGCGAGCGGCATGAGGCCTACGCCGACGTACTCAACAGCCTGTTCAACCACGGCCTGGCGTACGCCTGCACTTGCTCGCGCAAACAGCTCGAACCTTACAACGGCATTTACCCTGGGCTGTGCCGTAATGCCGGGCACGCTCAGCACAATGCGGCTATCCGCTTGCGCGTGCCCGAGCTGGATTACCACTTTACCGACCGCGTACAGGGCGAATTCCGACAGCATCTGGGCCGCGATGTGGGCGATTTTGTCATCCGTCGCCGCGACGGCTTCTATGCCTACCAACTGGCCGTGGTGCTCGACGATGCCTGGCAAGGTGTGACCGACATCGTGCGCGGCGCCGACTTGCTCGACTCCACGCCACGCCAGCTTTACCTGCAAGAGTTGCTGGGCCTGCGCCAACCGCGCTATTTGCACGTACCACTGATCATCCAGCCGGACGGCAACAAGTTGGGCAAATCCTACCGTTCCCCGCCGTTGACACCGGACCACGCCACGCCTTTGCTAGTGAGAGCATTGCGCGCCCTCGGCCAGCAACCCGGCGACGAACTGCTGCATGCCAGCCCACGTGAACTACTGGATTGGGGCATCCGGCACTGGGATGCTTTGCTGATCCCGCGCACACTGACGCTGGCCGAGGCGCAGTTGAGTTGAACGTGCTTGCAGCTTCCCAGCCATCCGTTACCATCGCCGCAGTTTTTTAATCAGAGGCCAACATGTACATCTATCGATTGGTCCTGCTGCTGGTCGTCGGGATTTACCTGTTTTCTCCCGCCATCATGGATTGGTGGATCGACGCCACGGGCGCCTGGTATCGCCCGTATCTGCTGTGGCTGATCCTGATCGTCGTGACCTTCATCCTGCAGAGCCAAAAAGATGCCGATGAGCTTTAGCCTCACCCAGATGCTGCTGATCAGCGCCGCCTACCTGGCTGCACTGTTCGGCGTGGCCTGGATCAGTGAGCGCGGAATGATTCCGCGGGCGATCATTCGCCATCCGTTGACCTACACATTGTCACTGGGCGTGTATGCCAGTGCCTGGGCGTTTTATGGCACGGTGGGCCTGGCGTATCAGTACGGTTACGGCTTTCTGTCCAGCTACCTTGGGGTGTCCGGCGCGTTCCTGCTGGCGCCGGTGTTGCTGTACCCGATTCTTAAGATCACCCGCACGTATCAATTATCGTCCCTCGCGGACCTGTTCGCCTTTCGCTTTCGCAGCACTTGGGCCGGCGCGCTGACCACGATTTTCATGCTGCTCGGCGTTTTACCGCTGCTGGCCCTGCAGATTCAGGCAGTGGCCGACTCCATCAGCATCCTGACCCGCGAGCCGGTGCAGCACCGCGTCGCCCTGGCCTTTTGCGCGCTGATTACCCTGTTCACGATTTTCTTCGGCTCACGCCATATCGCTACGCGCGAGAAACACGAAGGCCTGGTGTTTGCGATTGCCTTCGAGTCGGTGATCAAGCTGATCGCCATCGGCGGCGTCGGCCTGTATGCGCTGTACGGCGTGTTCGACGGCCCGCAACAGCTGGAACTGTGGCTGCTGCAAAACCAGACCGCCCTCGCCGCCTTGCACACGCCGTTGCAGGAAGGTCCATGGCGCACGCTGCTGCTGGTGTTCTTCGCCTCGGCGATTGTGATGCCGCACATGTATCACATGACGTTCACCGAGAACCTCAACCCGCGCTCATTAGTGAGCGCAAGCTGGGGCTTGCCGCTGTTCCTGCTGCTGATGAGCCTGGCAGTGCCGCTGATTCTGTGGGCCGGTCTCAAGCTGGGCGCGACCACCAACCCCGAATATTTCACGCTCGGCGTGGGCATTGCCGCCAACAGCAAATCCCTGGCGTTGCTGGCGTATGTCGGCGGTTTGTCGGCGGCCAGCGGGTTGATCATTGTCACCACGCTGGCGCTCTCGGGCATGGCGCTTAACCACTTGGTACTGCCGCTGTATCAGCCGCCCGCAGAGGGCAACATTTACCGCTGGCTGAAATGGACGCGCCGCGCGCTGATCGTCGCAATCATCATGGCCGGTTACGGTTTTTACCTGCTACTGGGCGCCGGGCAAGACTTGGCCAACCTCGGTATCGTCGCCTTTGTCGCCACCTTGCAGTTCCTGCCGGGCGTGTTGTCGGTGCTGTACTGGCCGACCGCCAACCGGCGCGGTTTTATCGCCGGGCTGCTGGCCGGCATCCTGGTGTGGGTTGTGACCATGCTGCTGCCGCTGGTCGGCAACCTGCAGGGTTTCTACATTCCGTTGCTGAACATGATCTACGTGCTGGACGACACCAGTTGGCACATGGCGGCGATTGCGTCGCTGGCTGCCAACGTACTGATGTTCACCTTGATCTCGCTGTTCACCAACGCCAGCCCCGAAGAAACCAGCGCCGCCGAAGCCTGCGCGGTGGACAACGTGCGCCGCCCGCAACGCCGCGAGCTGCATGCCGCTTCACCGCAGGAATTTGCCACGCAACTGGCCAAACCGCTGGGCGCGAAAGCCGCGCAAAAGGAGGTCGAACAAGCGCTGCGCGACCTCTACCTGCCGTTTGACGAGCGCCGCCCGTACGCGCTGCGCCGCCTGCGCGACCGTATCGAAGCCAACCTGTCCGGCCTGATGGGGCCAAGCGTGTCGCAAGACATGGTGGAAACGTTCTTGCCTTACAAGGCTGGCGGCGAAAACTACGTCACCGAAGACATCCATTTTATCGAGAGCCGGCTGGAGGATTACCACTCACGCCTGACCGGCCTCGCCGCCGAACTCGATGCGTTGCGCCGCTACCATCGCCAGACCCTGCAGGAACTGCCGATGGGCGTGTGTTCCCTGGCCAAGGACCAAGAGATTTTGATGTGGAACAAGGCCATGGAAGAACTCACCGGCATCGCCGCGCAGCGGGTGGTGGGTTCGCGCCTGAATACGTTGGGCGACCCGTGGAAAGAGCTGTTGCAAGGCTTTATCAACCTGCCCGATGAGCATTTGCACAAACAGCACCTGGCGCTCGACGGCCAGACCCGCTGGCTCAACCTGCACAAGGCGGCGATCGACGAGCCGCTGGCGCCCGGTAACAGCGGCCTGGTGTTGCTGGTGGAAGACTTGACCGACACGCAAATGCTCGAAGACAAGCTGGTGCACTCCGAGCGCCTGGCCAGCATTGGCCGCCTGGCAGCGGGTGTGGCGCATGAGATCGGCAACCCGATTACCGGTATCGCCTGCCTGGCGCAGAACCTTCGGGAAGAGCGCGAAGAAGACGGCGAAATCATCGAAATCAGCGGGCAAATCCTTGAGCAGACCAAGCGTGTTTCACGCATCGTGCAGTCGCTGATGAGCTTTGCACATGCCGGCGCCCATCAGAATCAGGCTGAAGCGGTGTGCCTGGCCGAAGTGGCGCAGGATGCGATTGGGCTGCTGGCCTTGAACCGGCGCAATTTCGAGGTACAGTTCTTTAACCTGTGCGACCCGGACCACTGGGTCGACGGCGATTCACAACGCCTTGCCCAAGTGCTGATCAACCTGCTGTCCAACTCGCGCGACGCCACGCCGGCCGGTGGCGCGGTAAGGGTCAAGACCGAGGCTTTCGAGCACACGGTCGACCTGATCGTTGAAGATGAGGGCAGCGGAATTCCACAAAACATCATGGACCGGTTGTTCGAACCGTTCTTCACCACCAAGGACCCGGGCGAAGGGACAGGTCTGGGCCTTGCACTGGTCTATTCCATCGTTGAAGAGCATTATGGACAAATCACCATCGACAGCCCGGCTGACACCGAAAGCCAACGCGGCACCCGTATTCGGGTGACTTTGCCGCGTCATGTCGAAGCGACGTCCGCTGTGAACTGAGACCGTCGAGAGAGTTGAATCAATGCCGCACATTTTGATCGTCGAAGACGAAACCATTATCCGCTCTGCCTTGCGTCGCCTGCTTGAACGTAATCAGTACCAGGTCAGCGAAGCCGGCTCGGTGCAGGAAGCCCAAGAGCGATTCAGCATCCCCACGTTCGACCTGATTGTCAGCGACCTGCGCCTGCCGGGCGCACCGGGCACTGAGCTGATCAAGCTTGGCCAGGGCACGCCAGTGCTGATCATGACCAGCTACGCCAGCCTGCGTTCGGCAGTCGACTCGATGAAGATGGGCGCGGTCGACTACATCGCCAAGCCTTTCGACCACGACGAAATGCTCCAGGCCGTGGCGCGCATTCTGCGCGACCGCCAGTCGGCCGGCGGGGCAACCGCCGAGCAGCGGCCTGCGGGTAAAGCGGCCAACGGTGCAGACAAGCCAGGCGTGGATAACAGTAATGGCGAAATCGGCATTATTGGCTCCTGCCCACCGATGCAGGACCTGTACAGCAAGATCCGCAAAGTCGCGCCTACCGACTCCAATGTATTGATTCAGGGCGAGTCGGGCACCGGTAAAGAACTGGTCGCCCGCGCCCTGCACAACCTGTCCAGGCGCGCCAAGGCGCCAATGATTTCGGTGAACTGCGCGGCGATCCCAGAATCGTTGATCGAATCCGAGCTGTTCGGCCACGAGAAAGGCGCGTTTACCGGCGCCAGCGCCGGGCGTGCAGGCTTGGTCGAAGCGGCCGACGGCGGCACGTTGTTCCTCGACGAAATCGGCGAGCTGCCGCTGGAAGCTCAGGCGCGCTTGCTGCGTGTGTTGCAGGAAGGCGAAATTCGCCGCGTAGGTTCGGTACAGTCACAGAAAGTCGATGTGCGGCTGATCGCGGCCACCCACCGCGACTTGAAAAGCCTGGCCAAGATCGGCCAGTTCCGTGAAGACTTGTACTACCGCTTGCACGTCATCGCGCTGAAGCTGCCGCCGCTGCGCGAGCGCGGCGCCGACGTCAACGAGATTGCCCACGCATTCCTGCTGCGCCAGAGCGCGCGTATCAACCGTACCGACCTCACGTTTGCTGCAGACGCCGAGCAGGCTATTCGGCACTACGCGTGGCCGGGCAACGTGCGTGAGCTGGAGAACGCGGTCGAACGCGCGGTGATTTTGTCAGAGAGCCCGGAAATTTCCGCCGAGCTGCTGGGCATCGACATCGAACTCAGTGATTTGGAGGATGACGACTTTATCGGCCTGGCCCCGCAACAGGGCGGCGGTAGTAATACGAGCCATGAACCGACGGAAGATTTGTCACTGGAAGATTACTTCCAGCATTTCGTCCTTGAGCATCAGGACCACATGACCGAGACCGAACTGGCGCGCAAGCTCGGCGTAAGCCGCAAGTGCTTGTGGGAACGCCGCCAGCGCCTGGGCATTCCACGGCGCAAGACCGGGGTGGCCAGCGAGACGTGAGGGTGCGCCCCCACAGGTAACACCTTCAGATGTGAAAAAACTGTTACCGCAGCTTTTTCGCGTAACAAAAGCCGGGGCTTACGGTAACGAAGCCCCGGCTTTTTTTCGCCCCTTAAAAACCCGAAAACCCAGCAAGCCCCCGGTTTTGCTGGGCGCTACAAAAGTTGGCACGCACCCTGCTATATGCTTGGTACAAGAACAATAACAAGCTTTGTACAAGACAATAAAAATAAGACGAATCGACTCACGCATAACAAAAACAACACGGCGGAGGCGCAGCTAACTGATTCTTTTGGAGAGGCGTTGCAATTGGGGCTTGCCCCGCAACCAGGCCGAGAACAACAAAAACTGCCCTAAGGCAGAGCCTGAACTGGTTGGATCGTAGATCAGCAACACAGCGACCAAAGCAATCCGTTTGCTCTTGGCTCCCGATTGGGAGTGTCATGAAGGTGAAGCTTCATGGCGAGGGCGATCAATAAAAACAAGAAGCCCGCAACCCATAATAAAAATAGAGCACGCAACTACTTCTGGGGGAGCTTCGGCTCCCCTTGTAGTTTCCGGCGTTTGCCCAATTTGCGCACTTCTTTAAGCTTCCAGCGCAAGGCTTGCAGCTTGTTCCTACACCATCCCCTGACTAAATGCTAGAATCCCGGCCCATCATGCGGTCATTCTTCGTTATGGCCGAACATTCCTTCAAACAGTGCATCCCATGCTGAAGAAGTTGTTCCAGTCATTCCGTTCTCCCTTGCGTCGTACGCAACACATTCGCAGCACGCCTGAAGTGCTTAACAGCAATCAGCATTCATTGCAGCGTGCTCAATTCAGCCGCTATGCGGTGAACATCGTCGAACGTTTGCAGAACGCCGGCTACCAGGCTTATCTGGTGGGTGGTTGCGTGCGCGACATGCTGCTCAATATCACGCCCAAGGATTTTGACGTCGCCACCAGTGCCACGCCCGAGCAAGTGCGTGCCGAGTTCCGCAACGCGCGAATCATCGGCCGCCGCTTCAAACTCGTGCACATTCACTTTGGCCGCGAAATCATCGAAGTCGCGACCTTCCGCGCAGGGCACCCGCAAAACGACGAAGAGGAAGACACCAACCAGTCCTCTCGTAACGAGAGCGGCCGCATCCTGCGCGACAACGTTTACGGCAGCCTGGAAGAAGACGCGCAACGCCGCGACTTCACCATCAACGCCCTGTATTACGACCCGGTCAGCGAGCGCATCCTTGATTACGCGAATGGCGTACACGACATTCGCAACAACCTGATTCGCTTGATCGGCGACCCGACGCAGCGCTACCAGGAAGACCCGGTACGCATGCTGCGAGCCGTGCGTTTTGCCGCCAAGTTGAATTTCGGCATCGAGAAACACACCGCCGCACCGATTCGCGAGCTGGCACCGATGCTGCGGGAAATTCCTTCGGCGCGCCTGTTCGAAGAAGTGCTGAAGTTGTTCCTCTCGGGCTATGCCGCCGACACCTTCGAAATGCTCGTCGACCTGCAGTTGTTCGACCCATTGTTCCCGGCCAGTGCCGAGGCATTGGAATACAACCCGACGTACACCCACACCCTGATCAGCGAAGCGTTGATCAGCACCGACCTGCGCATCAAACAGAACAAACCGGTCACCCCGGCGTTCCTGTTTGCCGCCCTGTTGTGGCCGGCCTTGCCCAAGCGCGTACTGCGCCTGCAAGACCGCGGCATGCCGCCCATTCCTGCCATGCAGGAAGCCGCTCACGAGCTGATCGCCGAGCAGTGCCAGCGCATCGCTATCCCCAAACGCTTCACCATGCCGATCCGCGAGATCTGGGACATGCAGGAACGCCTGCCGCGCCGCAGCGGCAAACGCGCCGACCTGCTGTTGGACAACCCGCGCTTCCGTGCCGGCTATGACTTTCTGCTGCTGCGCGAAAACGCCGGCGAGCAGACCGACGGCCTCGGCGAATGGTGGACCGACTATCAGGACGCGAATGACAGCCAGCGCCGCGACATGATTCGTGACCTCGGCAGCAAAGGCGATGGCGCCAGCGAAGGGCCGAAGAAGCGTCGTCGCAGCTCCACCAAGCGCAAACGCAGCGCTGCCGATGCGTCGGGCGCTGCGGGCGAATAAACGTGGAGCGTATCTACATCGGCATGGGCAGCAACCTGGCTGCCCCGGACCAGCAATTACGCAGCGCCATCGACGCGCTGGCGTTGTTGCCTGGCACGCGCCTCGCCGGCGTGTCGGCGTTCTATCAGAGTGACTCCCTGCTCCCCGGCCAGCCGCGCTACACCAACGCGGTTGCCGCTGTGGACAGCCGCCTGGCGCCATTGGAACTGCTGGATGCGCTGCAAGCCATCGAGAATGACCAGGGCCGCGAGCGCCTGGAGCGCTGGGGGCCACGCACGCTGGATTTGGACATTCTGTTATTTGGCGATCGCCTGATCGACGAACCGCGCCTCAGAGTGCCGCATTACCAGATGCACCTGCGGGCGTTTGTGCTGTACCCGCTGGCTGAACTGGCCCCCGCCGACCTGCAACTGCCTAACGGCCAAACGCTCAAAGAGCTGCTGACGGCCTGCCCGTTTGTCGGCCTGGAACGCCTGCGCACCATTTGACTCGATCCCCATATTTGGCCTGCCCCCTGCTGAATCGCATCAGTAACAGCGGTAACAACGCCATCGTAACAATGCGGTAACACATCCAATTGACTTCCCAAGCCCTCATCACGACTATAGGCGTCCCGCCGCCGCCAACCCGGCGCTGAAGGGCGCAATCCAGGCCTTATAAGCACTGCTCTCAAGACAGTGCGCCTGTATAAACGAAGACTCACGCGCGTTACTCGCTGTTTCCAAGCGCCTGAACGAGGACCCTTTTCATGCCAGACGTTACCCTGACCACCTTGCAGAGCCTCAAGCTCAAAGGTGAAAAAATCACCATGCTGACCTGCTACGACGCCACCTTTGCCCACGCCAGTTGCCAGGCCGGCGTCGAAGTGTTGCTGGTAGGTGACTCACTGGGCATGGTTCTTCAAGGCAATGACAGCACCTTGCCCGTCACCACCGACGAACTCGCCTACCACACCGCCAGCGTCAAACGCGGTAACGACGGTGCTTTTATCATCGCCGACCTGCCGTTCATGGGTTATGCCACCGTCGAACAGACGTTCCAGAACGCCGGCAAACTGATGCAAGCCGGGGCGCACATGATCAAGGTCGAAGGCGCCGCCTGGCTCGCCGAGTCGATCCGCCTGCTGGCTGAGCGCGGTGTGCCGGTGTGCGCGCACATGGGGCTGACACCGCAGTCGGTGAACATCCTCGGCGGCTACAAGGTTCAAGGCCGCAACGAAGCCCAGGCGCGCCAGATGCGAGCTGACGCGATTGCCCTGGAGCAAGCCGGTGCCGCGATGATTTTGCTGGAATGCGTGCCGAGCGAGCTGGCGGCGGAGATCACCCAAGCGGTCAAAGTACCGGTGATCGGGATTGGCGCGGGTTCCGCCACCGACGGCCAAGTACTGGTGGTGCACGACATGCTCGGCCTGACGCTGACCGGCCGTGCGCCGAAGTTCGTGAAGAACTTCATGGCCGGCCAAGACAGCATCCACGCCGCGCTGAGCGCCTACGTCAGTGAAGTCAAAGCCGTTACCTTCCCTGGCGCCGAACACGGATTTTCTGCATGAACACCGTTAAAACCGTACGAGAACTGCGAGCAGCCGTCGCCCACGCACGCAGTGCCGGCAAGCGCATCGGCTTTGTGCCCACCATGGGTAACCTGCACAGCGGCCACGCCACCCTTGTGAGCAAGGCGGCGCAGCAATCGGAATTCGTGGTGGCGAGTATTTTCGTCAACCCGCTGCAGTTCGGCGCCGGCGAAGATTTGGACAAGTACCCGCGCACGCTTGCCGCCGATCAGGAAAAGCTCCTGCAAGCCGGCTGCAACCTGCTGTTCGCGCCGAGCGTCGACGAAATGTACCCCGGCGGCATGGGCGGCCAAACCCGCGTCAGCGTGCCGCAACTGTCCGAAGGCCTATGCGGTGCCAGCCGCCCCGGGCACTTCGAAGGCGTGGCCACGGTCGTCAACAAGCTGTTCAATATGGTCCAGCCGGACATGGCAGTGTTTGGCCAGAAGGACTACCAGCAACTGGCGGTGATCCGCGCCATGGTGCATGACCTGAACCTGCCGATCCAGATCGTCGGCGAGCCGACCGTGCGTGCCGCCGATGGCCTGGCGCTGTCATCGCGCAACGGTTACCTCAGCGACGAGCAGCGCGCCATTGCCCCCGTGCTGTATCGCAGCCTCAGCCAGATGGCCGCCGCGATCAAGGCCGGTGATC
Source organism: Pseudomonas sp. ICMP 460 (assembly GCF_002723595.1). Lineage (NCBI taxonomy): Bacteria > Pseudomonadati > Pseudomonadota > Gammaproteobacteria > Pseudomonadales > Pseudomonadaceae > Pseudomonas > Pseudomonas sp. ICMP 460. The sequence goes on from NZ_LKBR01000012.1 coordinate 29,218, forward strand.
ACGATTTCGCCACGCTGCGGGCCGAGCAGGTCCAACGGATCGAAGCCGCCGGGTTGCGCATGGACTACCTCGAAGTGCGCCACGGCGTGAACCTGCGCCCGGCGACGCCTGAGGACCGTGATGTGGTGATCCTGGTGGCGGCGTACTTGGGCGCGACGCGCCTGATCGACAACCTGCACCTGAACCTGGCCTGATCCTGCCTGGTTTTTTCTGCAAAAAGCTGCTCGCCGCTTGCCCTCCCTGCTGCGCCGGTATAAAAAAGTACCGGCTACAGCGCAGACAAAGCCAAGACATATCGACACGCTAGGTTTAATGTAATCGCCCGGCGCTCATGCTAGCGCTGTCCGGAACCCACGCTTGACGAAAGACTGGACGTTCCGGCACTTGAAGTGTCCTAAAGGCAGTCCCCGTAATAAAAAGGAAACCCGCAGCGATGGCGTACTACCGCACTCCTCATGACGTTACCGCTCTGCCCGCCTGGCAAGCGCTCAATCAACATCGCCAAGCCATGCAGGATTTCAGCATGCGCGAGGCGTTCAACGCCGATCCCCAGCGCTTTTCACAGTTCACCTTGAGCAGCTGCGGGCTTTTCCTCGATTACTCGAAAAACCTGATCACCAGCGAGACCCGCGATTTGCTGGTAGGCCTGGCCAAGGAAGTCGACCTTAAAGGCGCCATCGACGCGCTGTACGCCGGCGAGCCCGTCAACTCATCCGAAGGCCGCCCGGCGCTGCACACCGCCTTGCGCCGCCCGGTGGGCGACAAGCTGTCGGTCAACGGCGTGAACATCATGCCGGACGTGCACAAAGTGCTGAACCAGATCACTGACCTGGTCGGCCGCATCCACGACGGCCTGTGGCGTGGTTACACCGAGAAGCCGATCACTGACGTGGTCAACATCGGCATCGGTGGCTCGTTCCTCGGCCCGGAACTGGTCTCTGAAGCGCTGCTGTCTTACGCCCACAAAGGCGTGCGCTGCCATTACCTGGCGAACATCGACGGCAGCGAGTTCCACGAGCTGACGATGAAGCTGCGCGCCGAGACCACGCTGTTTATCGTCTCGTCGAAATCCTTCAATACCCTCGAAACCCTGAAAAACGCCCAGGCCGCTCGCGCCTGGTACTTGGCTCAGGGTGGTTCGGAAGCTGAGCTCTACCGCCACTTCATCGCGGTATCGAGCAATAACGCGGCGGCAGTGGCCTTCGGTATTCGCGAAGAAAACATCTTCCCGATGTGGGACTGGGTAGGCGGTCGTTACTCGCTGTGGTCGGCGATCGGTTTGCCAATCGCCCTGGCCATCGGCATGTCCAACTTCAAGGAACTGCTGTCCGGTGCCTACACCATGGACCAGCATTTCCAGAACGCTCCGTTTGAACAGAACATGCCGGTACTGCTGGGCCTGCTCGGCGTGTGGTACGGCAACTTCTGGGGCGCGCAGAGCCACGCGATCCTGCCGTATGACCATTACCTGCGTAACATCACCAAGCACTTGCAACAGTTGGACATGGAATCCAACGGCAAGAGCGTCCGCCAGGACGGCACGCCCGTGTCCACCGATACTGGCCCGGTGATCTGGGGCGGCGTGGGTTGCAATGGTCAGCACGCATACCACCAACTGCTGCACCAAGGCACCCAACTGATCCCGGCCGACTTCATCGTGCCGATCGTCAGTTTCAACCCGGTGTCCGACCACCACCAGTGGCTGTACGCCAACTGTCTGTCGCAGAGCCAGGCCTTGATGCTGGGTAAAACCCGTAGCGAAGCCGAAGCCGAACTGCGCGAAAAAGGCATACCGGAAGCCGAGGTGCAGAAGCTGGCACCGCACAAGGTCATTCCAGGCAACCGCCCAAGCAACACCCTCGTGGTGGAGCGCATCAGCCCGCGCCGTCTGGGCGCACTGGTCGCGATGTATGAACACAAAGTGTTCGTGCAAAGCGTGGTCTGGGGCATCAATGCCTTTGACCAATGGGGCGTTGAACTGGGCAAAGAGTTGGGCAAAGGCGTGTATAACCGCCTGACCGGCGCCGAAGAAACCCTGGCTGACGACGCGTCGACTCAGGGCTTGATCAACTATTTCCGCGGCCGTCACCGCGGCTGAAGCCGGTCAACAGGGCCAACGTCCGTTTGGACGTTGGCCTTGAACCCTCCCCCACAGCGTGCATCTTGTGACGTGTCCCGAAAACAAGAACAAGCACCGCTCATGTTCGATCAGCACATTCCCCATCGCCGATGCCGTGCGCTGCGCAGCTCACAAGGCGACTACCAGTCGTCGCAGGGTATCCGCATGATGTCAAAGGCCAAGGCATTTACGCGTTTGTGACATTGATGAACAGCGTCGAGCCCGACGCAGTGGACGGCCTGATCGACAAACGCCTGAACCGCTAAGCTCTGAGCAACGTGGGCATCGGCGTAACGTGGCCACAGGTGGACGGGGCTGATGTGGGCGGCGCCGCATAGCTGTTAAACTCCGCGCCCACATTTACCCTGTAAGGCGCGCTTCATGACTCCTTTGAATCAGGCGCTGCGCGCCGCTCTCAATCATCGCCAAGACCTGATCAACGAGTTGCATGCCCAAGGCACTGACTGCTACCGGTTGTTCCACGGTAGCCAGGAAGGCGCCGGCGGCCTGACCATCGACCGTTATGGCCCGCAACTGCTGGTGCAAAGCTTCCATCAATCGTTGGAAACAGCGGACCTGCTGGACCTGCACCAACAGGTCAACCAGTTCATCGGCCTGGAGTTGTTGCTGGTGTACAACGACCGCTCGCGTGGCAACTCGCGGGTCGACCGTGAAGACACGGTGTACCGGGCGCAACCCGAAGCACTGCAAGACTTGATCGGGCATGAGTGGGGCCTCAATTACCGTGTCCGCGGGCGACATGCCGGGCAGGACCCACTGCTGTTCCTCGACCTGCGCAACACACGCGGCTGGGTCAAGGAGCACAGCGCCGGCAAAAGCGTGCTGAACCTGTTCGCCTACACCTGTGGGGTTGGCTTAAGCGCGGCAGCCGGCGGCGCCAGTGAGGTGTGCAACCTGGACTTTGCCGAGGGCAACCTGGCGGTCGGTCGCGAAAACGGCCTGTTGAACCCGAAATTGCCCGGCATGGCGTTTGTACAGTCCGACTATTTCCCGGCGATTCGCCAACTCGCGGGCTTGCCGATTACCCAACGTCGCGGGCATAAGCTGCCGAGTTATCCACACCTTGAGCAACGCCAATATGACTTGGTGCTGCTTGACCCGCCGGCGTGGGCCAAGAGCGCCTTCGGCACCGTCGACCTGCTACGCGACTACCAGAGTTTGCTAAAGCCTGCGCTGTTGGCGACTGCCGAGAATGGCGTGCTGATCTGCTGCAATAATTTGGCAAAGGTCAGCATGGATGATTGGCGTGAACAGGTGCTGCGCTGCGCCGAAAAAGCCGGCCGCCCGGTACGCGACTGGCAGATCATGGCACCTGGCGCTGACTTTCCGTCCAAGGACCAGCAGCCGCCGCTGAAAACGCTGATTCTGCACCTGTAGGACTTGTCTCAAAAGGCCGGGCGCTTCGGAACCGAAAACCCGTGCCATACTCCAAGACACTCTCGTTTGACATAGTTGGCGTCACCCATGCCCAAAGGTTTGATTCGCACCACCGGCGCCCTGTTGGTCGCGCTTGCTCTGTACAGTTTGCTGGGCTTTTTGATTCTGCCGGGCATCGCCCTTCGCATTGCCAACCAACAGTTGGCCAATTACGCCACAGTGCCGGCGCGCATTGAGCGTATCGAGCTCAACCCGTTCAGCCTTGAAGTGACCCTTTGGGGCCTGAACATCGGCGAACCCGGCAAAGAACAACTGGGTTTTGAACGTCTCTATGCCAACCTGCAGATCGACAGCCTGTGGACCCGCGCCCTGCACTTGGCCGATGTGCAGTTGGATAAACCCAAGACCGAGCTGCTGTTCGACAAATCCGGCCAACTGAACCTGGCGCAACTGTTCAAGCTGCCGCCGAGTGAGCCGACCCCGGCCGACCCGAACGCAAAACCGTTCCCATTGCGCATCGACAGCATCAAGCTGGCGGGTGGCTATGTGCACTTTCAAGATTTGCGCCCCAGCGAACCGATTGAATTCCTCTACGACACGCTCGACTTTGAGCTGAAAAACCTCAGCACGCTGCCGGAAGATAATGCCGACATGACCTTGGTGGCCGCAGGCCCTGAGGGTGGGCAAATTGACTGGAAAGGTAATTTCAGCCTGGTACCGATCACGTCCAAGGGCACGCTGAAAGTCACCGACGGCAAGATGAAAGCCTGGTGGCCGTACGTACGTGACGCGGTGCCATTGGTGCTGGAAAACGGTGTACTGAATTTCAGCACCGACTACACCTTCAGCCTCGCCAAACAAACCGAATTGAAGCTGACCAACACCGCCGCGAGCATCGCGCCCTTCGCGATCAAGGCGCCGGATGGTCGCCCGCTGGCACGCCTGGAACGCCTGGACATCAGCGAAACCACAGTAGATCTGGCCAGGCAGCAGGTCATTGTCGGCAAAATTCGCAGCAATAAACTCGAGACATGGGCCGCCCGCGAAGCCGATGGCCAACTGGACTGGCAGAAACTGTTTGCCAGCCAACCAAGCAAACCGGCCAAGGCGCCTGAACCGGCGACCGCCCCGGCAACCGCCGATTCGCCCAAAGCTGCACCTGCGGCGCCTAGCAAACCGTGGCAAGTGCTGCTCAAAGATGTGCAGTTGCGCAACTATCAGGTGCACTTGGCCGACCGTCAGGCCAACCCGGCAGTAGCGCTGGAACTGGGGCCGCTGAATGTCGACGTGCAGAACTTCGACAGCCTCAACCAAAGCCCGTTTAACCTGAAGGTCGACACCGGCCTGGGCAAACAAGGCAAAATTCAGGCTACCGGCGCGGTCAACCTCAACCCGGTCAGTGCCAAGCTCAAAGTCACCACCCAAGACATCGACCTTCGGGTAGCACAGGCGTATATCAGCCCGTTTATTCGGCTGGAACTGCGCAGTGGCATGCTCGGCAGCAACCTCGATGTGAACCTGAAAAGCACTGACCCGCTGGCACTTCAGGTCACCGGCAATGCTCAGGTCGATCAGTTGCACACCCTCGACACCCTCAAGACCCGCGACTTCCTCAAGTGGCAGCGCCTGGTGCTGGAAGGCGTGAACTATCAACACGGCGACAGCGTGTCGATTGACAAGGTCACCCTGCTGCAACCTTATGTGCGTTTCATGATCAACGATGACCGCACGACTAACATCGACGACTTGCTGATCCCGCAGCCCGCCGACAGTGGCAACTCATCGGCAGCCAAACCTGCCGCCAGCAAAGACAAGCCCTTGGGCATTCACATTGGGCAGATCGCGATCAACGACGGCTCGGCCAACTTCGCCGACTTCAGCCTCACGCCCAACTTCGCCACGGCCGTTCAACAACTCAACGGGCAGATAGGCACTATTGATAGTCGTCAGGCCAAACCGGCCAGCGTCGATATCAACGGCAAGGTGGATCGCTATGCGCCGGTGACTATCAAAGGTGCTGTAAACCCATTTAACCCGATGGCGGCGCTGGATATCGCCACCAGCTTCAAGCGCGTCGAACTGACTACGTTGACGCCGTATTCCGGCAAGTTCGCGGGCTTCCGTATCCGCAAGGGCCGCCTGAACCTCGACCTGCACTACGTGATCACCAAAGGCCAGTTGAAGGCGCAGAACAAAGTGGTGATCGAACAGCTGCAACTGGGTGACAAGGTCGACAGCGCCGATGCGGTGGACTTGCCGATTCGCCTGGCGATTGCACTGCTCAAAGACAGCGACGGCAAAATCTCGCTGGAGTTGCCGGTGACCGGCGACCTGAATAATCCGCAATTCAGCGTGATGCCGATTGTGTGGCAAACCCTGCGTAACCTGGTGGTACGCGCGGCTACGTCGCCATTCAAGTTCATTGGCGGGCTGGTAAGCGGTGGCGGCTCGGAAGACCTCGGCACGGTGTCTTTCGCTGCGGGCTCCAGCGATTTGAGCAAGGACGCCGAGGGCGCGCTCAACACCCTGGCAAAGGCGCTGAAAGAGCGCCCTACCCTACGCCTGGAAATCGAAGGCACTGCGGCTGCCAGCAGCGATGGCCCGTTCATCGCCGCCGAACGTCTTGAGCGTGAATACCAATACAACTACTACAAGATACTCCAGCGCCGCGGCGACAAAGTTCCGGCCCAGGCATCGCTGCTGGAAGTACCGGAAAAAGAAAAAGCGCCGTTGCTGGAAGGTATCTACCGCACCCGCCTGAAACAACAACCTCCGGCGCAGTGGAAAGACCTGAGCAGTGACGAGCGCACCGCGAAGCTGCGTGACGGCGTGATCAAGTTTTGGAGCGCCAGTGACGTGCTGCTGCGCCAACTCGGCCAGGACCGGGCCAGTACCATCAAGGACTACCTGGTGGACAAGGGCCAGTTACAAGATGACCGGGTGTACTTCATCGACGCCAACCTGGGGCAAGCCGAGAAGGATGGCCGAGTCATTACGCCGCTGCACCTGGACGCCGAGTAATCGGCGGCTGGCTGTGGGGCTAGCGCCCTGTGGCGAGCAAGCGCGCTCGCCACGGCAGCCTTGTGACCTTGAGTTGAGGGTTACAGGAATACCCGCCCCAGAATAGAACAGGCCCCGACACAAGTGCCGGGGCCTGTAATGACCACATCCGTGTGGTCGGTCGCATGAACTCCAGAGGTGCGTTGGGTGGAAATCTAACTCACCCTAAGCCGCCGCCGTTCGATTCAAACGAATAATGTAGCGTTACTCTGCTTTCAGGCCATCGGCCGATACAGCTTTAACGCCTTTGATTTTCTTGGTGATATTCACCGCGGTGGTTTTCTGTGCTTCGGTCACTGCGACAGAAGAGGACAGGGAAACTACACCCTTGTTGGTTTCGACTTTGATGTCGGTACCAGGAATGCCTTTCTCGGTGACCAGATCAGCTTTCACTTTGGTGGTGATCCAGGTGTCCGAAGTGGCGTCTTTGGATTTGTCGATGTTGTCAGCCTTAACAGCGCCGCCAGCCAGCAGACCGTCAGCCGAAACGGCGGTTACACCTTTGATGCGCTTGGTGATCGCTACAGCAGTAGCTTTCTGCGAGTCGGAGATTGCTACTGTCGAGGACAGGGAAACCACGCCTTTGTTGGTCTCAACCTTGATGTCCGAACCAGGAATGCCTTTCTCGGTCAGCAGATCAGCTTTAACTTTGGTAGTGATCCAAGTGTCCGAAGTCGACTCTTTGGCCTGGGTCATTTCGCCGGCTGCCAAGGTCATAGGCGCCTGGGAAGGCTGGGCGAAGGCAGCGTTAGCCATGGCCAGGGTCAGAGCAGTAGCAGTTGCGGTAGCGAGAGCGAACTTCTTCATACGAGTAACTCCTGTTTTATTGAAAGACTGCAGTGTGTGAACCTTGATGCTGCAGCGTTAACAGGGATATTGCAGACACTGTGCCAAGTCACTTTGCAAATAAAAACCCTTATAAAACAACAATTTAACAAAATCATGAATTTTCGAAATCGTGCAACTTGCATGAAGGCAGCCATGACTGCATGCAAGTTGCGGTTTTTGGATATAACTAAGCGCTTGTTTTTTAGACATTTTCTGCAGGCGTAAAAAAAGGACCCCGAAGGGTCCTCTTTTCATCAGCGTGAAGCGTGCGGGTGATTAAACGCCCGAAGCCTTGGCTGCTGCTACGTCCTTGATGGACAGTTTGATACGGCCGCGGTTGTCCACGTCCAGTACCAGCACTTCCACTTCCTGGCCTTCTTTCAGAATATCGGTCACTTTCTCTACGCGAGCATCGCTCAGCATGGAGATGTGAACCAGACCGTCTTTGCCCGGCAGGATGTTGACGAATGCGCCGAAGTCGACGATGCGCTCAACCTTACCGACGTAGATCTTGCCGATCTCGGCCTCAGCGGTGATGCCCAGAACGCGCTGACGCGCAGCTTCTGCAGCTTCTTTGGTTTCGCCGAAGATTTTGATCGAGCCGTCGTCTTCGATGTCGATCGAAGCCTTGGTCTCTTCACAGATCGCACGGATGGTCGCGCCGCCTTTACCGATAACATCACGGATTTTGTCGGTGTCGATTTTCATCGCGATCATGGTCGGAGCATTTTCCGACAGCTCGGTGCGCGACTGACCAATGATCTGGTTCATCTGGCCGAGGATATTCAGGCGCGCTTCCAGGGCTTGGCCCAGAGCGATCTCCATGATTTCTTCGGTGATGCCTTTGATCTTGATGTCCATCTGCAGCGCGGTAACACCCTTGGCGGTACCGGCTACCTTGAAGTCCATGTCGCCCAAGTGGTCTTCGTCACCCAGGATGTCGGTCAGGATGGCGAACTTCTCGCCTTCTTTAACCAGGCCCATGGCGATACCGGCTACCGGCGCCTTCATCGGCACACCAGCGTCCATCAGCGCCAGGGAGGCACCGCAGACCGAAGCCATGGAGCTGGAACCGTTGGACTCGGTGATTTCCGACACAACACGAATGGTGTACGGGAACACATCAGCAGCAGGCAGCATGGCGGCAATCGAACGACGAGCCAGACGGCCGTGACCGATTTCGCGACGACCAGCACCACCCATGCGACCACACTCACCTACCGAGAACGGAGGGAAGTTGTAGTGCAGCATGAACGGGTCTTTTTTCTCGCCTTCCAGGGTGTCCAGCAGTTGGGCGTCACGGGCAGTACCCAGAGTGGCAACGACCAAGGCCTGCGTTTCGCCACGGGTGAACAGCGCCGAACCGTGAGTCTTCGGCAGAACGCCGACTTCGATGTTCAGCGGGCGTACGGTCTTGGTGTCGCGGCCGTCGATACGTGGCTTGCCGTTAACGATGTTTTCGCGAACGGTGCGGTATTCGATTTCGCCGAAAGCAGCTTTGACTTCGCTGGAAGAAGGCTGGCCTTCTTCACCGGACAGCTTGGCAACAACCTGGTCCTTCAACTCGCCCAGGCGAGCGTAACGGTCGGCCTTGACGGTGATGGCGTAAGCCTGGGAGATCGCGTCGCCGAATTCGGCACGGATAGCGCCCAGCAATGCAGTGGCTTCAGGCTGTGGAGCCCAGGCCCATGTCGGCTTGGCAGCTTCAGCAGCCAATTCTTTAACGGCGTTGATCACAACCTGGAACTCGTCGTGAGCAAACAGCACCGCGCCCAGCATCTGGTCTTCGGTCAGCTCTTTGGCTTCCGATTCAACCATCAATACAGCTTCCGAGGTACCGGCAACGACCATGTCCAGGCTCGATGCTTTCTGTTGCTCGTAAGTCGGGTTCAGCAGGTAGCCGGTGCTTTCATGGAAAGCAACACGGGCAGCGCCGATCGGGCCATCGAAAGGAATACCGGAAATTGCCAGCGCAGCCGAGGTACCGATCATCGCAGCGATGTCCGGATCGGTTTTCTTGCTGGTGGAAACGACGGTGCAGACAACCTGCACTTCGTTCATGAAACCTTCCGGGAACAGCGGACGGATCGGACGATCGATCAGTCGGGAAGTCAGGGTTTCTTTCTCGGAAGGACGACCTTCGCGCTTGAAGAAACCGCCAGGGATCTTACCGGCAGCGTAAGTTTTTTCCTGGTAGTGAACGGAAAGAGGGAAAAAGCCTTTGCTTGGGTCCGCGTGCTTGGCACCCACAACGGTCACCAATACGGTGACGTCGTCGTCAACGGTAACCAGCACTGCGCCGGAGGCTTGACGGGCGATACGGCCTGTCTCGAGGGTAACGGTCGACTGACCGAACTGGAATTTTTTGATAACCGGGTTCACGGTGTCCTACCTTCTTTGTGGCTCTTGGGGAACTTGTCTTCTTGCGAAATTCTTGGGCAATGTCGGGAATCGGCCCGATCCTGGTCCAGGGTAAAACGTGTATCCAGATAAAACTTGAGGCTGGGAGCCTGCCATGAACCAGCGGGAATCCCACTGACACACGACAGACAACCAACCTCTAGCGCAATCGCTTGTTAGCGACGCAGACCCAGGCGAGCGATCAGAGCCTGGTAACGGCCCAGATCTTTACCTTTCAGGTAGTCCAGCAGCTTACGGCGCTGGTTTACCATGCGGATCAGACCACGACGGGAGTGGTGATCTTTACCGTTGGCCTTGAAGTGACCTTGCAGCTTGTTGATGTTGTGGGTCAGCAGTGCAACTTGCACTTCTGGCGAACCAGTGTCACCAACAGCTTGCTGATAGTCAGCTACGATTTGTGCTTTTTCTTGAACGTCGAGAGCCATGAGGCAATCCTTTTTTCAGGAAACCACCCAAAGGGTGATCTCAACAGGCCAGGGACAAATCCCTGTATCTAAAAATGAGTGTTGACCGTGCCTGTTAACAGCCACACTCGTTCGGTCATTCTGACCGAATCAGTCGACGTGGCGCGATGCGCCCGTCTTCGCTCACTTCACCGATACCGATAAAGCGACCGTTGTGATCCTGTACCCGCACCATGCCGAACTTCGGGGCATCCGGGGCGCGTACCGGTTGGCCGTTAAGCCAGTAGAACGCGCTGTGCTCCGAGAAGTGCAGCAATGGCCAATCGAGCAAACCGCTGTCCGATGGCATCAGGAAGCGATCAACCGCCTCATTGCCGCCTTCGGCGTGTACGGCTTCCAACTCTTCCAGCGTGACGGTCTGCGCCAGGCTGAAAGGGCCGGCCTGTGTGCGTCGCAGTTCTGCAACGTACGCGCCGCAACCGAGCTGTTCACCAATATCTTCCACCAGGGTACGGATATAGGTGCCTTTGCTGCAGTCCACGGCCAAGCGGGCAGTGTCGCCTTCACAGGCGAGCAATTCCAAGCGCGCAATAGTAACAGAACGCGGTTCACGCTCCACTACTTCGCCCGCACGTGCCAGTTTGTAAAGTGGCTGCCCATCACGCTTGAGCGCGGAGTACATCGGCGGTATCTGGCTGATTTTCCCACGAAAACCGGGTAAAGCAGCTTCAATATCAGCACGACCAACGGTCACGTCGCGAACCTGCAAAACATCACCTTCGGCATCCGCCGTGGTGGTGGTTTTGCCCAGTTGCATCAGGGTTTCGTAACCCTTGTCGGAATCGAGCAGGTACTGCGAGAACTTGGTCGCCTCGCCAAAGCACAACGGCAGTACGCCGGTGGCCAGCGGGTCGAGGCTACCGGTGTGCCCGGCCTTCTCGGCATTGAGCAACCAGCGAACCTTCTGCAAGGCAGCATTGGAGGTAAAACCAATGGGCTTGTCGAGCAGGATGATGCCGCTGACGTTGCGACGGATACGTTTGACCTGAGCCACCGCTTACTCCTTGGCGTCTTCAGGTGTGGACGGGTGCTGATTGTCTTCCGCCACGGCGCGCTCGATCAGTGCCGACAGGTGCGCACCCCGTACGACGCTTTCGTCGTAGTGGAAATGCAACTGGGGAACACTGCGCAACTTCATTTCACGGGCCAACTGCATACGCAGGAAACCTGCGGCGGAATTGAGCACCTTGATGCTTTGCGCGATTTCTTCGCTATTGTCCTGCCCCATCACGGTGATGAAGATCTTGGCGTGACCTACGTCACGGCTCACTTCAACGGCGGTGATGGTAACCAGGCCAACGCGTGGATCTTTGACTTCGCGACGGATCAGTTGGGCCAGCTCGCGCTGCATCTGATCGCCGATACGCTGGGTACGGCTGTATTCTTTTGCCATGTCTTGTTACCTGTTACTGCCACACGGTGAAACCCGTGGGGTCTGAAAGCGGCAAACGCCCGGCCTGACAAAAGCCAGACCGGGCGTTGCGTTTAGAGTCCGAACGCTGCGCGGGGCATTTGCATGCCCACACGCTGCGTGGCTCCTGAAGTGCGCGAGTTAGAGGCTGCGAGCAACCTGAACCTTCTCGTAAACTTCGATTTTGTCGCCAGCTTTGACGTCGTTGTAGCTCTTGACGCCGATACCGCATTCCATGCCGGCACGCACTTCGGAAGCGTCGTCTTTGAAGCGGCGGAGGGATTCCAGCTCGCCTTCGAAGATAACGATGTCTTCACGCAGTACGCGGATTGGACGGTTACGGTGCACAACACCTTCGATAACCATGCAACCTGCGATCGCGCCGAACTTCGGCGAGCGGAACACGTCACGCACCTCGGCGATACCCAGGATATTCTCCCGAACGTCGCTGCCAAGCATGCCGGTAAGGGCTTTCTTGACGTCTTCGATGATGTCGTAGATGACGTTGTAATAACGCATGTCCAGGCCTTCCTGCTCGACGATCTTGCGAGCGCCAGCATCGGCACGCACGTTGAAGCCAAACAGTACAGCGTTGGAAGCGAGTGCCAGGTTGGCGTCGGATTCGGTGATACCACCTACGCCGCCACCGACAACACGCACTTGCACTTCGTCATTACCCAGGCCATTCAAGGCGCCGTTCAACGCTTCGAGAGAACCACGGACGTCAGATTTGAGGACGATGTTAAGCGTCTTCTTCTCTGCCTGGCCCATGTTTTCGAAGATGTTTTCCAGCTTGCCGGCGTGAGCGCGAGCCAATTTGACTTCGCGGAACTTGCCTTGACGGAACAGAGCCACTTCACGGGCTTTCTTCTCGTCCGACAGCACGCTCATCTCGTCGCCAGCGTCCGGGGTACCGTCCAGGCCGAGAATCTCGACAGGGATGGAAGGACCGGCTTCCTTGATTGGCTTGCCGTTCTCGTCGAGCATGGCACGTACGCGGCCATAGTTCGAACCGACCAGCACCATGTCGCCTTGGCGCAGAGTACCGTCTTGAACCAGAACAGTTGCAACCGGGCCCCGACCTTTGTCGAGACGCGATTCAACCACAACACCGCGACCTGGGGCCGAAGGGGTTGCTTTCAGTTCAAGTACTTCAGCTTGCAGCAGGACCGCTTCGAGCAATTCGTCTACACCGGTACCGACTTTCGCCGAAACCGAAACGAATGGCGTATCACCGCCCCACTCTTCGGACGTCACGCCGTGAACCGACAACTCGCTACGGATGCGATCAAGATCGGCGCCCGGCTTATCGATTTTGTTCACTGCAACAACCAGTGGAACACCCGCGGCCTTGGCGTGCTGGACAGCTTCAATGGTCTGCGGCATTACGCCGTCGTCCGCTGCAACTACCAGAATCACGATGTCAGTCGCCTTGGCACCACGAGCACGCATTGCGGTAAACGCGGCGTGACCCGGGGTGTCGAGGAAGGTGACCATGCCGCGTTCGGTTTCAACGTGGTACGCACCGATGTGCTGAGTAATACCGCCGGCTTCGCCAGCAGCTACCTTGGCACGACGGATGTAGTCGAGCAGCGACGTTTTACCATGGTCAACGTGGCCCATTACGGTCACGACTGGCGCACGGGAGAACGTCTCACCTTCAAACTTCAGGGACTCGGCCAGGGAATCTTCCAGGGCGGTGTCGCTGACCAGGGTCACTTTGTGGCCCAGTTCTTCAGCTACCAGTTGAGCAGTTTCCTGATCAAGCACTTGGTTGATGGTCGCTGGCGTACCCAGTTTGAACATGAACTTGATGATTTCAGCCGCTTTGACCGACATCTGATTGGCGAGATCGCCAACAGAAATGGTCTCGCCGATCTGCACATCACGCACGACAGGGCCGGTTGGGCTCTGGAAACCGTGAGCGTTGCGCTTTTTCAGCTTGGCCTTGCCGCGACCACCACGACGGAAGCTGTCGCTTTCTTCGTCGGTGGTACGTGGAGCAACGCGTGGAGCAGGCGCTTTCTCTTTGACCGAAGCACGATGCGGAGCGTTTTTACGCTCACCATCACCACCGCCACTGCGACGATTGTTGTCGTCGGCACGAGGTTTGTCCGGACGACGAGGTTCATCGCGTTTGCGGGCGTCAGCTGCAGGAGCAGCGGCAACCGGAGCGGCCTCACGCACAGCTTCAACAGGAGCGCTTGGCGCGGCAACTGCGTCAGCAGCAGGTTGCGCGGCAGTAGGCTGGCGACGCGCTTCTTCTTCGGCGCGACGCTTGGTTTCTTCTTCAGCCTTCTGACGAGCAGCATTTTCTACTGCACGACGTTCTTCCAGATCGCGTTTGCGCTCGGCTTCGATTTCTTCCGGGCTGCGTTGTACGAAGACTTTCTTCTTGCGTACTTCAACGCTGATGCTTTTGCTACCAGCAACACGCAGGGTGCTGGTGGTTTTGCGCTGCAATGTAATCTTGCGCGGTTCTTCCACTTTCGCCTTGTGGCTGCTCTTCAAGTGAGTCAGCAAAGACTGCTTCTCACTGTCGCTCACACCTTCGTCGGCGGCGGTGTGCGGCAGACCTGCCTCACGCATCTGCTGCAACAGGCGCTCTACCGGTGTTTTGACCTCATCGGCCAGTTGTTTCACCGTGACTTGCGTCATGCACTTCTCTCCTCAGGCCGCGCCTAGTTACTCGAACCAATGGGCTCGGGCGGCCATGATCAACTTGCCGGCACGATCATCGTCAATGCCGTCGATGTCGAGCAGATCGTCAATAGACTGCTCGGCCAGGTCTTCGCGGGTAATTACGCCGCGCACCGCCAGTTCCATCGCCAAATCCTTGTCCATACCCTCAAGCGAGAGTAGGTCTTCGGCCGGATGGGCGTCTGCCAGCTTTTCCTCAGTAGCGATGGCTTTAGTCAACAAACGATCCTTGGCCCGAGCGCGAAGCTCGTTGACGGTGTCTTCGTCAAAGCCGTCGATGTTGAGCATTTCTTCCAACGGTACGTAGGCAATCTCTTCCAGGCTGGTGAAGCCTTCATCTACCAGCACCTGCGCCAAATCTTCGTCGACTTCCAGCTCGTCGATGAAGTTGCGCAGGATGTCACCGGTTTCAGCTTGCTGCTTAGCCTGGATGTCCGATTCGGTCATCACGTTCAGGGTCCAGCCGGTCAGTTGGCTGGCCAGACGCACGTTCTGACCACCACGACCAATGGCCTGAGCCAGATTGTCTGCGCCAACGGCGATGTCCATTGCATGGGCATCTTCGTCAACGATAATTGCCGCCACTTCAGCCGGCGACATGGCGTTGATCACGAACTGCGCCGGGTTATCGTCCCACAGCACGATGTCCACACGCTCACCGCCCAATTCGCCCGACACTGCCTGGACGCGCGAACCGCGCATACCAATGCAAGCGCCCTGCGGGTCGATGCGTTTGTCCTTGGACCGAACCGCGATCTTGGCGCGCGAACCCGGGTCGCGGGACGCAGCCATGACTTCGATCAGGCCTTCGGCAATTTCCGGCACTTCGATACGGAACAGCTCGATCAACATTTCCGGCGCGGTACGCGACAGGATCAGTTGAGGGCCGCGGTTCTCGGTGCGGATTTCCTTGAGCAGCGCACGCAAACGCACGCCAACACGGAAAGTTTCGCGAGAAATGATGTCTTCGCGAGCCAACAACGCTTCGGCGTTGTTACCCAAATCGACGATCACGTTATCGCGGGTGACTTTTTTCACGGTGCCGGAGATGATCTCACCCAAGCGCTCGCGATAAGCGTCAACGACTTGAGCGCGTTCAGCTTCGCGAACCTTCTGCACGATGACCTGTTTGGCGGTCTGTGCAGCAATGCGGCCGAACTCGATAGACTCGATCTTTTCTTCGACTACATCGCCAACGCTGGAGCCAGGATGCGTTTCGGCAACCTTGCTTGGCCAGGTTTCGATGGCCGGATCATCAAGATCGGCTTCTTCGACGACCGTCCAACGACGGAAAGTCTCATAGGCACCGGTGTGGCGGTTGATTTCCACACGCAGATCCACTTCGTCTTCAAAACGCTTTTTGGTAGCAGTGGCCAGGGCCAGCTCCAGCGCTTCAAAAATCACGTTTGCCGGTACGCCCTTTTCATTGGATACCGACTCAACAACCAGCAGTACTTCTTTGCTCATCGTACGCCTCGCCTTTCGCAAGCCATTGGATCCGCGGGATCCGCGTCTCAGTCAAAACTGGGAATAATGTTGGCCTTGTCGATCATATCGATCGGCAACAGGAACTCATGGTCTTCTACCTGCACCACGACATCCTGCTCTTCTACACCGCGCAGAAGGCCCTGAAAATTGCGTCGCCCTTCGAATGGCGATCGCAGCTTGATCTTCACTTGTTCACCGGCAAATTTTGCAAACTGATCAATAGTGAACAGTGGGCGTTCCATGCCTGGCGAGGAAACTTCGAGGGTGTATTCAACAGCGATTGGATCTTCAACATCCAGCACACCGCTGATCTGACGGCTGACAATGGCACAATCGTCCACCAGCACGCCGCCCTCTTTATCGATATAAACGCGCAACATTGAGTGGCGACCTTGAGCCGAAAACTCAATACCCCAGCATTCATAGCCTAGGGCCACGATCACCGGGGCCAGCAAGGCCTGCAACTCTTCTAGCTTGCTCGACACCTGAACCCCCTCGTGCATGTATGTGCATGCTGTGCAAAATAAAAAAATGGGCGAAACGCCCATCCTTGAAACGCCGTCGAACAGCGGCGTTGAAAGTGTCCAGCTAACAAAAAGCCCCTTAAAAGGGGCTCCGCTAAAACTGGTTGCGGGGGCCGGATTTGAACCGACGACCTTCGGGTTATGAGCCCGACGAGCTACCAGACTGCTCCACCCCGCGACAAAGCTGGGGCGGAAGTATACGACCGATCCCTTACAGGGTCAATGTAACCTTCCACCTACAAGAAAGCCCGCAACAGCGGGCTCTCCTGATAATTGGTACCGAGAAGGGGACTCGAACCCCTACACCCTATGGGCACAACCACCTCAAGGTTGCGTGTCTACCAATTCCACCACCTCGGCAATACAGCGCTTACAACCCTTCTTACTTCTGCTCTTGAGCTGGAGGTACGTCAGTCGCTGGAGTAGCCGACTTTTGCTCTTGAAGCACCGGGACATCATCAGAAGCCGGTTTTGCTTTTGGTACTTCCAACACTGCCGGGTTTGGCAAACCTACTTGAGTCAGCACATGAGCTTTCTCTTTAGCAAAGTAACCTAACCCTAAGCTGGTTATGAAGAAACCGGCGGCAAGTATAGCAGTAAACTTACTAAGAAAGGTAGAGGAACCTTGGCTTCCGAATACAGTATTTGAAGCACCTGCACCGAAAGACGCACCAGCATCCGCACCTTTACCCTGTTGCAGCAAAACCAGGGCAACTACGCCCAGGGCAGCCAACAGATGAAAAACGACTACGACTGTTTCCAGCATTTTTTCAGTTTCCCGCGGCGCGACAAATCGCACCGAACTCATCTGCATTCAGGGAAGCTCCACCAATGAGCCCCCCATCGATATCCGGCATGCCGAACAGTTCGACCGCATTGGCCGCCTTCACGCTGCCGCCGTATAGAAGCCGCACACCTTGTGCGACCTCAGAATTCTCTGCCGCCAACTGAGCGCGGATGGCTGCGTGCACATCCTGCGCCTGTTGCGGTGTAGCAGTCAGCCCGGTACCAATGGCCCAGACCGGCTCGTAAGCAATTATTGCCTTGGCAAACGCACCCACACCCAGCTCCTCGATGATGCTGCCCAGCTGACGCGAGACAACTTCAAGCGTTTTGCCCGACTCACGCTGCTCAAGGGTCTCCCCTATGCACAGTATCGGAATCAGACCAGAAGCCTGTGCCGCTGCAAACTTGCGGTTGAGCGTTTCATCACGCTCGCCCATCATCTGACGGCGCTCGGAGTGCCCGACAAGCACATAGGCACAACCGGCATCAACCAGCTGACTCGGCGAAATCTCACCGGTCAACGCACCTTGCATGGGCTCCACCGCAGAATTCTGCGCGCCGACCTGGATCGACTTGCCTTCCAAGCCATCAACCACTTGGCTGATATGCAAGCAAGGCGGAAAAACCGCAACATCAACACCGCCAGGCAAGGCCAAGTGACGAAGGCCGTTGATCAGCTCAGCGACACTGGCGCGGGTACCGTGCATCTTCCAGTTACCAGCTACCATAGTGCGACGCATGCTGTACCTCGTCGGTCAAAGTGGGCGCAGATGTTACCCAACCGCATCATCACTGGCAAGCCGAATTCAGGCGCAAACTTCAGTTACCAGTTTTGCCAGGTCTTCGGCATGGCCGCGAACCTGTGTTTCGTCTTCACCTTCGACCATGACGCGCACCAGAGGCTCTGTGCCAGACTTGCGCAACAACACCCGCCCACGCCCCGCCATTGCCAGGTTCACACGCTCGCAAGCCTCTTTGACGGCAGGGTGCTCGATCGGATTTTCGCCGCCGGCGAAACGCACATTCAACAGCACTTGCGGGCACTTGCGCAGCGCTTGGCGCGCCTGGGCCAGGCTCTCCTCGCGACGACGCAACGCCAACAGCACTTGCAGCGCTGCAATAATTGCGTCACCCGTGGTGGTGTGCTGGAAGCACACAATGTGCCCCGAATTCTCGCCGCCGACCAACCAGTTACGCTCCAGCAGCTCCGCAATTACATAACGGTCACCGACGTTGGCACGGACGAAGGGAATCCCTAGGTCTGCCAATGCCAGCTCAAGCCCAAGGTTACTCATCAATGTTCCGACGACACCGCCGTGCAGCTTGTTCCGCTCATGCAGGTCGCGAGCGATGATGAACAGCAGGTCATCACCGTCAACCACAGTACCGGTGTGGTCGACCATCAGCACACGATCGCCGTCGCCATCAAAGGCGATGCCCAAATCGGCATGCTCGGCCAGAACCGCCGCCTGCAACTGCTCCATGTGAGTGGAGCCGCAGTTATCATTGATGTTCAGGCCGTTTGGCTGAGCGGAGAGCACGGTTACCTGCGCGCCCAGTTCCTTGAATACGCTCGGCGCGACCTTGTAAGTCGCACCATGGGCGCAGTCGACCACAATCTTCAAACCGGCAAAATTGGTGCTGCTGGGCACGCTGCTTTTGCAGAATTCGATATAACGACCAGACGCGTCGTTGATCCGCGATACTTTGCCCAGCTTGCTCGACTCCACCACCGTCATCGGCGCATCCAGCAGCTCTTCGATCATCAGCTCGATTTCGTCCGGCAGCTTGGTGCCTTGACCCGAGAAGAACTTGATACCGTTGTCATCATGCGGGTTGTGCGAGGCACTGATCACAATACCGGCTTCAGCGTGAAAGGTACGCGTCAGGTAGGCGATCGCAGGCGTCGGCATTGGGCCGAGCAGCATTACATCAGCACCTGCGGCGGACAAACCGGCCTCCAGAGCCGACTCAAACATGTACCCCGAAATCCGGGTGTCCTTGCCGACCAGAATGCGGCACGCGCCCATGCTGCGAAACGCCATGCCCGCTGCCCAGCCCAACTTGAGCATAAAGTCAGGGGTGATCGGGAATTCGCCGACCCGACCACGGATACCGTCGGTGCCAAAATATTTCTTTGTCATAAGTACTCCATCATTCTTATTCGGCTGATTCTACAGCAGCGATCATACGCACTAGATCGACCGTCTCGGCCACGTCATGCACACGTAAAATACGTGCACCCTTGGTCACGGCAAGCGCCGCAAGCGCCAAGCCGCCGTATAGCCGCTCACCCACTGGACGGTTCAAGGCCTGCCCTATCATGCTCTTGCGCGAAACGCCGACCAACAAGGGCCGGCCCAAAGCATGCAAGGACTCCAGGTGCTTGAACAGGCTTAAATTATGTTGAAGGGTCTTGGCAAAGCCAAACCCGGGATCAAGGATGATCTTTTCGGCAGCAATTCCTGCCTTGGCGCATTGAGCCATTCTTTGCGCAAGAAACCCACTCACCTCGCCAACAAGGTCTTCGTAATGCGGGCTGTCCTGCATGTTGCCGGGCTCACCGAGCATGTGCATCAGGCACACCGGCAAACCGGTTGCTGCTGCAGCATCAAGGGCACCGTCGCGCTGAAGTGAACGCACATCGTTGATCAACCCCGCCCCCAGGCGCGCTGTCTCGCGCATCACGGCAGGGGTTGATGTATCAACCGAGACGATCACATCCAATTCACGCGCGATACGCTCGACGACCGGCGCCACTCGCTCCAGTTCCTCCAAAGGAGAAACCACGCGGGCGCCGGGCCGGGTCGACTCACCACCGACATCAATCAACGAAGCGCCAGCCGCGACCATTGCCTCGGCATGACGCAGTGCGGCATCCAGCTGACCGAATCGGCCACCGTCGGAGAATGAATCGGGGGTTACGTTAAGAATGCCCATGACATGTGTATGGGCCAAATCAAGAACCCGGTTGCCGCAAGGCAACCGGGTTGAAGACAACGCAGAAGTCATTTCAAACCTTAGTGATCAGCTGCAGGGCCACCGATCGGGGATTCAGGGCGTTCGTTCGAAACCACCGGCGGAGTGCCCGATGTACCCGAGCCACCTTCCCAGTCGCGAGGTTCGCGCGGTGTACGACCTGCCATGATGTCGTCAATCTGATCGGCATCAATGGTCTCGTACTTCATCAGCGCGTCAGCCATGGCATCCAGCTTGTCGCGGTTGTCGGTCAGGATCTGTTTGGCCGTGCCGTAGCATTGGTCAATGATACTGCGCACTTCGGAGTCGATCAGCTTGGCTGTCTCACCGGAGAAGCTGGCGCTTTGACCGCCACCCCCACGCCCAAGGAACACTTCGCCTTCTTCCTCGGCATACATCAAAGGACCGAGTTTTTCCGACAAGCCCCACTTGGTCACCATGTTTCGTGCAATCTGGCTGGCACGCATGATGTCGTTGGAAGCACCGGTGGTCACACCGTCGAAACCAAGGGTCATCTCTTCAGCAATTCGGCCACCGTACAACGAGCAGATCTGGCTGATCAATGCACGCTTGGAGAGGCTGTAACGATCCTCTTCCGGCAGGAACATGGTCACACCCAGCGCCCGACCACGAGGAATGATCGACACTTTGTAGACCGGGTCATGCTCAGGCACAACGCGACCGACAATGGCGTGACCTGCTTCGTGATAAGCGGTGTTTTGCTTCTCTTTCTCGGACATGACCATGGATTTGCGCTCGGCGCCCATCATGATCTTGTCTTTGGCCAGCTCAAATTCTTTCATTTCAACAATGCGCTTGCCGGTACGGGCTGCGAACAACGAAGCCTCGTTCACCAGGTTAGCCAAGTCAGCACCGGAGAAACCAGGCGTACCACGGGCAATGACGGCAGGAGCCACGTCGTCACCCATTGGCACTTTGCGCATGTGTACTTTCAAAATCTGTTCGCGGCCACGGATGTCCGGCAAACCAACCACCACCTGACGGTCGAAACGACCTGGACGCAGCAATGCAGGGTCGAGTACGTCTGGGCGGTTGGTTGCGGCAATGACGATGATGCCGTCATTCATTTCGAAGCCGTCCATCTCTACCAGCAACTGGTTGAGGGTCTGCTCACGCTCGTCATGACCGCCGCCCATGCCAGCACCACGATGGCGACCGACTGCGTCGATCTCATCGATGAAGATGATGCATGGCGCGTGCTTCTTGGCCTGTTCAAACATGTCGCGAACACGGCTGGCACCGACACCGACGAACATTTCGACGAAATCAGAACCGGAAATGGTGAAAAAAGGCACCTTGGCTTCGCCGGCAATCGCCTTGGCCAGCAAGGTTTTACCGGTACCCGGAGGACCCACCATCAGCACACCGCGAGGAATGCGACCGCCCAGACGCTGGAACTTGCCTGGGTCGCGCAGGAACTCGACCAACTCACCGACTTCTTCCTTGGCTTCATCGCAACCTGCAACGTCAGCCAAGGTAGTTTTCACCTGATCTTCGGAGAGCAGGCGTGCCTTGCTCTTGCCGAAGCTCATCGGTCCGCCCTTGCCCCCCGCACCACCTTGCATCTGGCGCATGAAGAACATGAACACGGCGATAATCACCAGGATCGGGAAGCTGGCAACCAGCAACTGGGTCCAGATGCTCTGGCGCTCAGGCTGCTTGCCTTCAACAACCACGTGGTTATCCACCAGGTCGCCGATCAGGCCATTGTCCGGGATATTCGGGCGGATGGTCTTGAAGCTGTCGCCATCGTTGCGTTTGCCGGTGATCACGAAGCCATCAACCGCTACGCGTTCGACCTTGCCATCCTTAACTTGCTGGATGAAGTCGGAATAGTTGAGGGTCTGCGGCTCGTTAGGGCTGGAGAAGTTGTTCATCACCGTCACCAGGACAGCCGCGATGATCAACCACAGGATCAGATTCTTTGCCATATCGTTCAATTAACTACCCTCTGAAGCAAGCTCCGCTACTGGCGCGCGCTTCGCATGATATTCACCGGCCTAACTTACTACATTACCTACAACACTGGCAGGCGCCGTCTGTAACCCTTTGTGAAACTTTGACTACACAATATTCGTAAAGCTTCGTGACGAAAGCGATATAAAAAAACCTATCGCCTCCCTTCAAATCCTCAAAGACGCTCATCACTGGCGGCGCCTTCGATGCCACGGAAACCGCGGCCCAGCAAATATTGCTCGCGAGACCGGCCGCGTGAAGAGTCCGGTTTGCGCATCTGTACCTTGTCGAACAGCTTGCGAATGTTCTTGTGATACTCGTCGAAGCCTTCACCCTGGAAAACCTTGACCAGAAAATCACCACCCGGACGCAGTACTCGACCCGCCAAGTCCAGTGCAAGTTCACACAGGAACATCGCTCGTGGCATATCAACGGCCGGTAATCCACTCATATTGGGGGCCATGTCGGAAATCACAAGGTCTACCTGCGAATTTCCCACCGCCGCAAGAATTTCAGCCAGCACCGCGTCCTGAGTGAAGTCCCCGTGAACAAAGGTCACATCAGAGATGCTGTCCATTTCCAGAATATCGGAAGCGATCAAACGCCCTTGACCACCAATCAGACGACTGGTCACCTGCGACCAACCGCCGGGCGCGGCGCCAAGATCGATAACCGTCATGCCAGGGCGGATCAGTTTGTCCTTTTCCTGCAGCTCAAGCAGCTTGTAACTCGCACGGGAGCGGTAGCCGTCCTTTTGCGCCATTTTGACGTAAGGGTCGTTGAAATGCTCTTGCAGCCACTTAAGGCTAGTTTTGGAACGGGCCACGGGCCACCTCGAAAATAAAACGGGTCGTGATTAACTGGGCGGTCCCGGACTCGCTCGGGTAAACTGGCCGCCGCTTTTTACAAGATCAGACGCAGGGGTCAGATTATGCCGCTCACTCAAGAGCAGAAGAAACAGTACAAATCCATTGGCCATCATCTGAAACCAGTTTTGATTGTGGCAGACAACGGTTTGACTGAAGGTGTGTTAGCCGAACTTGAACGCGCATTGGGCGATCACGAACTGATCAAAATCAAGGTCAACATCCTTGACCGCGAAGCGCGCTTGGCCGCCATTGCAGAACTGTGCAAGGTTGGCAAAGCAGACCTGGTTCAGGTCATCGGCAAGATGGCACTGCTGTATCGCAAGAACTTCAGTGCCAACAAGCAGTTGTCGAACGTTCATCGCTTCAAGTGATAACGCTCAAATGACAACAAGGGTTACGGGCGCGCTTCGCGTGCCCCGCCACTCCATCCCGGCGCCGGCTGCATAACCAGCACCAAGCCTGCGAACCCTAGCACAAGATAGCTGAACAGCTGCCAGCGCAACGCTTCCGGCAGCCATATATGCACCCCGCAAAACATTGCGCATGCATACAGCGCCATCAACAGCAGTTGGCCGCGAATATCCCGCCACAAGCTCTCCATGCCCTCGGCCTTGATCAGCACCAGCACCTGGAGCGTCACGCACGCCGCCGCAAAGCTCACCAGCAGCACGCTCAAAAATCCATCGATCTCATCGATCAGCAACGGCGCCAAACCAATCAGGCCCAGCGCCGGCAATATACCAATGTGTAACAACCACACGCCGCCAACCCAAAGCATCTGGGCAAGCTGCCAAAGCATGGCGCCCGCACGCAGCGGGCGCCGTCTTTCAGAGGTGACGAACTTCAACAATCTCGTACTCGATTACGCCACCAGGGGTTTTCACCGCCACCACATCACCCTCTTCCTTGGCAATCAAGGCACGCGCGAGCGGTGAGCCCACGGAGATCTTGCCAAGTTTGAAGTCAGCCTCGTCTTCACCCACGATGTGGTAAACAACGCGCTCGTCAGTCTCGACGTTGGCGATTTCCACCGTGGTGCCGAAAATCACTTTGCCGGTCTTCGGGATAGTGGTGACGTCGATGATTACCGCATTCTGCATACGGCCTTCGATGTCACGGATGCGCGCCTCAACCATACCCTGCTGCTCGCGAGCAGCGTGGTATTCGGCGTTTTCCTTGAGATCGCCCAGCTCGCGGGCCGTACCGATGTCCTGGCTCAGCTTCGGACGGACGACCTTGGTCAGGTGGGCGTGCTCCTCTTCCAGGGCTTTGGCGCCCTGGACGGTCATTGGGTATTTGATCATGCCTTCAATCCTGCGTGTAGATCCTGCAAGCGACGCACGGTCTTTTCCGGACCGAACTTGAGCGCTTCGCAGATGGCTTCGCCAGCAGCAATAGTCGTGGTGCAGTAGATCTTGTGCTGCAAGGCATTACGACGAATGGAGTACGAGTCCGCGATCGACTGGCGACCTTCGGTGGTGTTGATGATCAGCGTGACTTCGTCATTCTTGATCATGTCGACCACGTGCGGACGGCCTTCCGTCACCTTGTTGACGCGGCGCACTTTCAGGCCGGCAGCTTCGATCACCTTGGCTGTCCCGGCGGTGGCCACGACTTCAAAGCCCAAGTTGATCAGATCACGCGCCACACCTGCAACCAGTGGTTTGTCGTCATCACGCACGCTGATAAACGCCGTACCGCCGGTAGGCAGCACTTCGCTGGCACCCATCTGGGCTTTGGCGAACGCTTCACCGAAGGTATCGCCCACACCCATCACTTCACCGGTGGACTTCATCTCTGGGCCCAGGATCGGGTCCACGCCAGGGAATTTGGCGAATGGGAACACCGCCTCTTTCACGCTGTAGAAGTTCGGGATGATTTCTTTGGTGAAGCCGATTTCTTTCAGGGTCTTACCGGCCATCACACGGGCAGCGATCATCGCCAGCGACACACCGATGCATTTGGAAACAAATGGCACGGTACGCGAAGCGCGCGGGTTGACTTCGATGACGTAGATGTCTTCGCCTTGCAGCGCCAACTGAACGTTCATCAGGCCGACCACGCCCAGCTCCAGGGCCATTTTCTTGACCTGTTCGCGCATCTCGTCCTGGATGTGCGCCGGCAGCGAGTAAGGCGGCAGCGAGCAAGCGGAGTCACCGGAGTGAACGCCCGCCTGTTCGATGTGCTGCATGATCGCGCCGATCACCACGTCAGTGCCGTCGCAAACCGCGTCCACGTCCATCTCGATGGCGCAATTGAGGAAGTGGTCGAGCAGCACCGGGCTGTCGTTGGAGACTTTTACCGCATCACGCAGGTAGCGCTTGAGCTCATCTTCTTCGTAGACGATTTCCATCGCCCGGCCGCCCAATACGTAGGACGGACGCACCACCAGCGGGTAGCCGATCTTGCTGGCCGCGCGGATAGCTTCGTCTTCGCTGCGCACGGTGGCGTTAGGCGGCTGACGCAGGTTCAGGCGCTCAACCATTTGCTGGAAGCGCTCACGGTCTTCGGCACGGTCGATGGCATCCGGGCTGGTGCCGATGATTGGCACGCCAGCGGCTTCCAGTGCGCGAGCCAGTTTCAGCGGAGTTTGGCCGCCGTACTGCACGATCACGCCTTTTGGCTTCTCGACGCGGCAGATTTCCAGCACATCTTCCAGGGTTACCGGCTCGAAGTACAGACGGTCGGAAGTGTCGTAGTCGGTGGAAACGGTTTCCGGGTTGCAGTTGACCATGATGGTCTCGTACCCGTCTTCGCGCAGCGCGAGGGCGGCGTGTACGCAGCAGTAATCGAACTCGATGCCTTGGCCGATACGGTTTGGCCCGCCACCCAGGATCATGATCTTGTCGCGGCCCGACGGCGCGGCTTCGCACTCTTCCTCGTAAGTGGAGTACATGTACGCGGTGTCGGTGGCGAACTCGGCGGCGCAGGTGTCAACGCGCTTGTAGACCGGGAAAATATCCAGCTTGTGGCGATGCGTGCGCAGGTTTTTCTCGGTCACACCCAGCAGCTTGGCCAGGCGCATATCGGAGAAACCCTTGCGCTTGAGGCGGAACATCAGGTCGCGGTCGATAGAGGACAGGCCGAGGGTCTTGACCTTCTCTTCTTCCTTGATCAGGTCTTCGATCTGCACCAGGAACCACGGGTCGATCATGTTCATGCCGAAGATGTCTTCGACGGTCATGCCCGCGCGGAAGGCGTCAGCGACGTACCAGATGCGCTCGGCGCCCGGCACGGTCAGCTCACGCTTGAGCACGCTCATGCTTTCCGGGTTGCTCAGGTCGAGCTTCTCGTCCAGACCGCAAACGCCCACTTCCAGGCCACGCAGGGCTTTCTGCAGGGATTCCTGGAAGGTCCGGCCGATGGCCATGACTTCACCCACCGACTTCATCTGAGTGGTCAGGCGCGCATCGGCTTTCGGGAATTTTTCGAAAGCAAAGCGTGGCAGCTTGGTCACGACGTAGTCGATAGACGGCTCGAACGACGCTGGCGTAGCGCCGCCAGTGATTTCGTTTTGCAGCTCGTCCAAGGTGTAACCGATCGCCAGCTTGGCCGCGATGCGCGCAATCGGGAAGCCGGTAGCTTTCGATGCCAGCGCCGAAGAACGCGACACACGCGGGTTCATCTCGATCACAACCATACGGCCAGTGTCGGGGCAGATGCCGAACTGAACGTTGGAGCCGCCGGTTTCAACGCCGATCTCACGCAGTACCGCCAACGAGGCGTTACGCATGATCTGGTATTCCTTGTCCGTCAGGGTTTGCGCCGGAGCAACGGTGATCGAGTCACCGGTGTGCACGCCCATCGGGTCGAAGTTTTCGATGGAGCAGACGATGATGCAGTTGTCCTTCTTATCGCGGACAACCTCCATCTCGTACTCTTTCCAGCCGATCAGGGATTCGTCGATCAGCAGCTCTTTAGTCGGCGACAGGTCCAGACCACGCGCGCAGATTTCTTCGAACTCTTCACGGTTGTAAGCAATACCGCCACCGGTGCCGCCCATGGTGAAGGACGGACGAATAATGCACGGGAAGCCGAGCTTTTCGAGAACCGCGTTGGCCTCGTCCATGCTGTGGGCGATACCGGAGCGCGGGCAGTCAAGGCCGATGGACTTCATGGCCTTGTCGAAACGCGAACGGTCTTCAGCCTTGTCGATGGTGTCGGCATTCGCGCCGATCATCTCTACGCCGAACTTCTCCAGAACGCCTTCGCGCTCCAGGTCGAGGGCGCAGTTCAGTGCAGTCTGGCCGCCCATGGTTGGCAGCAGCGCGTCCGGGCGCTCTTTCTCGATGATCTTGGCAACCGTCTGCCACTTGATCGGCTCGATGTAGGTGGCGTCGGCCATGTCCGGGTCGGTCATGATGGTGGCCGGGTTGGAGTTCACCAGGATGACGCGGTAGCCCTCTTCGCGCAGGGCTTTACAGGCCTGGGCGCCGGAGTAGTCGAATTCACAGGCCTGGCCGATAACAATCGGGCCAGCGCCGAGAATCAGGATGCTTTTTATGTCTGTACGTTTTGGCATGGGTTTGTCACTCAAATCCGCAGGTCAGTCGGCAAGCCGTCTTGAACAATCCTTGAAGAGCCTGAGGGGGCCGCCGGTTTCCCGGGCCACCCTCAGGCCACTCAGTTAGCGTCGCTTGGCCATCTCATTGATGAAACGGTCGAACAGCGGCGCTACGTCGTTCGGGCCAGGGCTTGCTTCAGGGTGGCCCTGGAAGCTGAACGCGCTCTTGTCGGTGCGCTCGATGCCTTGCAGGGAACCGTCGAACAGCGACTTGTGAATGGCGCGAACGCTTGCCGGCAAGGTCGCTTCATCTACCGCAAAACCGTGGTTCTGGCTGGTGATCATCACAACGCCGGTGTCCAGGTCTTGCACTGGGTGGTTGGCGCCGTGGTGGCCGTGACCCATTTTCAGGGTCTTGGCGCCGGAGGCCAGGGCCAACAACTGGTGACCAAGGCAAATACCGAACACCGGAATCTCGGTCTCCAGCACTGCCTTGATCGCCGTGATGGCGTAGTCGCAAGGCTCAGGGTCACCCGGGCCGTTGGACAAGAACACACCGTCCGGCTGCATGGCGAGTACGTCGCTGGCAGGAGTTTGCGCCGGCACCACGGTCACGCGGCAACCACGCTCAACCAGCATGCGCAGGATGTTGTACTTGATGCCGTAGTCGTAGGCCACAACATGGTACGGCAAGTCAGCGGCGTCGATGGTCGCGTGGCTGTCGGTCTTCAAGTCCCAGACAGTGGAGCGCCACTCGTACTGCTCTCGGGTGCTGACAACTTTCGCCAGGTCCATGCCTTTCAGGCCAGGGAAACCTTGCGCTGCGGCAATCGCCGCTTCTTCGGAAATATTGTCACCCGCCATGATGCAGCCGTTCTGCGAGCCTTTTTCACGCAGGATGCGTGTCAGGCGGCGCGTATCGATACCGGCGATTGCCACCACATTGTTGGCTTTCAGGTAATCGGACAGCGACATCGTGTTACGCCAGTTGCTCGCAACCAGTGGCAGGTCGCGAATCACCAGGCCCGCCGACCAGACACGATCAGACTCGACGTCTTCCGGTGTAGTACCGGTGTTGCCGATGTGCGGATAGGTCAGGGTAACGATCTGTTGGGCGTAGGAGGGATCGGTAAGGATTTCCTGATAGCCGGTCATGGCGGTGTTAAACACCACCTCTCCAACGGTTTGACCGTCGGCTCCAATGGCTTCGCCGCGAAAAATGCTGCCATCAGCAAGGGCGAGTATGGCTGGCTTAGTCAAGAAGACCTCCCGTAAATAAAGCCTGAAAGGGCGATCGCAGGTTGTAAAAAAGCGGAGTGACGTATGGACACGTCACCCCGCTTCTTCACTGAATTATTCTGCGCGCTTTTAGTGGACACACTAAAGCTGTAGCTTACAGAAAAAGGCTTTTTTGGTCCACCGCTAATGAGCCTTAAAGGCAGGGGAATGCGACAGAACATCGCTTAGCGGGTAAAAACGGGGCCTCAGGATAATCCCAAGGCCCTGTTTTAGCTACTGATTAGTGCAGGTCCAGCACATCGCGCATGTCATACAGACCCGGCGTACGGCCTTCCAACCACAGCGCGGCACGCACCGCACCTTTGGCGAACGTCATGCGGCTGGAAGCCTTGTGTGTGATCTCGAGGCGCTCGCCTTCGGTGGCGAACAACACCGTATGGTCGCCGACCACATCACCACCGCGCACGGTCGCAAAACCAATGGTGTCACGCGCACGCTCACCGGTATGACCTTCACGGCCATACACCGCGACTTTCGACAGGTCACGCCCTAACGCATCGGCAATCGCCTCGCCCATGCGCAGCGCAGTGCCCGACGGCGCATCGATTTTATGGCGATGATGCGTCTCGATGATTTCGATATCCGCCTCATCACCCAACACCCGCGCCGCCAGATCCAGCAGCTTGAGGGACAGGTTCACGCCGACACTGAAGTTGGCCGCGAACACCACCGGAATATCCTTGCCCGCCTCAACCAGCAACTGTTTCTGCTCGGCACTCAAGCCCGTGGTGCCGATCACCATGGCCTTGCCCGCTTTGCGGCAGAACGCCAGGTTTTTCAGCATCACGTCCGGCAGCGTGAAATCGATCAGCACGTCAAATTCGTCAGCCACCTGCGCCAGGCTGCTCGACAATGAAACACCGATGCGCCCCAGCGAGGCCAGCTCACCAGCGTCTGCACCGATCAACGTGCTGCCTGGCCGGACGATCGCCGCCGTCAGCCCCGAGGCAGGTGAGCGCTGCTGCACCGCCTCGACCAACGCCTTGCCCATGCGCCCGGCAGCGCCCATTACGGCTATACGTCGCATATTCACGTCCTTACAGGTCGCCAAAGAAGCGCTTCACACCGTCGAAAAAGCCGGTGGTTTTCGGCGAATGGGAGTCATCGCCTTCCAGCGAGCTGCGGAACTCTTCAAGCAGTTCACGCTGACGACGGCCCAGATTGACCGGCGTTTCGACCGCCACACGACACATCAAATCGCCCGCACCGCCACCCCGCACCGGCGCAACGCCTTTGCCACGAATGCGGAACTGCTTGCCGGTTTGCGTACCTTCGGGAATCTTGAGTTTTACCCGGCCATCAAGGGTCGGAATATCCAACTCACCACCCAAGGCTGCGTCGACAAAGCTGATCGGCACTTCGCAGAACAGGTGCTTGCCATCGCGCTGGAAGATCGAGTGCTCGCGCACATTGATCACCACGTACAGGTCGCCGGTAGGCCCACCCTGAACGCCCGCCTCACCTTCGCCCGACAGGCGAATGCGATCACCGGTGTCAACACCCGCCGGCACTTTCACCGACAGCGTCTTGTACTCTTCGACACGGCCTTCGCCGTGGCACGAGTCGCACGGATCGGAAATGATCTTGCCTTGGCCATGGCAACGCGGGCACGTCTGCTGCACGGAGAAAAAGCCCTGCTGCATACGCACCTGGCCGATACCGCCGCACGTTGGGCAGGTAATCGGCGCAGAACCTTTTTTAGCACCCGAACCATCGCACGGCTTGCAATTGACCAGCGTCGGCACACGGATATTGACCGTGGTGCCGCGTACGGCCTCCTCCAGGTTCAGTTCCAGCGTGTAGCGCAAATCGCTGCCACGCTGGGCACCGCCACGCTGACCACCCCGGCCACCGCCGAAGAAGTCGCTGAATACATCACCGAAAATATCGGAGAAGTTCTGACCGCCAAAACCTGCACCGCCGCCACCCATGCTTGGGTCAACGCCAGCATGGCCATACTGATCGTAGGCCGCGCGCTTGTTTGGATCACTCAGGCATTCGTAGGCCTCGTTGGCCTCTTTGAACAGATCTTCGGATTCTTTGCTATCCGGATTACGGTCCGGGTGGTGCTTCATCGCCAGACGGCGGTAGGCCTTTTTCAGGTCCGCCTCGCTGGAGCCGCGCTCCACACCCAATACTTCGTAATAGTCACGCTTTGCCATAAGTCTTTGCACTCTTAAGGACGTTCAGCCAGGCCCTCCTGAGCCTGGCCAAACTCGCTGAGCCCCAATACAGGCCCGGACCCAACTCACGTCAATTCAACGATCCTGGTCGTTACTGTTTTCAGCCAGCAACCCGGCCAAAAACGCGGTGACTGTCGCCAAGGAAGCAGGAGCATTCCCGATCACACCGCCAACACACGAACGCTGTCGCATGTTGTAAAAATTCGCATACCCCAGACACGCCAACGCGGGAGCAAGCTCCCGCGCGGCGACATCCTACCAGTCACCGCTTGATAGCGGTCAACCGGGCGACCAACTTACTTCTGGTCTTTGACTTCTTCGAACTCGGCATCCACAACATCGTCGTGCTTGGCTTCAGGCTCTGCGTGTTGCGCAGCACCGTCTGCCGGCTGGCCTTGCTCGGCGTACATTTTCTGAGCGACCGGTGCGGAGACTTTCGACAGCTCCTCAACCTTGGCTTCGATGGCAGCCTTGTCGTCGCCTTTAACAGCGGCTTCCAGGGCGACCACGGCGGCCTCAATGGCAACCTTCTCTTCTGCGGTCACTTTGTCGCCAGCATCAGCGATCATTTTGCGCGTCGAGTGCACCAGTGCGTCACCCTGGTTACGGGCAGCGGCCAGCTCTTCGAACTTGCGATCTTCTTCGGAGTTGGCTTCAGCATCACGAATCATCTGCTGAATTTCTTCCTCGGACAGGCCGGAGTTGGCCTTGATCACGATCGACTGAGTTTTGCCGGTGGCCTTGTCTTTGGCGCCTACGTGCAGAATGCCGTTGGCGTCGATGTCGAAGGTCACTTCAATTTGTGGCACGCCACGCGGTGCTGGTGGAATCTCTGCCAGGTCGAACTTGCCCAAGGACTTGTTCTGGCCTGCTTGCTTACGCTCACCTTGCAGCACGTGAATGGTCACAGCGCCCTGGTTGTCGTCAGCGGTCGAGAACACCTGAGATTTCTTGGTAGGAATCGTGGTGTTTTTCTCGATCAGCGCAGTCATCACGCCACCCATGGTTTCGATACCCAGGGTCAGCGGGCTGACGTCCAGCAGCAGCACGTCTTTAACGTCGCCGGCCAGTACAGCGCCCTGGATAGCAGCACCCATGGCAACCGCTTCGTCCGGGTTCACGTCTTTACGCGCTTCTTTACCGAAGAACTCGGTTACCAACTTCTGAACCAGTGGCATACGGGTCTGACCGCCGACCAGGATCACGTCGTTGATCGCGCCAACGTCGATACCGGAGTCTTTCAGCGCGATGCGGCAAGGCTCGATGGTGCGTTGAACCAGGTCTTCAACCAGCGCTTCCAGCTTGGCGCGCGAGATTTTCACGTTCAAGTGCTTTGGACCGGTAGCGTCTGCAGTGATGTACGGCAGGTTCACGTCGGTCGACTGAGCAGACGACAGCTCGATCTTGGCTTTTTCAGCGGCTTCTTTCAGGCGCTGCATGGCCAGCGGGTCACCTTTAAGGTTCATGCCGCTTTCTTTCTTGAATTCGTCAACGAGGTAGTCGATCAGACGAATGTCGAAGTCTTCGCCACCCAGGAAGGTGTCACCGTTGGTGGCCAGCACTTCAAACTGGTGCTCGCCATCCACTTCAGCGATCTCGATGACCGAGACGTCGAACGTACCGCCACCCAGGTCATAAACGATCACAGTGTGGTCGCCCTTGGCCTTGTCCATGCCGTAAGCCAGCGCAGCTGCGGTAGGTTCGTTGATGATCCGTTTTACGTCCAGGCCCGCGATGCGGCCGGCGTCTTTGGTCGCCTGGCGCTGGCTGTCGTTGAAGTAGGCAGGAACGGTAATCACCGCTTCAGTCACTGCTTCACCGAGGTAGTCTTCAGCGGTCTTCTTCATCTTTTTCAAGATTTCAGCCGAGATTTGCGGCGGCGACATTTTCTGGCCGTTTACTTCAACCCAGGCGTCACCGTTGTCAGCCTTGGAGATTTTGTAAGGGACCATCTTGATGTCTTTTTGCACGACTTCTTCGTCGAACTTGCGACCGATCAGACGCTTCACCGCATACAGGGTGTTATTTGGGTTGGTCACAGCCTGACGCTTGGCAGACTGGCCAACCAGAATTTCGCCGTCGTTGGCGTAAGCCACGATGGACGGGGTGGTGCGTGCACCTTCGGCGTTCTCGATAACTTTCGATTTGCCATTTTCCATAACGGAGACGCAGGAGTTGGTGGTCCCCAGGTCGATACCGATAATTTTGCCCATGTTTTTTACTCTCCCGAAACTTGAATTTGGTTGCCGCAGCAGTGGTGGCTAACTGCGGTAGCACTTAAACGCTTGACTTATAGATGGGGCCGTTGCGACTGATTTCAAGCCTGCTCATCAATAGAAGGTGCAACAGGTGCAGGAGCCTTGCTCACTACCACCATTGCCGGGCGCAGCAAGCGACCGTTGAGCTGATAACCCTTCTGGAACACCTTCAAAACACTGTTGGGCTCCAGGTCGTGGCTTTCTTGCATAGCCATTGCCTGGTGATGCTCAGCGTTGAACGGTTCGCCGCCTTGCGGATCAATCGCTTCCAACTGATAACGCTTCAGGGTGTCCTGGAACATTTTCAGGGTCAGCTCAATCCCTTCACGCATTGGGCGGATGTTTTCGTCATCCGCGTTGGACAACTCAAGGCCACGTTCCAGGCTGTCAATGATCGGCAGCAGGTCGGAGGCGAATTTTTCCAGCGCGAATTTGTGCGCTTTCTCGACGTCCTGCTCGGCACGGCGACGGACGTTCTGCAGATCGGCGGCAACACGCAAAGATTGATCCTGCGCAGCGGCCAATTGCTCTTCGAGCACTTGCACACGGGTCGCCAGCTCATCGCCGACAGCCGAATTGGCGTCCGGAGTTTGCGTATCCTGCGTCTGTTCGTCAGCCATAGATCTCTCCTTTCAAATCATGCGCGAACTCAACTCGCGCTTCTGTTCCGGTATATGGGGCCACAATTTCCAGGTTCAAGGGCGCAGGCGTTACCAAAAGTCTTTCTGCCGGCTTGGGTCAATTCCTGCGCGGTCATTCTTTATTGCGCTAACAAACCCGCTCGTTCAAGCAAATCGAGCTAAGCGCCAGGATTGTCAGCCCGGAACAAAACACTGTATAAATAACCAGACCTAACACCTGGGAGCGGCCGCCATGCTCGTGCACCTGTCTGTACACAACTACGCCATCGTTGAACATCTGGACCTCGAACTGGATCGCGGGATGAGCGTAATCACAGGCGAAACCGGCGCCGGCAAGTCGATCATGATCGACGCTCTGGGCCTCACCCTCGGCGATCGCGCCGACAGCGGCGTAGTGCGCCCCGGTGCGGACAAGGCCGATATCCTCGCCACCTTTGACCTGGCAGACATTCCCGAGGCCGAAGCCTGGCTGGCCGAGCGCGACCTTAATAATGAAGGCCCGTGCATCCTGCGCCGAGTCATCACGGCGGAAGGGCGTTCACGCGGCTATATCAACGGCACGCCCTGCCCACTTGGCGACTTGAAAGCGCTGGGCGAATTGCTGATCGACATCCACAGCCAGCATGAGCATCAGTCCCTGCTGAAAACCGACACCCATCGCCGCTTGCTCGATGAATATGCCGGCGCCACCGATCTGGCCCGCCAGGTGCAACTGGCTGCCCAGCGCTGGCGCCAGACCCGGCAAGAGCTGGAGCGGCTCTCGAATTCCGGTGACGAGCAGCGCGCTCGCCATCAATTGCTCAGCTATCAACTTGAAGAGCTGGAAAGCCTCGGCCTTGGTGAAACCGAGCTGGAGCAGTTGGAGCAGGAACACAAGAACCTCACCAACGCCGAGACCCTGCTGGGCATTTGCCGCCAAGTGGTAGAGCAATGCAGCGAGAGCGATTCGGGCAACGTGCTTAACGCGCTGACGGCCAGCCTGCATCGCCTGGCCAGCGTGAACAATTCTTCTGGTTCGCTGAGCGAAGCCACGACGCTGCTGACCAGCGCGCAGATCCAGGTTGAAGAAGCCGTGGGCGAGCTGAATCGCTTCCTCGATCACTTTGATGCCGACCCGGCCCGCCTGCAGGAAATAGAAGAACGCCTTGACACCATTTACACGCTGGCGCGCAAACATCGCATCCAACCCACCGAAGTGGCGACGATGCAGCAAAAATTGCTGGATGAAATCGAAACCCTTAATGCCAACGACGAATCCATCGAGCGACTGGCCGACGAACTCGCCTCTTTTGCCCGGCATTACCAAGAAAAGGCCCGCGAACTGAGCGAACTGCGCCAGCAAGCGGCAACCAGCCTCGCCGGCGCTGTGGAGCTGGAAATTCAGCGTTTGGGCATGCCCGGCGGGCGCTTCACTATCGAACTGCACGCCAACACCAGCAATGAGCTGCAACCCCACGGTTTGGAACAGGTTGAACTGCTGGTCAGCGCCAACCCTGGCCAGCCGCTCAAAGCGCTGGCGAAAGTAGCGTCGGGTGGCGAGCTGTCACGAATCAGTCTGGCCATCCAGGTGATTACCGCGCAGACCTCCCGTGTACCGACATTGGTATTCGACGAGGTGGACGTGGGTATTGGCGGGCCAACCGCAGAGATCGTCGGGCAGTTGTTGCGTCGGCTGGGTGATCGCGGGCAAGTGCTTACCGTCACCCACTTGCCGCAGGTGGCAGCTCAAGGGCATCAACATCTGTTCGTTCACAAGGTGCGCGGCAGCGATGCCACACACACCGCCGTGTCCAAGCTGAACAAGTCGGAGCGTGTTGAAGAAGTGGCGCGGATGCTGGGGGGGATCGACCTGACCAAGGAGTCCTTGGCCCACGCGAAAAAAATGGTCGTTGCAGCGAAAGCTTAAACCGACAATTTCTTCTATTCAGAAAGCACGAAGGCGACCTTAAGGTCGCCTTCGATCATTGTGCAGAGCGAATCTGCAGCGTTTTTACTTTTTCTTACGGATGTACAGCACCAGATTATGGTCGACTAAATCGAAGCCATGCTCTTCGGCAATTGCCTTCTGAAGCTTCTCGATTTCCGGGCTGGTGAACTCGATAACCTCATTGGTATCCAGGTCCACCATGTGGTCGTGATGACCACCGTCCGCCAATTCGAACACCGCGTGACCGCCGTCGAAATTATGGCGAACCACCAGCCCAGCGGCTTCAAACTGGGTCAGTACACGGTAAACCGTGGCCAGGCCAACGTCCTCGTTAGACTCCATCAGCGCCTTGTAAACATCTTCGGCACTCATGTGGCGCTGCTCAGCAGAATCGAGCATTTGTAGAATCTTGACTCGTGGCAGAGTCACTTTAAGACCGGCTTTGCGTAGTTCGCTATTTTCAACCATGGTTAGCTTTCTCGCGGATGCTGCTTCGCAGCTTCTCTTAATACGGGTATGATCGGCGTTTACGTTGTCCCAGCCAAGATAGTGGAAGTCGCCCACCGATGCAAAACACCAAGCTCTTGCTAACCAGTTTCACCTTTGTGGGACTGCTCGCACTCGCCGGTTGTTCATTCCCCGGGGTTTACAAAATCGACATCCAGCAGGGCAATGTCGTCACGCAGGATATGATAGACCAGTTACGCCCCGGAATGACCCGACGGCAAGTACGGTTTATCATGGGTAACCCCCTGCTGACCGACACTTTCCATGCCGATCGCTGGGATTATCTCTACAGCATCCAGCCTGGTGGCGGTGAACGCCAACAGGAGCGTGTCAGCGTCATTTTCAATGGCAATGACCAGCTTGTCAGCCTGTCCGGTGACTTCATGCCCGGTGTAAGCCGCGATGAAGCCTTGCTGGGCAAGGATAACGGCGGCAACGTAACTGCACCTGCGCCCGCGCCGGTACAGGAAACCGAGCAGCAGAAGTCCGAAGTGCCGGCCAAGCCAGGTTCCTTGCTGGATCAAATCCAGAAGGACGTCGACGGCGTACAAACCGTTCCGGTGCCGTCGCCACAGCCTCTGGACACCAGCCCGCAGTAAGTTTGCGACGCTCGATAAAAAGCCCGGCATGCCGGGCTTTTTGTTGCCTGCAGATTGGCAGGCTTATGCGTTTTGTTGCTTGGCCAACGCCGCCTTGGCCGCGCGCAGCCTGCGCACTTCTTTAGGGTCTACGAGCAAGGGTCGGTAAATCTCGATCCGATCCCCCGGCTGCACAGCGCGCACATCCGCGTCCGCAACCACTTTGCCGAATATGCCCAAAGGGCAATCGGCCAACACCAATTGCGGGAATTGCTCGGCAATGCCCGACGCCTGCGCGGCCGCCCTCAGGCTTGTGCCCGGCGGCACCGTTAGCGCCAACATGACTTGACGATCCTCGGCGGCGTACACCACTTCCACCTCAACCATGCAGTTGCTTGGCCCGCTGGCAAAACGCATCCACCAACGTATTGGCCGCCTGGTTAAATAGAGGGCCCAATGTTGCCCGCACAATCGGACCGGCGTAATCAAACGACAGGTCCAGGCTTATCTTGCAGGCCTTGTCCGTCAGCGCCTTGAATACCCACACCCCATGCAGCTGGGTAAACGGCCCTTCTTGCAGGTTCATTTCAATCGATTGCCCAGGCACCAAAATATTGCGCGTTACAAAGTGCTGGCTGAGACCCGCCTTGGCGACCCCCACACTGGCAACCATATGCTCATCACTGCCCTCCAGCACTTCGGCGGTAGAGCACCAAGGCAGAAATTCCGGGTAACGCGCCACGTCGTTGACCAGGTCATAAAGCGCCTGCGCCGGATAAGGCAGTAAGGCCGAACGTTGAATATGCGTCGTCATGTGAGCGTTATTTCCACATCTGGGCGGCAAACATCGCGAAAGAACAGCCCCATCCGCGAGAGAAAAAAACCAAAGAACTGCCGGTATTGTCCGGGATTCATCCAACACGCTCAAGCACGCAGGTTGACCGTAGCCGACACGCTCGCAACTCCCTATAATGCCGCCCCTATGGCTAAACAAAAGAAACACCCCACAGGGACCATCGCGCAAAATAAAAAGGCGCGACACGATTACTTCATCGAACATCGTTTCGAGGCTGGTCTGGTCCTGGCCGGCTGGGAAGTAAAGAGTCTGCGCGCCAGCAAGCTGCAACTGGTCGACAGCTACGTATTGCTCAAAGATGGCGAGGCATGGCTGCTTGGCAGTCATATTACCCCGCTGACCACCGCGAGCACCCACGTGATTGCCGACCCGGTGCGCACGCGCAAGTTATTGCTCAACGCGCGCGAACTCGAAAAGCTCGCCGCGGCCGTACAGCAGAAAGGCTATGCCTGCATCTGCCTGTCCTGGTACTGGAGCAAGCACTTGGTCAAGTGCGAGATTGCACTGGGCAAAGGTAAAAAGGAATACGACAAGCGTGATACCGAACGCGAGCGCGACTCCAACCGTGAGTTGCATCGCGCCGTACGCAACAAGGGCAAGGAAGACTAGCCCTTGTGATGCTGTGGCCTTGGGCGACCTGCCCCGGGCTACAGGCTTCCAGCCGCGCTGAACCTCTGCGGAGGAGCCATGAGCCTGCCTGCTGCTTTCCTCAGCGACGTCGCACAGCTGATCCCGAAGGATCGGCGTTTCGATGACCCGCTTTCCACTCTCGCATTCGGCACCGACGCCAGCTTTTACCGACTGATCCCACAGTGTGTCATTCGCGTGGAATCGGAACACGAAGTCGTAACGCTGTTGCAACTGGCTCAACGTGACCACGTGCCCGTGACCTTCCGCGCTGCCGGCACCAGCTTGTCCGGCCAAGCCATCAGCGACTCGGTACTGATAGTGCTCGGTGACCACTGGAACGGCCGCGAGATTCGCGGGCAAGGCGCTCAGATCCGCCTGCAACCCGGTGTAATAGGCGCCCAAGCCAACGCCTGGCTCGCGCCGTTCGGGCGCAAGATAGGGCCGGACCCCGCGTCGATCAATGCCTGCAAAATCGGCGGCATCGTCGCCAACAATGCCAGCGGCATGTGTTGCGGTACCGCGCAAAACACCTATCACACCCTGGCAGGCATGCGCCTGG
Source organism: Pseudomonas sp. ICMP 460 (assembly GCF_002723595.1). Lineage (NCBI taxonomy): Bacteria > Pseudomonadati > Pseudomonadota > Gammaproteobacteria > Pseudomonadales > Pseudomonadaceae > Pseudomonas > Pseudomonas sp. ICMP 460. Next base: position 68,184 of record NZ_LKBR01000012.1, read on the forward strand.
TACTCGCTGATGGCAGCTGCGTAGACACCGAAGACGCGGACAGCGTCAGCGCATTTCGCAAACAGCATGGCAAGTTGCTTGAGCGCCTGGCGACCATGGGCCGCGAAACACGCGAAAACGCTGAATTAGCCGCAAAAATTCGGCACAAGTATCGTCTGAAAAATACCACCGGCTTGTCACTCAATGCCTTTGTGGACTTCGATGAGCCACTGGATATTCTCAGCCACCTGTTAGTGGGCTCCGAAGGCACCCTGGGTTTTATCAGCGCAGTGACCTACAACACGGTGATTGATCACCCGAACAAAGCGTCGGCGCTGATTGTGTTTCCAGATGTAGAGACCTGCTGCAACGCGGTCACTGTGTTGAAAACCCAAGCGGTCTCGGCCGTTGAGTTGCTGGACCGGCGCAGCATGCGCTCGGTGCAGAACAAACCGGGCATGCCCGCTTTCGTACAGCACCTATCGGAAAAAGCCTGCGCACTGCTGATCGAATCCCGCGCCGCGTCGCCTGCTTTGCTGCAGGCGCAACGGGCGCAAATCATGGCTTCGCTGGCGACCTTCCCGGTGGAAAAACAGGTCGACTTCACCGAGGACCCGCTGGAAAACGCCCGCCTGTGGGCGATCCGCAAAGACACCTTCCCTGCCGTCGGCGCCGTGCGCAAAACCGGTACCACAGTGATCATCGAAGACGTGACCTTCCCGGTCGAACAACTGGCGATCGGCGTGAACCGGCTGATCGAGCTGTTCGACAAACATCACTATGACGAGGCAATCCTTTTCGGACATGCTCTGGAAGGCAATCTGCATTTCGTGTTCACCCAAGGCTTTAACAGCAGCGAAGAAATCGCACGTTATCAAGCGTTCATGGACGACGTGGCGCAACTGGTGGCCGTGGAGTTCGGCGGCTCGCTGAAAGCCGAACACGGCACTGGCCGCAATATGGCGCCTTTTGTCGAGCTGGAATGGGGCAGCGACGCGTATCAACTGATGTGGCAGCTCAAGCGCCTGCTCGACCCCAACGCTATTCTCAACCCCGACGTGGTGCTCAGCCAAGACCCGCACATTCACCTCAAGCACCTCAAACCGCTGCCCGCAGCCGACGAGCTTGTGGATAAGTGCATCGAATGTGGTTTCTGCGAGCCGGTATGCCCCTCCAAAGGCCTGACATTGAGCCCACGCCAACGCATCGTAATCTGGCGCGACATTCAGGCGAAGAAGCGTGCGGGCGTCGACACCACCGAGCTGGAAGCGGCCTACCACTATCAAGGCATCGACACCTGCGCTGCCACCGGCTTATGCGCCCAACGCTGCCCTGTAGGGATTAATACCGGCGACCTGGTGAAAAAGCTGCGCGCACGCGATGCCGACCGTACGAAAACCGCCGATTGGCTGGCCAGCCATTTCGCCACCGCCATGCAAGGCGCGCGCTTTACCCTGCATGTCGCCAATGGCGCGCGCATGCTCTTGGGCGCCCCGCGCCTGGCGAAGCTGTCAGCCACGCTGACCAGGCTGTCCAAGGGGCAAATCCCGCAATGGACCAGCGCCATGCCGCAGCCGGAAAAAGCCATTCGCTTCAGCCCAACGCCGACAGACGAGCGACCGCGCGTCGTGTATTTGGCGGCTTGCGTCTCACGCGCCATGGGCCCGGCAGCCGGCGATAACGAGCAGATGTCGCTGTACGACAAAACCCGTGGCCTGCTGGAAAAGGCCGGTTACCACATTGTGCTCCCCGACAACCTCGACAGCCTGTGCTGCGGCCAGCCCTTCGCCTCCAAAGGCTACGCCGAGCAGGCCGAACACAAGCGCCAGGAACTGCTTGGCGCACTGCTGCATGCCAGCCGTGGCGGCCTCGACCCAATCTACTGCGACACCAGCCCGTGCACCCTGCGGCTTGTGCAAGACCTCGGCGAAACGCGCCTCGACCTCTATGACCCGGTGCGTTTTATCCGCACCCACCTGATGCAGCGCCTCGACTTCACGCCCCAGGAAGCGCCCATCGCCGTTCACGTCACCTGCAGCACCCAACATTTGGGCGAAAGCCAGGCGCTGATCGACCTCGTGCGACGCTGCGCGAAAACCGTGATCGTCCCCGAAGGCATTCACTGCTGCGGCTTCGCCGGCGACAAAGGCTTTACCACGCCGCAACTCAACGCCCACGCCCTGCGCTCACTCAAAGGCGCCGTGCAATTTTGCAGCGAAGGCATCTCCACCAGCCGTACCTGCGAGATTGGCCTGAGCCAGCATGGCGGCATCGATTACCACGGGCTGGTGTACCTGGTGGACCGGGTAACCCAAGCCCGACGCATTAAACCTGCAAAAAAACAGAACCCCTGCGCGCCAGCGTAGTCATCTGCATAGGCCTCGGCGAACGAGGCTCATAGTGATGTCGCTGGCAGCACCTGAACGCCAGCAGCGTCGAGCCCTATTTCGCAAGGAGATACCCTATGAAGCGTTCCGCTCTTGCTGGCTTGTTCATTACCGCTGCCATGCTGGCCTCACCTGCTTTTGCAGCCGCTGACAAAGATCTGTGCCAGATCAACCTGGACAAAATCAACAACGGTAAAGCCCTGCTCGCCACCGACACCAGTGGCAAAAGTGGCGAAATCGACACAGCGGTCTCCCAAGCCAAAGCCGCGCACGCAGCTGGCGATGACAAGAAATGCATCGAGATCACCGCCAAAGCCCTTCAAGATATGCAGAACAGCGAGAAAGGCGGCCAATAAGCCAGCCTGGGCTCACGGCCAACCTTCGGGTTGGCCTTCTGTGACCGTATGGCGTACACTGCACAGGCTTGTCACTCACTATGAAACAACGAGTTACAAGCACGGGGCCGTTTAGGATTCGACGCCGGTCGCGAAACTTTAGGTGCATGCCGAGTTGGTAACAGAACTCGTAAATCCACTGTTGCAACTTCTTATAGTTGCCAATGACGAAAACTACGGCCAGGAATTCGCTATCGCTGCGTAAGCAGCCTTAGACCTGAGCTTCTGGTACCTTCGGGTCCAGCAATCACCAGGGGATGTCTGTAAACCCAAAGTGATTGTCATATAGAACAGAATCGCCGTGCAGTACGTTGTGGACGAAGCGGCTAAAACTTACACAACTCGCCCAAAGCACCCTGCCCTTCGGGTCGCTGAGGGTTAACTTAATAGAAACGGCTACGCATGTAGTACCGACAGCGGAGTACTGGCGGACGGGGGTTCAAATCCCCCCGGCTCCACCAAATAAGCTATACAAATCAGGCACTTAGCGGATATCGCAAGTGCCTTTTTTGTGCCTGAATGGGTGGTTTTGGCTCGGTTATGCCAGCTTAATGACAGCATTCATTTTTATGAGGGAGTTCAAATGACAAGGATTTTCCAGCACCACGAAAACGTCTACAAGGCCGCAGACTCGGTTCAGAGGCACGGCTACGCTGCTATTGAGGGAACCCTGTCCTCTGCAGTCCCATACTGTAAACGGGTGATCCATGTGCTTTCCGTCTATAAGGAGGTTCTCGCGAGGATGTCCTACCTCAATGTTCCAAAACAAGGGTATTTGTACTTCGTCTACGACGGCAGCAAATTTACCTTGGCAGAGGTTGAGCCCCTAATTCTGGCGGTGGATCTGCGGAGTTCATTTTGACTGACGCGCCCCTAATGCAGCAGTATGGGCCGGAGAAGGTCGCACGCCGCTTACTGCTTGGCTTACAGCGATTCACTGTCTAAAAATGGCCAAAGAGATAGCGCCTGTTTCGCCCAATGAAACAGAGATAGGGAGAGTTATTTTTAGACACTGAAACAATCCGTCCGAGAATGTCAGGTGAAACCTTTTTCATTAAATGCAAAATCAACCCATGGAAGCGATTCGTAACCGTCCGGCCCAGTCGCTCACAGAATCCCTGCATTAAGGGCGATGGTCTCAGCGCATTTTTAATGCGGACGCGATCATCCATTATCGCCAGGATTGCCATGCGTCAACGAAACTCTTATCCCAGGCCATTTTAGGTCCAGATCGTCCACGAATTCCTGAATCGTGGGGCGACGACTTCTAGTCGTAGCCATTCATAACGGCATCAACGCCAATGTGATCAGCAAGTGGCTACCGACATCAAGATCAATCGTCTACAACTTAGCCAGCTTTCGTTCCGGTTATAAATCCCCCCCCCGATAGGCAGCGACTCTATTGAGGGAAAGATTGTAGAGCAGGTGTGTGTTACCGTTCTGAATGAGATCGGAGTTTTACGATTCTCGTACCGCGACCAAAAGCACCGCGTTGCTTGCAGATACCTTTTGTGCAGCCGCCTTAAATCCTCAGAGTTTAAACTGAGCCACTTGCTTTTCTAGCATCAGCGCCAACTGCTCAATAGCTTTTGCATTTCGGGCGGTTTCCGAGATGCCATGGCTGCTGGTCTGGGCCATTTGAGCGATGCGCTCGACGCTGCAAGCGACGTCCTGGCTCGCCGCGCTTTGTTCGTTGAGTGCTACTGAGATCTGATCAACGACGTTGACGATCTGGGTTGCTCCGCCACGAATCTGGTCTATGGCGGTGTTCGCAGAATTCGCGAGTTGCACCCCGTTATTGACCTGCTCCACGCCCACTTCCATTTGCTTGACTGCATCTTTGGCGCTGATCTGAATCTTTTGGATCATCTCGCCGATTTCGTACGTCGACTTGCCAGTACGTTGTGCAAGTAGTCGTACCTCGTCGGCGACGACTGCGAAGCCGCGACCCTGATCGCCGGCGCGCGCAGCTTCAATGGCTGCGTTCAGCGCCAGGAGGTTAGTCTGCTCCGCGATTGCGCTGATCACGTTAACAATGGACGTGATTTGCTGAATGTCCACACCCAGTTCCGCAATCTGCTGAGCAGAATACTGCACCGTACCGGCAATAAGATTCATGCTCTGCAGCGTGTTTTGAATGACTGCGCCACCTTCGATCGAGTGTTTCCCGGATGCGGAGGAGATTACATGTGCCTCGCTTGCGCTTGCGGCTACGTGACTGATGCTGACTGTTAGCTCTTCAACAGTGGCAGCTATTGAAGACGCTGACTGAGACTGATCCGCTGCAGCGGAAGATAACTCAACGGATGCATGCGATATCTGAGTGGCAGAACTTAGCAGCTTTTCAGCGCCATCCTTTATCGCAGCAATCATGGTGCGAAGCCGTATTTGCATCTCATTGAATGCTTCGAGCAGCTTGCCGATCTCATCGTTGCCGACGTTTTCGATTTTTATGTCAAGACGTCCAGCAGCGATATTTTTAGCAGCATTGATCGCTAGATTAAGACGTTTTCGGATTAACGATGACAGGCTGAAGGCTACCGCCAGCGCCGCCAAGGCTGCAAACAAGCCACCGACGAGCATGCTCAGGTTGGCAAAGCTCGCCGCGTCTGTTAGTACCTGGGCACGTCCAGAAAGAAGCTTTTGCTCATCCTGTTGCAGGTCGGCAATCAACTTGCGCATGCCATCCATCTTGGCTTTGTCTTGGCGATCCTTGATGCGTTTGACGACATCATCGATGGTCGCTTTTCCCGCAACCATTGATCTGCGCAACGCCACCGTGCCTTCGATATCTTCGCCAAACCATTTCTGCTGAATCACCTTGAGCTCAGCCAATCGCTGCTGCTGAGCTGGGTTATCGGACGTGAGCTTTACAAGCTCTCCATGGACCTGACCGAAATTGTTTTTGCCGGCAATGAGCGGTGCCAGAAAGTCATCGTCGCCACTCAGAGCAAAGCCCCGCATACCCGTCTCGATATTGGTCAGGCTGATAAGGAGTTTGTTACTTGCCTCCAACACTGTGTACGTGTGAATGTTCCAATTAGTAGCTTCGTCGATTTTGCTGAAAGCATCACGAACCACTGCAACCATGATGCAAATAATCAAAATGATTAAGCCAAAGCCGAGGCTTAACTTTTGAGAAATCGTGAATCTCGAAAACATGGGATGGCCTGCATGATTAGGTAAACGCGCAATCACGTTATCGTGAAATTCACGCAAAGCTTGAGCAACGCTTTTGAATTAGTTTTGCCTCACCACACCCTTCGTCCCCCCCAAGTTCGCAGCACTGGTTGCAGTGGATCGTGAGATTCGAAGAGGCCAACGCCTGTTCAAAAAGAAATCATCAATATTGAGCGCTCTCATTTCAGTCCGATTGAGCGGGGAGAGGCAGGTATGGACTCGTTATTCTGGGGACGGTCGCCGGGATTAGCCCGGCAAGGCCAAAGATTTTCTCTCGGCGATACAGCGGCAGATGGTCGGCGAACGTGGCCACCATGATGTGGGCCAGCAGGTCCGCTGTCGGAATGCCTTTGTCGATGACGTGCGCGAGTACCGGCGCCTGGATCAGCGTTTCGCACTGTTCCTAGGCACACTTTCCACGGATGTGGCGCTCGACGGCGAACATGCCGGGCGTGTAGTCGAGCTTTGCGCTGGGATCTCCGCCGATGCGCTTGAGGGCGTAAGTACACTGGCAGTTGCTGTTGTCCGGCTCGTTAGGGATCAGCATGCGAGGAAACCATGGGGGCAGCGATGCGCACTTGGGTTGCTGGCGCATTTTGGGCTCGACAGGTGTCGGTTGCAGTACCTCAAGTTCGGCCTCGTTACCGGCGATACCCGCGTTGATCAAGGCGTCGAGCAGGTTGGCTTGATCGAGGCTCAATTCCGCGCTGCACTTTGCAAACCTGACGTGCATGAACAGTGCGATCTCGTGGGCCGGTTTCTCGTTGACCGACTTGTAATGCGCGATTTGCTTATCCATGGTCTCGATGCAGGACCTTCAAACACCTGCCGGATATCTGGATGGCGTTGATGCTGACCATCACCTTGCCCTGCCAGGTGCGCACGAGGTCTGCTTTTCGCTCGTGCTAGTCGACAAAAATAAGCCAACACACGCAGCTATGGCTATACAACAGGTCGACGCAGTGGATGGCTTCCCCGCTCAAAAAGTGAGGAAACCAAATATGTACTAGGCTCGGTTATTACACACCGGCTACATCAACACTCAATTTGCTGCGAAATATAAAAATCAAAGTCATTCAGTATTGGTTCAGCTAATGTTAAATCACTAGTGATATAAATCGCATTTAAGGGGCGACATACATGCATGTGCTCTATTCTTAGGTATCGGCGATGATGAAGAAAAAAGTGGCGAAGGGTAGTCTTCTGTTGGCTTTGGTCTTGGGTAATGTGTGGGCAGCGAATGCTCAGCCCCCGCTCGTCAACGTTGACACAAACACATTCGGTCAACGAAGTGTGGTGCCCATTCATGAAGTACTGATCGGACCTAAGAAGGTCCCCAGATATACAATCAATGTCATTGTAAATGGTCAACCGATACAGGCGGGATTAGATACTGGATCTACAGGATTGCGTTTACTACCTCGAGCGGTCGAACGAGCGGGAGTATCACCTTCTGGAGTGGATGATACTTACGGGTACGGAAGTGGGGTCACGTTAATCGGTCCGAACACGCTCGCATCAGTTCAGATAGGTAGTTCGAAAAAAGAAATATCCCTACAGGCCGTTCGGATGACAGGATGCCGCGGAGGAGGCATCGACTGCCCAGCGGGTAAACTCACCCCTTCTCAATATGGGCTAATGGGATCGGGGTATCCGGGTCAAGGGTTTCCCGCGATCGTAGGCATTCGCTTCGGATCAAAGCTCGCTCCCAACCCGTTAGTAAAACTTGGAGTAGATAGCTGGATAGTGCACATACCTCAGCGTGGCGAAGGTGATGGCTTCCTCATTCTCAACCCCGACTCACATGACATTAAGGATTTTGTACCATTGCTGTCGAAAAGTAATCCTACGGGCTCGGCTGATGGCTGCATAAAAGTAGCGCGCTTGGAGGCTCAGGAAATATGTAGCGCGATACTCTGGGATACCGGTGCACCAGCTATAACTGTACGCAATGCCGAACGTCCGAGAGCTTGGCAGCCCGGAGCACCAGTTGAGATGCGATTTACCTCGGCGTCCGGGGCTCCGCTGCCATCAATAGAATTTCGGGCAGGAGATCCTGAGCGTAGGGGTAGGGCAAATTTTTCCCCTGCACCCAATCGCCCTGGAGTACAAATCTCAGCGGGGCTGTTGCCATATTATTCTTATGACGTGTTATACAATGCGAAGACAGGAGGAATGGCGGTTCGTGCTAACACTGCAAATCATGACTTTCCTTCTTCGAGAAAGTAAGTGTAATCAAATTTAATTGGCATGGGCCTCAACCTCTACTATGAGGCCCATACTTTTAAATTTAGGATGCTTAGCTATTAAATTTTTCTTAACCTAACTAGCGGTCCCTCGACTAAACTTTAAAAACTTATAAAGTACAAAACCTGCAAGGAAAGCTGCAAAGCTAAATTTAACATATTAATCTATGCTTTTTAATGCATATATTGGAATATCGATTTTTTCTGAATTCCGAAGCAGAAGACTGGAGAATATCTTACGCAATATTGGTTTTCCTGCGATGCGGATAAGCTCTCTGAGCAATTTAAGACCGATACGAGAATGAGGCCAAAGCATACGAGGCAGAATTTTAGGAACGCCTTGTCCTTCTCTTACAAACGGGCGCATGACGCGCTCGTAAGAGGCCAATGCAGACGGAAGATCGTCCGTTTTTGATAACTCTCCTGCCAATACATAGCCGCCGACTATAGCTAGCGTGGTGCCGATGCCAGACAAAGGCGTAACGCACCATGCAGAATCACCTGTAAGGACGACACGATTGTGATGCCAGCGGCGCATTCTGACCTGTCGAAGAACATCAAAATAGAAATTATCAGTCTTATTCATACCCTCAAGAATGCGTGGAAAATGCCATCCTGCATCGGAAAATTTCTCTTGCAGAAACTCTTTTTGCCGCTCTACAGACCACTCATTCTCGCCTTCAGACTTTCTCTGCATCCCCATGTATACATGTACGCTATTTTCGCGGCCAGGTTTTAACGTCGCTCCGATTCCACCTACCGTATTGTACTGACGCGCGAACACACCATCGACGGAAGTCTTGGGTATTGCGAAATAGGCAAGAGTCATGTCCATCCACTTCGGGTTGTTCTCTCCTGGAAAAATCAATTCGCGAGTGGATGATCCTACACCCTCCGCCACAATCACAGCATCGTATAGAGCACTCGGGCGATTCTGGAAGTGCACGGTGATGCCGTGTGCATCTTGCTCAAGTGCCGTGATAGTCTCATTGAATAAATAGGTTGATCTGTTACTCGCAGGCTCATAGATCAATCGAGCAATGTCGCCACGCATTATTTCCAACTCTGCTGTTGGACCGTCCCCAACTTCATCTACTGTGAAGCGCGCGATTGGGTTGTCATGTTCGTCTACCCAATCAGTTCCCACCTCAGAGGTGCGAAGATCTAAAGCCGCGCGCTCAAGCCCCATCATTCGCAGTACATCTCGACCTGCTCCTCGGACATCAACGTTTTGGCCTGCATCACGAAATGCGGGAGCCTTTTCAATTACAGTAACGTCAAAGCCGTATCGGGAAAGCCACCAAGCTGTGGTATTGCCAGCGACGCTTGCCCCGCTGATGAGGATTTTTTTACGCATGCAGATTCTCCTGTGATCCGCACACAATATCACGCATGATATAAAATAACATCACGCGTGATTTAATATATCAGGCTTCTAAATTTGCGATAAATCTCTGGAGTAAAGCCACCAAGGTCGCTGTTTCCTCAGGCGTGAATCCATTCATGCCCTGTGCGTTAGTATCAAGCAAAACCTGCCGTCCTAGCGCTGCAGTATCCCTACCGCGTGATGTGATGCTTACAAGCGCAGCACGCTTATTTGTCGCTACAACCTCCCTCTCAACCAAGCCGGCCGCTTCTAGCTTATCTAGAGTCGCAACCATGGCAGGTTGTTTTACCGCAGATGCTTTCACAAGATCGCGCTGAAGCATAGGGCCGCGCCAAGATAGCCACAGCAATGGGCCGATTAAAGTGAGCGATGTCCCGCGTGATCTTAACGTTGCCTCTACCGCGCGATGAAATACGCGCTCTGCGTGCTTGGCGAGATAGCTGGGAGCAACAGCCGCGTCGGGATGAATATCTTTTTCATTTTTCATGACATCATTTTGTCCGAAATTGATGGCTATCACTAGCCAGATGCCATGTGAATCCGACGTGCACGCGAACCGTTTGATTATCTCCAGCCGTTAAGCCAGCTTCGCAGCTCATTGGGGTCCTCATCATCCTTGCCGAAAATGTCCTCCTGCTGAGAGGCGACGTGCCCCTAGCAAGTCTTGGGACCACCGTAGTCCGTGCTACCTCTACAATCCGGCTAAAGCAACACGCATCGCAGTGCCACTTCCTCTAAGATGCGGCCTATTAAAGGCATCACCACAGAGCGAGCTATAGACATGAAGAAAACATTTAATTCGGGTGTGGCACTGTTGCTAAGTGTAGCAACCTCGGTGATGGCGGCGGACGCTCCTTCGAACTTCATCGGTAATTGGCGGGTAGCCGGAGTCGCCGTGTCCGCCAACGGCGTACAGGCGCTCGGTGACAACGATCCAAGTCTGATGGGCAAGCGCCTTACCTTTACGCCACAGCGCCTGGCGTGGGATCAGCCCACGGCTACAAACGACGCGTGCGCGGAGCCTACCTTGGATCGCTTGCAAGCCATGCCGCCGGCAGAACTGCAACCACAATTGCGCCAGCTTGGCATGCGACACCCTGTAGCCTATATGCTGCGCTGCGGGTCGGGGACCTGGGGGCCTGGTGACCAAATGACAGTCTACCTAGGCGCAGCTGGCGCCGTGGCGATGCCATGGTACGACGGTGGCGTTCTAAAGCTGGTTAAATTACCCCCACCCAAAGATTGAAGTGTCATAGGGGTAAGTAGTGAGTTTGCGTGACAGGCGTCGGTCCGCTGCCGAGCAAATCGCGGAAGAACTCTGACAGCTAACTGAGAAACTTAAGCGGTACTCAGTCGGCAAAGCCGTCTGAAATATCAAAATCCATGGTCCTGACCTCATTAAGCAGCTCGAAAATAAACTTCTCGTAACACGGCCTGCATGACACGCTGGCCAAATTCTTGTCCGGCGTGTCAGTCAGTTTAGGCTACTTCGATAATCGGCTGGCCCTGATCTCCCTCGTGGGCTGGGTCGACCTGCTGCTCGCCCGAGTTTTTACCCTGTTCGGCCTCGGCTTTTTCCTTGGCCAGAAGCTGCATTTCAGCTTGGTGCTGAATCTGGCGCCAGCGCGAGATCTGCCGGTCAACGGCCTGATCGTAATCCAAGGCAGACATTTTGTGTTGCGGGAAGTCTTGCACCGCATCCCACGCGGCCTGATCGAGGCGCAACACGTCGCGGTGCATGGTGTAGCGAAGCTGGTCGTGCAGAATGGATTGAATGAATCTTGGGTAAACATCAGGCGCCGTATCCGCCGGCAGGCCGATCAGCTTCATTGAGGCGTCAAATGCTGCCGCCTTTGCGGTAAGCGGGGTTTGGACATCCTGAAGCGTTCGGCAATTCTGGACCGACTGGTCCACCATCGCGCGCAGCGATATACAGTCGATCTGAGCCCCTTTGAGCCTTTCACTGCTGTCGTTTAGCAGCTTGGCCATGGTCTCGTAAACGTGTAGCACAGCCTTGCTCGCAGCCTTCGCTACGGTTGAGCCGCACGCCGGGCATGCGCGGTCCTGGCGTTGTTCCTCTGAGCCGAACCAGCCGCAACTGCACAAGCAAAGCGCCTGGCCGTCCAACTGAAGTGGATTCAGCGCGCGGATTGGCTCTCGCTCACCTGGTTGCAAGCGGTCTGGGTCGGTGAAAAGTGTCGAGTCTGGAGATTGTCCAGGCATCTGGAATACCTACTGGATGGGGCCTCACGGCCGGATTAAGTGGGGTGCGGCCCCTATACAAGCAGGCCGCTTTCAATCAACTGGCGAGCTGCTCCCGTTCCTGGATCAGCCTGGCCAGCTCCTGCTGTTTGCGCTCGGCACTCATTCCGCCGAGGCGCACCGCTGCCATTTTGGCGTTGATGGCCTTCACCGTTGGCTTCGAAGTCCCAGCCGCCACCGGCTTTGCGGTGTCACCAGCCTTGAGCCAGGCCTTGAACTCCGGCATTTTCATCTCGGTGACGTCGCCCACACTCCAGTCCTTATCGAAGTTCGACTTGTAGGCTTTGATCGCCGCCGCCTGGCTGGTGTAGCCCAGCATGACCTTGTGCTCATCAAACTTGCCTGAGCTTTGGTCTTTCTGGTCTACGACGAACACCCGCTGACTGAAAGGCTCAGGACCGACGTACACGTCAACCTGGTCGCCATCAGCACCGGTGGTGCGCTTGATGTAGCCGTAATGGTCGGACATGGAATGCGACCACTCCTTGCCGTTCCCATCGACGCCTTTGCGCTCAGAGCCGCGCGGGTTCTCGATGGCGATGTTCAGCCCCTGCAGCTTGATATGCCCTTTGCGATAGTTGCCAGCTTCCTTCTGGGCACTGCTAGGCTCAGGCAGATCGTTGTCCGGAGAAGTGGCAGCGCTCCGGGCGGCGAGGTCCAGCGCTTGGGCCGGCGGCAAAGCTGCTTGATCGTCACTGGCCTCCGGCAGCATGGCACCGGGCTTGGCGGCACTCTTGTCGCCATATTGCGCCGCCTGGTCCTCGTGCAGCTTTTCAGCGTACGCGCTCGCGCTCTCGGGATCTTTGAACATACCGAGATGCTTTCCGGTGCGCCGATAAGTCTGGATCGCCTCGTCGTCCGACATGATCCTGCCGTCATCGCTGACTGTCGGGATGAGCACCTCCTTGCCATCGATGCCGATCGACATTGACCGAACGGTGCTGATCGTTCCGTCAGCGTTCCTGACTGTGGGCCTGGCGTTCAGATCGATGTTTCCGGGAGTGAGCAGACCTTGCTGCTTTGGTCGACCCAACTCTGCTGGTTCGGGAATGTCGTTTTCCAGATTCTGCTGGTCCTTGGACGAGATTTCCGTCGACTCCGAGGATGGGATCTGAGCCTGACCCTGCACCTTGGGCAAAATTGGCTGACCTGCAGTAGCCGGAGGCCGGTCGACGGGTGCTGTTGCCACAGAATTATCGTCATCCCCTCCACCAGCTTGCATCGCCTGGAGGTAAGGTGAAAGGCGCACGGCCAGAGCCTGTGCAGCAGCAGATGAGGCGCCAGTGCTTGGATTTTCCGCAAGCCGAATCAAGGCGTTCCGAACAGGCGCGCTCTCGTACAGACGTGCGAAACCACCGATCGCGCCGGCAATGGGTATCGCCTTCAGCCCGGCCGCAGTCGCGGCAGCGAAACCGCCGATACTGTAGTTTTGCTGCCCAGTATTTGTCATCACGCCTGCCTGTCCTGCGCGCCGTGTCGAATCCAAAACCCGGCGCAACCCTTCAAGCTGTTGGCGATCAGCATCCCTGAAGAAGATATTGGCCTGGGCCGGCATCTTGTTCATGTTGTTAATAAAACGATCCGGAGATAGACCATCGGCGCCATGTGAATCTCTGAGAAGCTTTTGAATGATCGTCGCACGCGCAGCCTGCCTGCCTTCAGTATCGAGGCTCTGGAATAGGTTTCGCACCTCACTTGGCTTCCGACTGAAAAGCAAGCTCTCGGCCAGCTCAGGCGTGACATCTCCACGATCAAGCACTGACTTCATGCGTGACTTGCTTACTTTTCCGGCCTCTTCGCCGTAGATAGCATTCGCCTGACGAAGCTTGAGAACGTCTTGAACTGGCAGGTTCGCCTGCGCAACATCGCTCATGTCGTCATAAAGCGCCGACTGGAGGCGGGTCAGTAGTGCTTTCGCCCTAGTGGGCAACTGGCTCCTCGCGGCACCGTCGAAAGACTTAACGATGTCTCGCAATGCTGTGCGGTTCTCCCGGAGTGAGGAGTAGGTTTGCGGCGCCGCGTTGAGCGTCTGCATGAACTGCTGGATTTCGTTCGCCGCCTCCGGGCTTCCTACAATTCCCGGCCGGTTTAGCTCGGCAAGAGCATCATCCGCGGCTTGGGTCGTTCTGGCATACGGCACAACTCCTAACTGATCCAGCTGGGCCTCGTACCTGCCAATCCTGTTACCAGCAGCTTGACGCCGGCGGCCCACCCTTGCCTGAAGGCTTTCCATAATCTGATCAGCCCGGGGCTGCGGGTACTGATTATTGAGATCCTCAACCGCGGCTATCCGTGCTTCTCGCTGCGCTTGCCGCGCACCAGCCGTACCAGCGAACGGAATTCGCTCACCGGCTACCTGCGCGCTGCGCGACATGAACGTTTCAGGCGGAAATACATCTGAAGTCATCAATGGGATGTTGGTTTGCTCGGCTGCTCGAACAAGTTGAGCGTTTTCGCCCTGGGCAGGATTTCGCATTGCCCTGACTGCACGCCTACCAGCGTCCACAACACCGCCCGCGGCACTCGCTACAAACGGGGTTGCCGCGCCGAGCGCGCCAGCAATAGCAATATCGCCGCCGTCAAAATTACCGCCGGCATTTTCTTGCAGGCCCTCAAGCCCCGCCTGTGTAGCAGCGGAGCCCGCACCTAAAACCAATGCCTGACGACCCATGCCACCACCGGCCATTGCAGCCCCCCGCCCTGCTGGCGTGAATGCTGCACCAATACCTACAGCCTGCGCCACGTCGAGGCCAGTCAAGCCTGGCTTGTTAATCACTGCCTGTACACCGGTCTTGTTGTTTGCAGCGATCAGGTTGCCTTTCTCGTCCTGAGAAATTCCGATATAGGGAGAGCTGGACCGCAGCATTTTGGCAATTTCGCCAGTATCTGTGGTGGTCGGCAGCGCCGCAAACAATGCAGCTTGCTGCCCGGCTGGAATATCAAGACCTTTGAAAAGCCCTGAATTTTGCAATTCTGGAAGCTCTTTTGTTGCGCGGGTTTGCCGATCCTCACCTGTGAACAAATTCTTCACTGACTGGAAAAAACCACCTTCTTGAGGAGCTTCTTTTTCCGCGATAGGCGCAGACTCCCATGCGGATCTGGCAGGGCGGGTTTCTGGTTTCGCAACAGCAGCCGCTTGATGGAGCGGAGCATCTTCCCAAGCGGCCATTATGGTTTCACCCTTTGTTTTCCATTCGGATCGATGAAAACCGTGCCGGACGGTAGACGGTTGTAATCATCGTCGTTTGCGATACGAGGCGACGCAGGTTGTTCTTGCCGAGGCGCAGCTTGAGCTTTTGGCATTTTTTGCAAACCGCGCTGTTGATCCACCTGCGGAATGACCGTGCCAATGTCCAAAGGCTCCGCACGGGCGTTATGCCGGCGCTGCTGGATCATGTTGGTTTTCAGATCCATCGCTTTTTCGTTCAGGGCGCGGATTTCAGTCAGGCGTTGCTGCACGAGCGCGGGGTCGTTGATGTTGGTGATGAGCTCATTCCAGGCTCTCTGGGCGTCACCGTCCGTCTGCACGCCAGCGTTGAGCCGCAAACTGGCATTGCGCAGCTGCTCAAGCGTGGAGTTCAACGAACCGTAGTTCCGCGACTCCTCTGTGCTCATGCCCATAGCATTTCGAGCGGATGCGAGCGTGTTGCTGACCGGCCCGAGCTTGAGCTTCCCAGAAGATATCTGTTCGCCAACCTTCGAAAGCTGATCGTTCATGGTTGACGCAGCGGCGATGGCTTCCAGATCCTTGTCCTCGGCTTTTTGAACCGGGGCAGCAAGTGGCTTGCTCATCTGATCCTTCGGAGCCAATCCCATCTGCTGGCCATAGCGCAGCGCGGCCTGCCTGTTTTCAGGGGTATTGAATACGCCACTCAGGAGCTTGTAGCCGGACACACGGTCAACCAATTTCTCGATGGGAACCTCGAGCACTTCGTCGTCGGCATCATTTGTAGTACCGCGATTCTTCGTCATCGGGGCGGTGTATTTCTTCCCATCATCACCGGTAACTTCCAGCTCGAATACCACTGTACCCTCGGTCTGACCGGGCATTACCTGAACAATGCGCTTTTTGCCGCCGCCGCCCTTCTGGATATCGGGACCGAACACCCGGTTCACAGCATCCAGAGCTTCCGGGGCATTGGAGTTGAGTTCTCCGGTGAATACTTTGCCTGCGGTGGCCACGTCGCCTTGCATCGCGGGAGAAAGGACGTGCCGGGGGTCCATCCATGGGTTGCGCTTGAAGACTTCGAGGTCGTTGTCATCCAAGTCACCGCCTGCGGCGATTTTGGCATAAGCCGATTTCGCTGTGAGCGCATCCTGCTGTTGCATCTCCGCCTTGTCCTGCCGGCCGATCTGGCGGGTCAGCTGCTGTTGCTGAAGGTCGAGGCGCTGATCCTCGCGCTGCATCCTCGCAGCCGCCTGCCGTTGGCCAGCCACTTGAAGGCCGTAGGTTGCCTGGAATTGGCGATCTTGGCGCGCAGCGTTATCGGCATCGCGCTGGTGGAGGTACTGACGCTGGGCCTGGGTGTCAGTGTAGTTTCGCTGATCAGTTTCCCGTCGATATGCCAGATCGTCTTTGCGCAGGCCCATTTCCTGTTGCTGGATCTCGCGGCCATATTGGCGATCCTCTGCCTGTTGGGCGAGTTGAGCCTGCTGGAGTGCTCGCTGATCCTTCTGCGCGAGGAGATTGCTCACCAGGCCAAAACCCTGGGTGAAGCCATCCATCCCGCCACGGGTGTCTAATCCGCCTGCCATTTGTTGTCTCCCGACAATAGTATTTCCCGGACATCATTCGGCTGATTTACAGCAGTAGTCCAATGGAAAAGGTAATTTGTGATCACCGCTCCAGTTGATGAGAGCGGTTTGAAGCGAGCGTATCGATGCTTCCGCGCACATCCTCTACCCGCTCAGCAACCTGATCTAATCGTTCAACATTTAAATCTGAGGCGACCTTGATCAGCTTAGGTAGGTCTTTCCTCAGCAGCTGTACCGCTTGACGGAGCAGCAGGTAAATGAGGAGAAGGAGGATGGCGATAATCCAGAGCGCAAGTTCCAAGAGCGGTTCTCGAATAAATAATGATTCGAGTGTAGCGCAGCTATCTACATGAACGATCCTGCAATAAATCCAATACCAGCACCGATAGCCGTACCCACCGGACCAAAGGCAGAGCCTGCCATTGCGCCCGTGGTGGCCATGCCCACCTGACTCGACTGGGTGTTGGCCTTGTTCTGCTGGTTCATCTGGTCTTCAGCCAGTTTCGCCTGTTGCTGCTGCTGGGATAGCTGGGAGAGGCCTTGCATGGCCTCCCCCTGCATTTCCTGTTTCAATCCGATCAATCCATAACCCATGATTTAACTCCCCGGTTTCAGTCCACTGAGGCCCATCCCGCCGGCCATGATTTGCTCTTGCAGGTCACGCGCCGAAACACGTGCGTTGTTGCTCGCGTCGACCGTTGCTGAAGCTCGACCCAGCTGCATTTTCCTGTCCTGGGCTGCCTGCTGGGCAGGCGTCAGCATCAACCCCATGCCCTGCTGCTGCATCTGCAGGCCCTGGGTCGCGCTGTCGAAGGTTTTGTTGACTGACTCCGAGGCGGTCGCGGTTTGCTCGCCGGCGAAAGAGTCGCTGGTGGCGATGTTGGCCAGCTTGCCGACGTAGGGTTGAAAGCGAGCCTTCCAGTCATCCCATTGGGAACGGCTCAACTGCCCAAGCACCGTGGAGGCGCCTTGTTTTCCGGCGAACGCGGCGCTCGGATCTACGTAGTAGGGCATTTTTATTCACCTCCGAAGTTTGCTTTGTACTTAAACCCCTGCAGGCTGTCCGTGGACATCCCGTAGCCGCTGTTGAAACTAGATAGGCCAGAGTTCGTGGCACCTGCCGAGGCCGCAGCCGCTTTCTTCGCCTCGGCCATGTTGTTGAGCCCGTAGGCGGCTCCGCCGGCCACCGCACCCATGGCCGCGCCAGCGAGCTGCAGGTTCGCCGATTTACGGTTGAAGCTGGTGAACGCGGCAGCTTGAGCATCTTGAGCTGCCTGGTTAGCTACGGTGTTGAGACCCGCCTGGGCCTGAGACGATTGCCCCTGACCGATGGCCGCCACGCTGCTGAGCCCGGCTATTTTCTGACCCTTCTGCTCAAACTGTGCACGAGCCATTGTGTCGCCGCCGGCGGCCCCGACACTGGCGGCCAAGTCTCCCTGGGCACCGATGGAGCGGCCACTGTTTGGGTTCAGACCGTACTGCTGAGCCATGCCCTGGTCGACCTGCTTCAGGCCCGACGCCAGTGCTTGTTGCGTCCCCGCGTTCGCCTTGCCGCGGACGTAGGCCATGCTGCCGGCCGAATCCATGTCATCCACGCGTTTCATGTACGCGTTTTCGACGGGCGCCAGCCGCTCCTGGGCGTAGTTCCACTTCTCCGCCGCCACCTGGGCAGCGAACTTCTGCTCGGGCGTTTCCTGGATTGAGTTGTCTGCCTTCTTTCCGCCGCCGCTCATCGTGCAACTCCTTTGATCAGTTCCTGGTTGTAGGCAGAAAAGGTCTCGTCATGGAAAAATCGACGAATGCCGGCGGAGACCTCTGCCATCCAGGCACTCCCGCCGATGAGGTACGCGCACTGCACCACCAGACCGGTGAGCTGGTCGCGCAGGACAAAGGCCAAGCTGCGGCCGTGGTGGTCGCCGTCTCGCTCCAGGGTGACGCTATCGCGCCAGTCTTGGAGAGCGCCGGCCATGAGCGGGCGCACGAAGTGTTCAAAGTGCCGATAGAACGGGTTTATGGGTAATTCGATCAGCGCCAGCCAGAAGGCCTGGTAAACGTCGTCGGTGGTGAGCGGCTTATCACCGTCCACGATGTCATCCAAGGTCTGCGAAATAGCGAAAAGCGTCTCGCAAAACGCGATCGCATCGGAATTACCCTGGAGCACCCTGGCGAGCATTTGATCTTGTGTTTCACTCATTGATAAGCCCTCACGCGAAAATTCGTGCCAGGTCGACCTGACGGAGTTTGATCGTTGCGTCCTGCCAGGTACCGCTCTTGCAAATGATGGACAGACGGACCTTTAAGCTGGTGGGCACCTCGGCCAGGGCCAGCGTTTGCGTGACGAGGGTGCCGGCAATGGTCCCAATTGGCATTGCGTTGACGAGCTCTTGGTTCTGCCCGATCTGGGCAATGGTGGTACCGCTCGCGCTCACCGCTACGATTTGCAGCGCCACCTGCAGCACGCTGGTGTTCACGCTGATGAATTCCCAGCCGGCCACCGCGCGCAGCCTCTGCCCTACGGCAACCTTGGACACGTCCACCGACTGTTCAAAGGTCAGTGTCGGAGTGGTGCCGCTGGGCATCCCGGTAATCCGCAACACCTGTTTGAACCCAACATCTGCCGCCTCTTTCGAAGCCGCCACGGCCAGGCCGTTGAGATCCGAGCCCAACAGGGTGCATGACGAAGCCAGCTGGCCGGTGGCGTTGCTGCCATCCCCCATCAGCCCGTTCGTGCCGGTAAGAAGCGAATTCGGGATCAGGCTTCCGCCGGGCACCAGCGCTGCGTCGAACGCAACATTCGCTGTAGGGAGGATTGCGGAAAAGGTAAAGAGCCGTTTCAGCACCTCGGCGACCTTGCGACCGATGATGCGCGCGCCGGCGGGCGTTGGGTGGAGGCCGTCACCGGTCAGGCCGCCCAAGGGCCAGAAATTCGAACCGGATGCAGGGTCGACCATCTCGTCCCAAGGATTCACCACCAGGACGCCCAAGCTTGGAGCGACGTTCAGATACCAGTTATGGATAGCGAAGTGGTTCGCGGTCTGCTGCGCCGGCAAACCCACGTTCGCACCGATGATCGGAGTCTCTGCGACGGCAATGACAACCTTGCCCCGCTTGATCAGGGCGGCGTACATATACTCAACGTTCCGGATTGTCTGCTCCAGGGACATGCCTTTGATGCGGTCATTGCCCGTGCCGAAATGGACCATCACGTCGAACGATGCGCTGTTGGCCAAGACGTCAGCCTCGAGTCGGGCGAGCATCTGGGAGGTGGTGTTGCCGTCGATGCCTTTGTTCAGGTTGAGGGGGAAGGCCGCTAGGCCGCCGGATTCCGACACTGCCCAGTCAGAAAACCCGACGTTGCCCTTTGTGCATTGGAAAACACGACTGTCCCCCAGCACCAGCACGTCGGTGAGCAGGGGCTTATAGATCCTGGCCAACGCCTTTTGCACAGCACCATCGGCCAGCACACCCTGCTGCGCCGTCGCCGCCTGGATATCGCCCGGGGTGACGGTGAGCTTGCCGTTTTCATCCGGGGTGACGTCATTGAGTCGCTTCACCGTTCCAGCCCCACCACCTCCGCCGCCGCCAGTGCCCGCAATAACTGCAAGCTTGGCCGGGCATGCGGCCATGGTGACAGTGCCGTACCGGTCGGTGAGTGGATACTTTCCGTCTTTGTTCGGCCCGCCGGTAGCAGTCCCCGAAGCCCAGTCGGCGAACTCGGCCAGGCTTACCTGCCTGTCCTTCAGGAACTCCTCTACTTTCTCAAGGAGATCGCGCACATTTTGGGCGGTGGCAAAGCGAAGCAGGACGTAGGGTGCGCCATTTATCGCCGCCACAGGGCCCGCATCGAGCGTCAGCCGGCTGTCGGTTTCCACCGTAACCAGCTCAAAGCATTGACCGCTTGGAACCACCAGCACGTCGCCCCTGGCCGCGTTCGACAGCCAGGCGGTGCCCGCGCCGGTTGCAATTACAGCGCCCGCGGCGATGCTGACCGTGCCAGCGCGGTAGATATGAGTCGTAGCCATGATTTTTCCTGAAGAATTTACGCGGGGCCGGGGCCGGTGGGTAGAACGACACCTTCAGCCACTGGCTTGCGGGTTTCGATGAACAGAAATGGCATGTGAATCAGCGTGCCAGACCGGCCTGTGAGGATGATTCGCTGAACGGCCTCCCCTATCAGGCCTGGAATAATCATCCTGCTGCCGGCCACCTCGCCGTTGTACCGCATGAAATAGCCAGTCCCGATGGAACTGATCAGCATCCATTCATTGCGAGCCCCGAACGTATCCGAGCCGTTCCAAGCCTCGAGGTATTGGTCGCTGAGCACCTGGTCGCGGTGACTGTAGTTCCAGACGCCATTGGATCGCTTGTAGCTGACGGCATTGTTTCCGGAGTCGAACACCACCGTCGACGACCCGGGCGCCCACACACGCACGCCGTGGGTTTCGCCGCTGATATACCCGCCGGAGAACACCACCAGGAACTCGCACATATAAGCCCGCAGGAGCGGATAAAGCTGCGCGGTGTTCTGGGGGTTGCCTGGGAGGTTCGTGATGGTGAACACCACCACCATTCCGGTCCATGCGCCTGGCGCACCTTTCGCGGCAACGTAGCCGATGACGGTGTTCACCTGAGAGGCGACGTTGCGAGGCCTGGCGAACACCAGCGGCGGCGTCGGGCTGGTTGATACACCGTAGAACGTGTATTCCAGGAAGATCGCCACCGGCGGAATGCCGTCTCTGTCCTTGTAAAGGCGGATATCGGTCCAGCCGGCGTTATCGACGTGCCCTGCGCTCTCACCGACCGCGATGAATATCGGATTGTTCTCGTCGACGGCGAGGTTACCCCAGTCGTTTTTGATCCTGAATCCGATGCTCATGAAGAAATCCCAAGGATCAGAAAACAGGAAACGGGCGCTGGGGACCAGGTCAGCGTATTGCCGTCCGCACTGATCACCACAAGGGGCACAGGGGAGAACCCCACGTTTTCCGCAGGCATCAGGCTAATGTCCAGTTTGAAGCCTGCATACTGGGTCAGGTCTAGGCTGCCACCGGCATTACTCTGGGTTCGGATCGATTCCATTTTTCGAATCGTTCGAACCGTGCTATCGAACGTGACCTGCTGATTCGCATCACGGCAGCGAATGATCGACGTCATACCATCATCTCCCCGATTTCAATACGCAGGCCGCCGGCGGCGTCGTACCAGTGTTGATACTGGTCCGTCATGACCATGCGCGTCCCGCCCACGAGGCCATTCATGAAAATCCCGGCCTGCGGGTCGATTACAAACCTTGGCAGCCCGCCGGCACCTATTTGCGAGCTGACCAACTGCCCGTACACCTGGCCGAACCCGATTGTGATGTTCGCGACGTCGATGGCCTCGGCGCGCAGTTGGCCGCCGATGGTTGTGATTGGCGTGAACCCATCATTGGCCGTCAGTTTTCCGATACTTATTGGCCCGATCTGCGCCTGCTGGATGGATGCATCTCTGACCAGCAGAGTGTTGATATAGACCCGTTCGCCATCGACAGTGAAAGGGTTCACATAATTGGGGCCTTGAACACCAGGTGTGGCGATCCAGAAGCGGTTGGCCAAGATAGAGAAGTCAGCCACTGCGCCATTGTTGTAAGCACCAAACCCGCTGATAAGCCCATTCACATCGAGTCGCAACGTGTACTGAGCCGACAACCCCTCAAGCGCCGAGGAATGAGTGCTGAGAGTCTGCTCAATGGCTGCTGACTGGTCATTCAAGTTGCTTTGCAGAGTCGTGATTGCGCGGGTAGTCGCTTCAAATTCGGTGACGATGGCTTGCTGATCGCTCACGTATATCGCGTCGGTGTTATCCATCCGAGCGACCAGGCTCATCATGTTGCGAACTTGGGTTTCAAGCGCGCTTGCAAACGTCTCGCTGTACCCGGTCAGTACCGCCTCTGCGGTTTCAAGGCGGGATGACATGCCGTTCAGTGCCTGGGTTGCGGCATCTTGCAGGGTGATACGCGCCGAGCGCTCGCCGACGATATCGGCCTGGGCCTTACCGACGCTGACCTGCATCAGGTCGATTTGATGGGCGATTGCCTGCTGATCGGAGGTAATGACTTCCTGCAACTGCGTGATAGCCGCCTTCACATCCTCGCCGGTCTGCACCCGGATATCGGTGATTTGCCGGCGGATCTGGACGTTGTCGTCATCGCGCAGGAATCGCTCAGCGGACGTCAGAAGCCTCGCCGACTGCGCGGCCGCATCCAGCATTGCTATCGTCTGATTCAGCCCTTCCAGGTCGATGGCCTTCGCCAGCGCTTTCGCAAGCTCGCTCTGACTGGTCTGGCTGGTAATAAGCTTGAGCAGATACTCGATATCAAGCTGCGCCTCGATGGCGGTACCAGCCGGGCTGTTAGGAGGCCCCTCGATGCCAGAGGTGGAAACCCAGGTGATCCAGTAGAAATACACTTTCCCTTTCTTGGGATCGTTGGGGTCTACCGCATCGCCTCGAATTGGGTCGCTGTACATCATGCCCGTGGCGCGGCTGATCTGCGTCGCCTGACCGAAGTTATCGGTTTCACTGCGGTAAATGTTGGTCAGTGAGTGGTTTCGATAGAGCTTGTAGGGGTTATCCCAGGTCAAGGTGTTCATGCCGAACACACCAGCACCTTGGAACCCCACAGGGGCAGGCGGTATTGCCCGGTCTGGCACGCCAGGGCTTGGAACCAATCCGCCGTTACCACCTGGCTTCCAGCCTGGCCGGAGCGTGAACGCACCGCTTTCCAGCAAATCCCGGTAGGTCAGCTTCTTGTCGAGGCCATTCCCGCGATTCCCCTCGCCCGTCTCAATGATCTCAGTCAAAGCACTGAAAAACGGGCGAAACTCCGCCGAAACCTTGCTGCTGGGTGCAGGAAGGCTTGAGCGTTTTGTCGTCATTAGGTCAACTCAGAGGGTGTGTTCGCAATTTGGATAGAGAAAACTTCGGTCGAGCCGGACGCTTCCACCTGCCATTCGCGCGCATCCGCGAAACCCGGCGGCAGCCTGAACATCTGGTTACTGCGAATTTCGGCTTCGAGCGCAGTGATGCCATCGGCGATCACCCGGAACTGGACCGGAAACGCTGCCGCCACCACCTTTCCGCAGCTGAAATTCGCCGAACCAGGTGGAAACTCGAATACCTTCGAGCGCCATCGGTAGGTCATCGGCGGCCCGCCTCGCCACTTGGCAATCGTGCTGCCCTGGATCAGATACAGCGTGGAGGCCGCAATGTCGTAGTAGGAGTTGGCCGCCTGGGCGTCGATGAACTCGATCCCCTCGCCTGGGGCCAGGGCAAAGCACCCGCCGTCGTAAAACGCCAGATACCGGCCTTCGTATCGGCAGGCATGGATCGATGCGGGATTCAGCGCTTGCCACTGCTCCGGCGTCAGCACCCCGTCAGTGATCAGCTGCGGCTCCCCTCCGGACACCGCCACCAGCCCCTCGGTCGATGCATAGACGACGTACTCGCCCATATCGACCACCGACCCCCTGGACACGCACACACGGTCAGCATCCGGGTCAGCAGCGCTCATGGCCGCAGGCGTTGTGCCGGTGACCAGTCTCGGACGTCCGGTGGTGGTAACCACCAGCCCGGCGGTGGTGACGCCGATCCCGACTATTTTGTCAGGAAAGGAAATTTGGTAGTCAACCGGCCAGGCGTGCGGGTGATACGGCTCGCAAAAGCACAGAGTGTTGTCGAAGAACCCTACAAATATGCCGTTTGGCATCTCGACCAGGCCGACCATCGCCGGATCTGGCATATCCCAGGTGAGCGAAGGACAGGCAATACCCAGCTCATCGCTGTTCACGTCGTCTACCCAGCTACCCTGGGCCACGGGGAAGTCAGCCAAATACAGGAACTCACCGCCGCTTTCCGACCGGTAGAGCCGCTTGGTGACAATGTTGTACGGACCGTTGGGTGACGGCGGCAATTGAACGTTGGCTTTCCCAGGTAGCTGGTCGCCCGCGCCGTCCCAGCGGTTGATGATGTTCGACGCAGGGCTGGGCGGCCCCTCTTCGCCATAGGCTGAGACATAGGTCACCACATACGTCGCGCCCACGGTGGTGGTGGGCGGTGCTTCACCGCCGGCTGGCTCTGTCACCAATGGCGCGCTGACCGGAGCAGGGATGCCCAGCCGGTAAAACCCGGATGGGTATGGCCCAGCGCCCTGAGTGGCGACACCGATGGGGGCCATCTTGGGAAACGAGTCTCCGGTCCAGTACACCCGCGACCATGCATCCTTCGCCAACGGGCTTTTTGCTGCATTGACCTGCTGGCCATCGCCCCAGGCAAACCAGAACCCGGCGCCGTTGTTACCGAATGGGTACCGGTAGATAGATGACGGATTGATCACGCCGCCAATCCCAAGCACGGGCAGCGGCGCATTTTCAGCCCGCAGCGACCCCTTGCGCAGATTGACGTTGCGGGCCGCCTGGGCGTTGGTCGGCTGCAAAAGACGCGGGGTCAGCGCTGGCAGCTCGCCCTTGAAAGACGTGATCGCAATCGATGTCATGGAAACCTCGGTGTTTTCATCCTTATGCTGCCGGACTGGTGGCCGGCGAGCGCCTCAGATCGGGCATTGGTGCAAAGGGCATAGAACGCTGCCTGATCCATCAGGGCGCGCTGCATGTCGGACCAGGGTTTCTCGGGCATCTTGCGCAGCCAGTACTGGGCGCCGAGCATCAACGCCTCACAGTAACGGTCCAGCAGCCAGTCCGGGGGCACCGCCACAGTGGAGCCAAACGTGGGCCGCACTACCACATCAGCGGTCAGCCCCGAAGGGCCACCGGTGACAATCACAGTGTCCGGCGAAGGCTGGAACACTTGGTAATGTGCAGGCCGACCATCCTGATACAGCGCCTGGATGCGGATCGGCTCAAGGCCTGGCCCGGCCGTGATCAGCTGCTCACCATCGGACAGCTGAATTCTGACCTTCCAGGCCGGAACTTCGGTGCACAGCTCGCGCAGCGCCCAGGCCACACCGTCACGGATAGAGGCGATTACCACCCCCGGCACGTTTGGCAGGATCTGGTCGACCAGCTGGCTCACGTTCATTGCTGCGGTACCTGTTGCTGGGATGTGGCGGCGACTGGCAGAGGGCCAAGCATGCGATCCGTCTGCACCTTCATGCCCAGGGCAGCCTGGAACATTTGGAAGTGCATCGTTGCGCGGTTGAGGTTGGCCGCGTGTTCAGCGTCTTTCGCGTAGGCCCTGGAGAGGATGTAATCCACCAGCACCGGCGCAAATGAGTCATCCAGGCGGATCTTTTCAGCGGCGGAGTCGGTGGCCATCGCATGGGCGTGCGGGTCTGGCACCGACGAGTAGATGATCTCCAGCTTGCTGGTGGCCATCGCCGGCGGGTAGACATAAAACTGACGCGGTGCCGCTTCGTCGAAGATGTATTGCTCGATCTCTTCAACCTGTTGCTCGGCGTGCCACCGGCGCCTGGTTGAATCGATGGCGCCCCGGGTCGTGAGAATCACGCTCAGCCCACCGCCCGCGGGGGTGATGTTGCGCACCACCTCCAACAGGCGCAGGCCGCCCTCGGGGATGGATTGCCTGGTGCCCGGGGCGCAAGTAATTTCGGCCGTGACAGAACTGGCATTCGGCTTGATGTTGCAAATTGCCGCATACCCTTCATTCAGCCAATCCAGCAGCTCGGTGTTTGCCCACCGGGTGCCGTTGGAAGTGACTTCCTGCAGGATCTTTTTGGCGCGGGTCAGGATGTTGCCTACAGTCGTCACGGCCACGTTTTACACCTCTTGCATGTAGGAGAGTTTCGCCAGCTCGGTAGTCCATACGAACTCGCAGCCGGTCCTGGTGTTGCGCAGCAGACGATTGCCGGTGACCGGCACCGAACGCTCCTCATCGTCGACGTCGTCGAGATCAGGCGCCTGGGCCTCTGCCAAAGCAGAGGCTGTTGGCGGGTCGCCTGCCACCAACTTCATGTTGATGCCTGGGATGGTGGCATCGCGCACAAGCGCCTCGGGCAGATACACCTGGCCGTCCTCGCCGTTCACGGTGAAAGGCCCAATGTGGCGCCCAGGGCCAGGGTCGGCAGCGACCTGCACAGTTTCAACAGCAGAAGTTTGGGCAGCGGCGTCGTCGCCGGCTGGTTGGTCCCCCTTCGCTGCTTGATCCGCACCATCACCCGATGCCACGTGCGCAGCGGAGTCAGTACCGGCGACAGGATCGCCGGTAGTCTTGGGATCAGCGAGGCCAGCAGTGCCAGCATTGCCAGGCACCAGATCAGGGTTCGGCGCGCTTTCGTCGTCGGCTTCATCAGCCAGGGCCTTTTCGAGCCCTGCGAGCAATTCGGAGCGTAGTGTGTCCTCGCTCTTGCGTTGGTCAGCCTTCAAGCCCAGATCTTTGAGCATTTCGAGCAAACCGTCTTTGTCGGCTGTTTTTGCCTTATCAATCAATTCGCGAATCATGGTTTTCTCCGAGAAAAGCAAAAAGCGGCCAGGTGGCCGCTTATGGTGTGGAGATGATGGTGATCAGCGGCTGCAGTACAGGTTGCCGATCGCTTTCGGGTCGATGACGCCGGAACCGAACACGTTCAAACCACGAACGAGTTTGCCGAAGTCGTTCGGGTTCGGCAGGGTTTCCATCTTGGTCATCTGGCTGGCAAAGGTGAGGCCCTTCTTGTGACCGAACATCACATTGCTCGCCCGCTTCGTCGCAGCGACGTCATCCACTGCGGTGGTGTTGTTGCTGATGTACACCGTGAAGCGGTCGAGCATGCCGACCTTGCCGTTGCGGAATACCGAGGTGGCATCGCCCATGATGCTGGCATCGCGCAAATCGGACTTTTTCAGCATGCCGTTCATCCAGGCCGGCAGAACAACCCAGCGGCCTTGCTCGGGCACGTTTTGCTCGTCGAGAACGGTGCCACAGTCCACCAACACATCCAGAATGTTTTCCTTGGTGATCTGCACGGGTGCGCCGGCCTTGCCCAGGTTGATGCCACCCGACTTGGCGCCGGCGTTGTCACCGCGGTTGGCCGCATCGGCGTCAGCGTAGTGGCGGTTCAGCAGCTGGGTGTCGATAGCCACCTTCATCTGCTCACCGCCGTCGGTGCTGAACTCGTCCATCAGTTTGATATCGGCCTGGTAAGCATCAACGTCGTTCACCTCGAACGCGAAGTACTTGCCCTGGTCAATCTGAAGAGTGACTTTGTCGCTGACCGGCTTTTCGTAGACCACACCGCCGCCGATTTTGTAGTCCTTGATGACGATCGACGGCACGGTGCGGATGTTGATGGTGTCGCCCTGGTTCTTGATTTCGCCTTCGTAGTCGGTGTTAGCGATCTCACCGAAAACAGTTGCGGCGTACAGCTTCTGCACCAGCTTGCCCGACCACAGCGCGGGGATGAAACCCGATGCACTGGTCGAGCTGTAGTCTGGATGCCCTGCGGCGCGTACTGGACCTGCCATGGTGTAGCTCCTATTTCCTGACGCCTCGCGGCGTTACAGAGCGCGTGCTATCGCGAAATGCGACCGTTTGCTACCGCGTCTGAGATTTCCTGTTCAATCGCAGCCGCCTCGGCTTTCGTGTACCGCTTGCCCAGCGCCACATCCTTGTAGAACTCGTTGATTTCAGCATTGCTCCACCACTTACCCTCCGCCGGCGGCGTAGGATCGGTGCGAGTGGAGCGCGGCTGAACGTTTTCAGGTGGAATGGTGCGGTCTGGGTTCGGTGCTGCCGGGGCGGGCTGCGCGTCTTTGAAGGCCTGGAACAGCGCGGCGACGCGGTATGCGTCGTTGGCTGTCTGGGCCTCGATCAAAAGCTGCTGCCGCTCTTTGCCGGTGAACGTGTCCATGTGGCTGAGCCATTCATGGAACGCGGGCAATCCGTTGATCTCAACAGCGTCAGGAATGCGCTGAATCAGTTGCCGGAAGAATTCTTCCTGCGCCTGCTCGGCTTTTTCCTGCTCGCTTTGCTGGGTTTTTTGCTTCAGCCCTTCAAGTTCGGTTTTGATCGTTTCCAACTCGGCGGGATTGGCGGCAGATGCTTGCCCACCAGCCACTCGCTGGATCAGCGCTACGAGGTCAGGCCCGTAGCTCTCGATCTCCTCAGGGGTCAGATCCGACACTGCGCGCTGCACGGCATTGCCTGCGGGCTTTTGCGCCTTTGCCAGCTCTGCGGTCAGCCGGGACACTTCCTGTTGCAACGCCGGCACTTCGGCGTTGTATTTCCCTTGCATGACTTTGAAGCGTTGCTCCCAGTAGTCAGCCCCATCATTGCGGGCGGCGGGGGCCGGCTCCGGTTTGGCAGGTGCTTGTGGGTCTGAGATCACCGGCGCATCGGGATTTGCTGCCGGAGCCGCATCTGGTGCGGGGTTCTCGGCCGGCTTGTTCAGTGCTTCCTGAATCGCCGTTGCTTCATCGATTTGCGCCTGTACGTTGCGGGGTAGCGTGCTCATTGATCGTGTTCTCCTTGGGTAGAGCCGGCAGGTCCGGGCTTCTGGGTGTGCTACTGGTTCCGGGCACTTGGCCGAATGACCGGAGAGTGGCCACAAAAAAGCCGCCTCAAGTTGGGCGGCTTTTTCTGTAACTACTGGGTGGGCCGCGAGGTGCTTGCCTGGATTCGCTCAAGCATCTCGCGGGATTCTTCAAACGACTTGATCAGTTCCCTGGCCAGGCTCGCCCTGCCCTGGGCCCTGAATAAAGCCTCCAGGTTGTTCACCCCCTCCAGGCTCTGCTGCGCCTCCGTCAAATGGCTGTTCAGCATCTCCTTGAGGTGCTTCCATTCCGGGCTGTTGGTCAGGTTGACCAGGGCTTGCCACTGTTGGTTGCTGGGTTTCATTGGCTCCGCCACCTGCATGTTGAAGTTGGGCGACCACGGCACCGTTACTCATGCCGAGGCGCTGGGCCTCAGCGCGGGTTTTCTCGGCCTTCGCGGTGATTTCAGCTGTTTGGGCTGCCGTTTTCTCGGTTTCCGCCTCGACCTGCTGCCCCACCGCCGCGGCTTGCTGTTGTTGCTGTTTGGCCTGTTGGGCCTGCTGCTGCTCCTCCCGGGCCTTCATCTCGGCTTTCGTCGGAATCAGCCCTGGCATATCCAAGCTTTCAGCAACCTTACGCAATATCGCGGCCCTACCTTCAAGGCCAAGGATCTGAATGTCGGTCGGGTTGTTGGTGAAGCTCAGGAACTGAGTGCGAGCGTTAAGCGTCTGCTCACGCTGAAGCATCGCGTTTGCACCCCGGGCCACGACCTTGCAATCGCCCTTGATGGCGTTGTCATCGGAATAGCGCATATTGAACAACCACAGCGCTTCAATGACGCGACGAACCACTCCACGGTCGATATGACGGATCGCGTCCTTGATCCCCTTGTTCGCCGACTCCATCAGCATCGACAGGCCGCTGGCCGTGTTGCCTGCACCACCGACCTTTTCCGCGCCGTAGATGTATCGCGGGATGTTCGTCGCGTCGTCCGCGCGCTTCTCCCAAGAGTCATAGACCGCCTGAAGCTCACCGGCCATGCTGACCGGCTGGTAAAAGCGAATCACAGGTGACGTCGCTCCACCCTGCATCCCTGGCGTCTGGCCGCTTTTCACCCGCCAGCGCTTCAGCGGATACATCTCGTTAGGGTTTTCACCTGGCTGCAGGCGGTCTTCATCAACTTCCACCTGCGGGCCACTGGCGAACGCCATATTGTTGGCCTGCGCACGGGCTGTTGAGCCACAGAAGTCCTGCACGTCACTCATCAGCTCAGGAATTGCCATCCCCCAGAACGAGCCAGGCACGATCTGAAAAGAAGCCTTGTGATATGGCCGACCGCCCAAAGGGTTGCGGTTGAACACGCAGCGGATAACGTGATTGCCGATCAGGATTGCATCAACCTGATATTCATCAAGCACGTCCGGCACCTGCGATGGATCGATGCCCCATTGCAGGAGCATCAGTCCCTGGGCACCGCCCCAATAATGCAGGCCTTCGATGGTTTCGCCGTTGTTGATCATCCAGTCGCCGGCTTTATCCTCAAGCCGTGCGCGCTGCGAATCCGTTGCGAGCCATTCACGTAGGCCACCCTGGCCATGCTCAGTAAGCACGGCGCGAACCGCGTTGTCGCTGTAGCCGGGAACACCCGTGAGAGCGTTGAGGCGCGACCGTGTGTAGCGTTCGCGCTCGATGATGAATGCGCCGTCATCGGTATTCGTCGAATCTGGCGACGGATAGATGTCGAAGGGCGAAACCCGGTGAAACAGGGGCTGGATCTCCTCTGTTTCAATCATCTGCCAGTTTTGGCCCCAGGCAATCTGCGGCACACGTTGAAGCAATGGCCCTTTAACGAATGCCGCCGGATAGATGGTGAAGTCGTCGATGAACTCCTCGAGCGCGGTTTCCCACCCTCCCTCGGCCAACTGGTCGGCGATAAGCGTTTCATGGGCCTCGCTTGCCTCCTTGGCCTTGGCCTGGATCAGTTCACGCAGCTTCACTTCGAGTTCGGTCGGGTCAGGCATCGTCTGTTGCGGAGCTTCATGCCCCTGCGCCCCTTGCGCCCCCTGCTGGGCCTGCATCATCTGCTGGGCGAGCTTCTGCTGAAACGCAGCAAGAAACTCGGGCGGGATGTCCGCCACCGGCGTTGGATCTAGCCCCCACGGGTGACCGTTGACCGGGATCAGGATGTCACGAATCCAGGAAGCGCCCGCGCGGCACTTGGTGGTGGTCAGCTTGGGGTAAATCTCGCTGCCGCCGGCCTCCCGGATCGCCTGGAGCTTCGTCTCCTCATGCTTTCCTTTCTGGCGCCGCGCGCAGTCCAGCAGCCGATCATCGATTTCACGCTTGGCGTTTTTGGCAGACTCAAAACACCGGCGGATGTGCGCCGCCAAAGACGACTGCACCTGCAGAGCGCGCCGGCTTTGCAGCGCCTGCTCCTCAGCGGCTACGTCATCAGCATGCAGGTCTGCGGCGCTCCTGAATTGCAGCAAACCTAATTCAGCCATGGATCATTGCCTCATGAACATTGTTGATTTCAGCCTGCCGGCCGGAGCGGCGCAGTTTCGCGCCGTGCTCCAGTTTCCGCAGGTTGGCCAGCAGATCCTGCATGTAGTTGACGGGGTCGGCAGCAAACTCGGCCAACTTGACGTTGAGTGTCACGCCCAGGTCGTGAGCCATCTCGAACTGCACCCGAACTGCAGGGTGCGCGCCATCCGGCTCCTTGATCTCTACCGCGTCGACTTGGACTAAACCGATATCTCGACGCAGCTGAAAGCTCTGGACGGTGAGCGGGGCAACCAGGCGGGCTATGACGTCGGCGACCTGCTTCCATTCAATAAACATAGTGGTCATGTGTGCGCGCTCCAGTTGCGTCGGGCTCGATCTGTGTTTGATGTTGTTGGGGTCGAGGGAATTGCCCCTGCCGTAGCCTCGAAGACTCCGCAGCGGGCCAGGGTTTCAAATGCCTTGGCCCCGTGGCTTGCCCAGTCGTGGCGCGGCTGATCCTTGTACACGCCCAACCTCAAATCCCACTCCTTGCGGTAGTTATCGATGCAGTCAATCAGCCGTGACACGCCCGCGGTTCTGGGCTTGCCGGTGTCCGCATCGCCGGTTGATTCCCGGGTGTCCTGCTCATCCTCGGCGAACCAGCACAGCGGCAGGAAGTTACGCACCGCCTGCACGCCCTCGCTGTTGCGGGAGACGCGCGGAACGATTTGGAACGTGATCCCGTACTGCTTTGCTACGTCGATTCGGGATTTCCCCGTACCGATCTCGCGCACCACGATGTCGTGCGGGGCGTAGTGCGCGCCGTAGGAATACCCCAGCTTTTTGAGCAGATCGCCGTAGTACTCCATGCCCTCGCCTGAATGCTCGATGTAATCGATGATGTGCACTTGGCGGCCCACCACCTGGAACAGCACGATGGACATAGCGTCCCCCATACCCAAGTCCCAGGCCGTGAATACCGGCAGCGTAGGGTTGCGAGTCACCGCCTTGGTGATTCGGCCCTGTTGCCGCAGGAATCGCATCTGCGTGAGGTAGTAAGCGCCTTTGATGCCCTGATCGAACGCCTCATCCGGCGTGGCCGGATATTCGCGTTTCATGTCGTCGTGCAGCGCCTCGGCCTTTTTGGCGTACCAGGCTTGCTGGGCGCGATCGAGGCGGATGCCATGCTTGGCAGACAGCTCGGCGAAGTACTCCTGCAACCATTGCGGCACCACCACCTGGTCAAATGCCTCCAGGCGGTAGGTGGGATCTTTGAACCACGGGAAGAAGTGGAACTGCCAATCCATCACCGTGGGCGTGCGGCCGGCGTCTTTAATGGCCCTTGCCAACTCGCAATACGTGAAAAAGTAGCCTTCGCGACCCTCTGCCGTGCTTTCGATTGTGACCCGGTTGCCCAGGCCCACCGCTTCAAAAGCACCGGTGACAATCTCCTGGGCCTTGTCCGGGCTCAGTTTGCAGATCTTTCCGAACTCCGACACATGCAAGCGCTGGAGTGTCCCGCCTCGGAATGAGGTCGACACCTGGATGCTTGAGCCGTTGTCGAAGATATAGCCTTGGTCTTTGTCACTGCGCGGTACCGGCAGGCGCATGCCGATCAGCTTGAAAATTGCCGACCACGCCGGGTCGCCTGACAGCTTTTCGTAGGCAAACCTGATCTTGTTGCGATAGATCTCTTTGGCGTCCGGCAGGGTGTGGCAGATGCAGCCGGCGCTGTAGTTCCTGGTGAACAGGCAATCGTCGAGCGCGTCGATCATCTCGAAGGTGGTAAAGCCCAACTGCCGGGCCTTGAGGATGATGTCGCGGTTATGCTCGTCGAGGAACCGCTCGCGCTGCTGCTGATTAGGCTTGAAGCGCTGAACCTTGCCGTTTTTATCCTTGATCTTGTACAGGGCGTTGAGCCTGTACCACTTGTTACTCAGGGCTTTCAGCAGTAAAGCGTTGCCCTTGAGCTGCTTGGCGAGGTGTAGGGCGATGAACTCGTCACCCTCGCGCACGAGGCGCTGGCGATCGGTTTCATTCCCCATTACCCGCCGCCTCTGCAAGCAGATCCTCAAGGGATTTGCCTGTGCTTTCCCGTTCTTTGTCGGTGTCCAGACCATGGGCCTGGCGTTCGAGCTTGATCAGCCGCTCCAGGGACTGCGTAGCGTGGCCGATGCTCTTTCCCACGTAGTCCAGGGGAATGTCAATCTCGACCGGGTCACCCTTCTGTGTCATCACGGTGATCTTGCCGGCGGCGACCTGCTCATGAATACGCTCGACGTACTGCTGGGTCAGGTCGCGAGTTCTGGCAATCACTACCTGGTGACCACGTACCAGTTGGGCACCGGCCTCGGCGGCCTGCTCGACGATCTCGGCGTCGTTGGTTGCCTCAGCGACAGCAGCAGCGGCGGCGCGCCCGGTCTTCTCCCGTACGCGCTGGCGGATCATCTCAGATAGGTCTTTCTGCCACTCGTGCTTATCGGCACGGTTGCGGATCGAGCTTTCCGACACATTGTGCCGACGGCCCAGCTCGCGGTTCGTAAAGCAGCCCGTCCGGTAATCCCTTTCGACGGCTGCCCAATCACATTTAGCAGCCATGGGAGCGCTTCCTTTGCGTGAGTATCGTGGTGTGCGGTGTTACTGCTTGGGCGCCTGGCAGAAGGTGTTGATGTAATCCTGGGCGGCGCGGAGCGCTATCAGTCCTTCGTCACCGTCGTTTGCGATGGCGACAATTCTTTCTCCAGCCGCTGGGTCAAGTTCGGCTCGCGCTTTTTCATGACCCAGGCCGGAGGCGGCGGTGGTGCTTCCCACTGCGGGACAGGTGGCTTCGACTGACAACCGGCGAGCGCCAGTACCAACAGCAGTGCGAAGACGCTGATTATCGGCTTGGGCATTCTCCAACTCCTTTGTGTGGTCGGTGTCGAGCTGGGCCAGCAGTCGCTGAGTATTCCGGCGAGAATCTGCCGCTTTGTTCAGGGTCGTAACCAGGGATTTGGCGGTGGCCAAGTCCTCAGACTGAGACTGGATGCGCTGATAACCGCCGTAGATGATGATCAGGCAGCCGATCAGGGCTGCGATCAGATAGCGGATCATGACAACGCTCGGCGGAGCCCTTCCGCTAAAACGGCCTCTGGATAAGCGAACCCTGCGCATTCATGGGCGATGATGCTGGACACCATTACGCCCAGCGTTGCCGGCTTCCGGACGTCGATCACGTCATTGGCGCTCACGCCCAGGCGGCGGGCCACGGCCGCAATATAGGCCTCGGTGTTGTTCTCGTTGCCTGGCGCCCATCTGGTGATGGTTTCGCGCACGGTGTCGATGCCTGGGCCGCCCACGCCGGGCATACCGTCTTTGCCGCGGTAGTTGATCAGCAGCTTGCCCAGGGCTCGAATGCCGTTCTCTGGTTTGTCAAAGCGTGCAAACCGTGGGGATGGCACGCCGATTTCCAGCCCCAGCTGCCCTTGCCAGGCATTGCGCGGGTTGTAGTCGATGTTCCCGGGGTTGTTGTTGCGCACGCCGCGTGTGTTGGGAGTGGTAGTCATACCAAATCTCTCAGGCTTGAATTAGTGGCGCAATGCCGGTATTGATGGATGTCAACTCATCGCAAGGACGAACGCATGCCAATAGCTATCGATAAACTCACTGAGCTTGGTGGTCATCGCTACAGCGCACTACCAGATGATCAGAAGCGCGCTTTAGCAGTCGCGGCGGCTCTTGAGGTTATCTGCGCCAAGGCCTCGGGCGCAGATGCGACAAGCCTGAAAGTCGAATTCGGAAACCTTTCGACATACGCAGACCAAGTCCAAGAAGCGTTGAAATCGAAGTGATCAAGCCGTGCCGCACTCACCTGCGGCACACCTACCATTCACCATCCCCGAGACGAATAATGCACAAGTACGAATTGACCTATGAGCACATGAATGCACCAAAGACAATTCACGGAGAGGCGCCTGAGCGGGTTGATGCTCATGAGCTGCTGATGAATGTGAAGCTGGGTGGCAAGGCTAGCCAGATCGTCGGGACCGATAGTCTTGAGGAGTCTCTAGAGCGTATGCGCCTTACCAACGTCTGCGTTACCTGGCTGTAGAGTTCTCGGCAACTACTACAGTGCGAATCGTGCCGCCGGTGTAGATGTCTCGCTTCATGGCGGCGCGCATAGCCTCCTCCGCGCTTGCTCCCATATCCATTGCAGCCAAGGCATATGGCGCACCACTGCCCATAGCGTCCGGGTTCGCTGGATCAAGATCCTGTTTCCATATCCCGGTCGTGTCGTCGTGACCGATCATCATCAGTTTGCCGCCGTCTACGGTATAACCTGAGCACTCCACAGGAACTGGCGATGGAGTACCGAAGTAAGCAGCGATCAAAGCCTTTTCATCGCATACGGCACCCGACAGGAAGAAGCTCACACCGTCCACAACCACGCACTTAGGCGCGCTGTCGGAGACGATGCGATCGTTACGGACCTGGCGGCCGTCATAGGCGATGACGCCGTCTTTGTAGGCAATGGTCGTCATTGATGCCTCTATCTCGGATTGAAATGCCGGGTGGATACCGGTATTGATGTTGATCACCCGTTAAGAGTTACCAACAGCCATGGATATCGTATTCATCGTTCAGCAGAGGCAGCGAGTCAGAGCTGTAGTTCAGGGTAAGCGAGCAGGACAACCGGTAGAGCCACTTCCGCTCCAAGCAAAATGTTACAAGGCTGTCGACACCCGAACTGGCGACTACCGTGGCGAGTTCGATACCGAGGCTGAAGCCCAAGCGCTTTGCAACCGACTGAACGCCCAGCTACCGCAGAACCAGCCACGATAGTTGGCAAATTTCGCGCCACGATTCGGCGCATTCGAAAACGTGGCGCGGATTTCAGCTCGACTGCCTTATCTTGCTGACGATGGATTGGGCAGACTCCCGCACTTCTGTCTCGCGGCCGTCAAAGGTGCGGACAATTGCGTGGATGCCCCGGTATTGCGTGCTGGTTGAGGTCTCTTGCACATGAGCGATGGCGCTGGGCGCGAAATAGTGGCTGTAACCATTGTGGTCAGTCAGTTCGATCATGGCCGCTCCTCAGTCTGTGCCCGCGTCAGGGCTTCACCGGCCTTGTCAGCCGCCTTGCTCGCCGTGTCAGCTGCTTGGACGGCAGTGTGTGATGCCTCTTGCACCTTCACTGCGGCGTCCTGGGTCTTCTCGGCCAGGTTGTCTAGGCGCAAGTCACGCTTGCCCAGGGCTGCTACGTAGGCGGCGCGAACTTCAGTGAGTTGCTTGGTGTGTTCAGTGGTGGTTGACCACACGCCGGCTTGCCAGCCCAGGGTTGCTCCTCCGACCACCAGCAGGAGGGCGATTAGCCAGATCTCGACCCGACGCCACCAGTGGCGGGCGATGAATTCCATTGCGCATCTGTCCATCAGTTGTCGTCTCCCAGTTTCGTGCGCAGGCGCGCAATCTCAGCGCTCTGCGTGGTCACCTTCTCGGTCAGGGTGGCGATCTGACTGGTCAGCGCCTCAACCTTCCCTTCCATCCGCCCAACCGCTGCAGCCAGCTCGTTACGTTCTTTGGCGAACTGGTCAGCCCGGGCCTCGGCCTCTTTGCGAGCGGCGCGCTCCTGATTCAGCAGTTCGTTTAGACGCTTGAGCGTTCCGATGTCGGCGCTATCCATTGCGCGGTCGGTTGCATCTTTGGAGAGGAATCTCCTCAGCCATAGCAGGCCGCCGAGCAACACAGTGCCGGTACCGCCCAGCCATGCGAACGTCCCTGGGCCGAGGTCGTTTGGGTCCATCCGTCTCTCCACAAAAAAGAACACTACAAAAGTGTTGTAATACTACAAATATGTTGTATCATGATCTTACCCCAACAACGAGGCGAGGTGATGAAGTTCAGCGAGTTCAGACGATGGTTGAAGGCCCAGGGGGTGACCTTCGAAGCTGGCAAGGGAAGCCACTTCAAAGTAACCGCCCCAAACGGCAACAGGACCACCTTCGCGGATCACGGAAGCAAGGAAATGCCCGATCCGACCCGCAAGG
This sequence comes from Pseudomonas sp. ICMP 460, assembly GCF_002723595.1. Taxonomy (NCBI): domain Bacteria; kingdom Pseudomonadati; phylum Pseudomonadota; class Gammaproteobacteria; order Pseudomonadales; family Pseudomonadaceae; genus Pseudomonas; species Pseudomonas sp. ICMP 460. The sequence goes on from NZ_LKBR01000012.1 coordinate 105,746, forward strand.
CGATCATTAAACAACTGGGGCTCTGATGAGCCCCTTCACCACATCTGCACGCTGAACTATCACCTCCAGAGGAGTGACCATGTACGACTACGCAATCCGCTTCGAGCAGGACGACAGCGCTCCCGGCCTGGCCGTGTTCTGTCGTGACCTGCCAGAGCTGAACAGCTACGGCGACGACAAAGAACACGCGATCCGTGAAGCGCTGGATGCGATTGAAAGCGCGCTGTCCATCTACGTCGACGAGCGCCGGGCTATTCCAGAGGCATCCGCCGCGCAGCCGGGCGAACACGTCATCCACTTGCCTGCGGTGACCGTGGCAAAGATTGTCCTGTGGAACTCGATGATGGATCGGGATATGCGCAAGGCCGACTTGTGCCGGCTGCTGGGCGTTCACCAGGCCCAGGGGGATCGCCTGGTCGACTTCCTGCACACATCGAAGATGGAGCAGATGGAAAACGCCTTGGCCGCTCTCGGTAAACGCCTGTCGGTGTCTGTCGAGGCAGCCTGAATAGGTGCCAGGGCGAACCCTGGCGGTTTGTGCTTATGTGTCGTCATCTCGACGATACGGCACGTCGCTGCAACGCCTCTCGGCGTGGCGGTGAAATCACCCCTGTTCGGGATTCAGTGGCTGAGCAACTGCCGCCGCGGTGGTGACGGTCACTGAGCCTTGGTACATCGTTTTCAGCTCCGCGACGTACACGGGCTGCTTGGGCGCCTGCTGGACCATCTGTTCAGCACGGGCGTTCGCCTCATCCTCGGTCGCGAACTGCGTTTGCAGCGGCGAGTTGGGAAAAGGCTGAGGGATCACTACATATGGCATGGTTTCACCTACTGAGTTTGCTGACGGGGACTATCCCGAATAAAGCGAATAGGCGCGGGCAACCGGACGCGATCCATGCTGCTGATCCGGCCTTTGCTCATCCTTGAGCACTCACCCACATAAAACTCGTTGATTGGCGGAAGGCGGAGGAGTCGAACCCCTACCGTTTCCAGCAGCACCGGGTTCAAACCGGCTCGCCTACCACTTGGCGCCGCCTTCCAGAAACGCAAAACCCCGCACGATGGCGGGGCTCTTGAATGGGAGCAGGTGGCTGGTGCAACTCTCCAGCTCTGGTGGGGCAGATCGCCGGGTCACGTACCCTGCCCTCTCATCGCGTAGCCGCCCATTGTCCGCACGGGATTAGACGACGCCTCTACCGACTTAGCCCAGCTGCCTGGGCGATAACCTGCATAAAACGATCGGGCATTAGCTGCGCAATATGCGCAATTCCAATCCCCTGCAAACTACACACAACCCGCGTAGCGTCTGCTTTTGCGCAAACTGCGCAGGTGCGCACCAACTGCGCAGAACTGCGCAGAACTGCGCACCCTGGCTCAATGTATGTTGATACAGATGGCGACACTGTCAGATCGCTGAACGGCCACATGCTATCGTTCAGTTTCAACACCGAACGAACCAGGGAGCATCAGCGATGAAGGTAAGCGTTAAGTGCAAGAAGTGCGGCAGTGACCAGTTCGAGGTTCCGGCCAGACCGACAAACTCCTCGAAAATCACCTGCGGCAAATGTGGCGCCGTCGAAACTTACGGTAACGTCATCAAGGCTGTTGGCGACAAGGTCACGGAAGACTTGAAGCGGCAACTCGGGAAAATGTTCAAGTGACTAGCTTAGACGAGTGGGCGTACCAGGTCCTAAACACCCTCTACGCTCACTTCCATATCAAGCTTTTCCATACAGCCTCCAGAAACCAAAAAGCCCAGCGTAATGGCTAGGCTTTAAGGCTGTTTTAACAGGGTGATTCCGCTATCTAGAGCTCAGCGCATCCAGAAGATCGTGGCCTGCCCATGTCAAATGATAAAACGTTGGCTCGTTTGAACAACCAACCTCATCGCCGATTAGACTGGGGTTGCGCCCATGGCAAAGAAGATATCCCGCGCCCACCAGTAGATCTAGGTGATGAATCAAATCAATGTAGCCATCACACTGGATAGCCTGTATGCCGTTTTGGGTGCCCATTAACGAGTTGATCAGCAGCATTGATGAAATGCCTGCTAGATCTTGGTGTTTAGCCACGGTCTGCAAGATACTCAGCGCTAAATTTAGGTTCCTTTCCATGCGTTCTAGCCTCAGTGATGAGCGGGTAATTGCACTCCAGCATCACTGTAAGCGAAGAGTCGCCGACAAAAAACCCCAGCACACAGGCTGGGGCCATTGTGTGTCTCGTGACGTTGCAAGCTGGACACGCTGCTATAAAAACAGGTCTTTATCCGTACGGAAAGACTTTTTAAGCCTCATCGGAAGAACGATCCATTGCTCCGTCGATCCAGGCCACGCCAGCCTTGATCAGCTCCCATGCCTTGCGCTCAGACATCCCACTCTCTCTCGCGATGCGATTGGCTGGCCATTTCGCCCCAAAGTAAAACCAAACAAAGTCCCCCATCTGCTGCTCTCGCTTGGTAAGCCTGGCAAGCGTGCCATCCACGATAAGTGCGACATCGTCATTGATGACGTAGGTTTGAGTACTGGGCTGCGGATTGAATTGGTCCATAACCGCCGCGATTTGAGAGACGTACCGAGGAACACCCATCCCCGCCATCCGCCAAGAGCCCCACTGCTCCAGCAGCCACTCGGTATCGCCCAGAGGTTTATCAACGTACGTGCGCTTCTTCATGCTGCTTTCCTCGGATCTGGATCACTCAGGCCAAACAGGTCGCGCAGCAACCGGTCAGCAGGTTTGTTCTTTGCGTTGCCCTCAATCAACCAGCGCTGCCCGAAGTCATGGAACTCGATCTGAGCCCGGCTGCCGTGCCAGCTCGCAACCATATCCAGAAGGTAAGCCAGAGCGCTCGGCCCGCCGACCTTGACTTTGGCCAGCTCCTCACCAGCGATCTTCAGAAAGCGCCGCTCCAGGTCGCTCATACTCTTGCGCGGTAATGCCGCCGTGACGTTACTCATGAATTCTTCCTCCCTTTGTACTGATCGGCGAAGGGGCGGTTGATCTCCACCTCTTCCTGGGTGGGCTCACGGCCCGCAAAGTTGACGAAGCGGGCGAACTTGCCCTGCTGCTGAACGATGCATGAACCCACTGGTGCGTGCCTGCACTTGGGCATGAGCAACTCAGTGGCACCGTTCTGGCCCTCCTCGCTGTCCATGTCGCGGTGGACCAGGATGATGCAGTGGGCGTCAGCCTCGATCTGGCCGGAGTCGCGCAGGTCGGAGGCGATCGGTTTCTTGCCCGGGCGCTTAGTTGAATCCCGGTTGAGCTGGGCCAGCAGGATCACAGGCACTTCAAGCTCCTTGGCGATGTTGACGATGCCCGTCGAGATCTTGCCCAGTTCCGCGGTGCGGTTGAACGCCTTGCCGTCGGAGCCAATCAGGCCGATGTAGTCGATCACCACCACGTCGAGACCGTGCTTGCACTTGACCTGTCGGCAGATGCTTCTGATCCGCGGTACGGTCAGACCCGACTTGTCGCTGACATAGAGCGGCTTATCCATGATCTTGTTGACTGCGGAGGTCAGGCGCGGCCAGTCGTCGTCCTCCAGCTTCCCGTTGTCGAGCAGCTGCAGGTCTATGCTGCCAAGTGAAGCGAGCGCGCGGTTGGCCAACTCCTCCTCGGGCATCTCCAACGAGAACACCATGCCGACGCCAAGACCGGTACAGGCGATATGCTGGGCGATCTGCAGACCGAGCGTTGTCTTGCCGCTGCCCGGTAGGCCGGCAACGATCGTCACGGTTTTTTTGCGCAGCCCACGGATCAGCTTGTCCAGATCGACCAGGCCGGTGGAAAGTCCCGACTGCACGCTCCCGTTGTACTTGGCGTCGATGATGTCAATGTTGCGGCTAACGACCTCATCGATTCGCTTGTAATCGGGCTCTCCGGTATCTAGGTCGCGTAGATCGGCCATGGCCTGCTGGGCGCTGGCGATAATCTCAGCCACTGGCCGGTTTTCGTTCGCCGAATCGCGCACGGCGTCGGCGGCGTCAACCAAGCGCCGAAGTACTGCCCGCTCGGTCACTGTCCGAGCATATGCCTTCCAGTTGGCGGTGCTGGGCGTGTTCTTCGCCAGTTCCGCAGCGTAAGCAATGGTTGTGCCGCCACTCGGCAAGACCGGTTTGAAGTCGTGAAGGGTGACGGGGTCTACGGGGACACCGGTGGCGTGCAGGTCAAGCATCACCTGGAACAGCGCCGCGTTTTCCGGATCGTGAAAGTCTGCCGTGGTTACAGCCGCGGTGATTGAGTCGAACAGTTCGCCGTCCAGCATCAGCGACCCAAGCAGCGCGTGTTCAGCCTCATCGCTGTACAGCTCGCGGTAGTCGTTCATACGCGTCCCCTCGCCGATTCCCAAGTGAAGCCGACCAGCAGCGCCTTGTTCTCGCGCAGCCGGTCAAGGGCGCGCTCACCGATGTACTGGCTAAGGCCTTGGGCGTTGAGGTTAGACACCACCACCGTCGGGCGGATCAGGTTGTACCGGCGATCAAAAACCTCATGCAGGACCGACAGCTCGTAGTGGGTGCCTGCCTGGGCGCCGACCTCGTCAATCACCAGCAGGTCAAAGCTGGCCAGCTCGTTGATTGCGTCACCCTCGGTGTAACCGGCATCTCTTACCATCGAGCGCTTGAACACGCGGATGATCTCGGCGGCGGTGGTGATCACCGCCACGGCCCGGTGCTGGCGAACGACGTGCTGGACGATGCTGCTGGCCAGGTGCGTCTTGCCGTTGCCGACGTTGCCGCACAGCAGTAGGTTGCGGCCGGCTTGGAAGTGCTCGCCGAAGTTGTCGGCGTAGGCCTGGCAGGTTTCCAGCGCCTGGGCCATCGCCGGGGTGGTGCCGCTGTAGGTCGCGAAAGTGCTATCGGCAAACCGAGGTGTGATGCCAGAGCCCACAAGCGCGCCGTTGACGCTTTCGGCTTGCATGTTAGCCAGCGCCTGCGAATGTTCTTCGCTGCCCTGCGGCGCTACGCGCAGCCCGTAGTACTGGCATTGCTTGCACGGACGAGTAGCCATCGAGCCGTCGAACTGCTCGACCTCGGAACGATCAATCGAACCGTGGACTGGGCACTCACCGGCGAAGACGCGCTGCTCAGGTTGGCGGCGGAAATTAGAACGCTGGGCCATTGCCGTCTCCTTGGTACATATCCGGGGTGTGATTTGGAAGGTTGTTGAATGCGGATGGCTTGCCGTTCTTGGCGCCAGCACCAGGCAGCACCGATTCCGGGTAAATGTCCGACCAACTGCTGGTAGTGGACTTATCCAGCACCGCATCGGGTTCCGGGTGGTTGGCCAGCTTCTTGGCGATCAGTTCGCAAGCACGCAGGGTCAGCGGCGCACGCTTGGCCTTCCGCATTTCACAGAAGTCAGCCCAGGCTTGGTCCGATGCGTTGGCCGGCTTTGCAGTCAATGGGTCGAACTTCTGAGCTTTGCCCTTTCCACCCCTCTCCGGTGCCTTGGCGCTTTCTTTTTGGTTAAGGATGGTTAATGGGTGGTTAATGGGTGGATTGGGTGCACACGGTGCACCCCGTTCTGTCGTGGCGTGCACCCCGTTCTGTTCTGGCATGCACCCCGTTGCGTCGTCAGGTGCACCCCGTTCAGAGCGGGGTGCATCCTGTGCACCCCGTGAAAGGTCAATGTCGTAGCAGACAGGAACACGATCGCGCTGGGAGATATAAGCGGCTGCAACGGCCTGATTTCCACGCTTGATCAGCCCAATCGTCTCCAGTTCACGAAGCCGGTATTGGACGGTGCGCGGGGCCAGACCGGTATCAAGTGCAAGACTCGAAACGGCAGGGAATGCAGCGCGCCCTGACTGATCGGCGTAGTTGGCCAGGCACAGCAGCACGTGCCGCGTATGCGAATCGGTGACCAGCTGCTGGGTCAGCGCCCACGACATGGCTTGGACGCTCATATATCCAGCTCCCGTGTTACCCGGGCAATGAACGCGTCATAGCCCTCGGTCATGACCACGCCGCGATCCTCCAGCGCGCCTCGTGAGGCCTTTGCCATGGCGTAGACCTCCCAGCGGTCGCGCTCAGACAGATGGCGGCAATTTGAATAGTTCGGCCATGGGCCGGCTAATACCTCGCAGGTGCCGGACTGAACCGTCGCGACCGCAGTGGTTGACTCCATTGGAGTGGTCATGGGCGCACCTCCGGGGCTTTGCCGGTGGCATTGCAGCGCGGGCACGGCTTAAACCGATTACCGGTATCGCAGCCCCAGCCGGCAAGCCACATGCCGGAGCCCGCGCAATCGTGGCACTTTCCGGTCTCGCTCTCGTAGTCAGCTTTGGCCTGATCGTGCTCAGCTTGGGTAACCACGCACTTTGTGATTGTGCAGTCGCGCCAGGTAAGTTGACCCTTACGCTCTCCGCTCTTGAGCCGTCGCGGAATGCCGCCCTCGACCACACAGTCGTGGGTGTCGCCGATCATCTCGAACTTGCACCAGCGCCATTCGGGCGGCTGGTCAAGCTTCTTGCGAGCAACTACGTTCAACCAGTTCGGCGGTAATTCCGGTTCGGGCTTCACGTCGACCAGTTCCAGCAGGTCAGATGGTTTGAGGTTGGTCATTGCAGAGTCTCCGGGCCCGGGGCATTTGCCTTGGTCATGTCATCGGGAGTACCGCCGGGAGTGGCGCCGGTCAGACTTTCGATCAGCAAGCTCAGCGCATTCATCGCGTCGAGCGAATGCGCGCGCGCCATATCAAGCTCCACCAGGTGAGGGGAATTACCCTTGATGTGCTCAAGCACACGGCTGACATAGTTGAAACCAGCCCAAGCCAAGCTGAGGTCAGGAATGCCGTGGAACGCTGTTTTCGGCAGAGGGCCGCACGGGGTTGGCCTCAATGGGATCGGCAGCGACTTGATCTCAACGCCGCCCATCAGGCATTGCCTCTCCTGATCCAGGTGATCCGCCGAGACCTTCTGCGCGTCGTGCCCGGTTCTGCGCCGAAACATGATCGCGAGAGCCATGCATGCCTCCATCAGTCCGACATGGGTGTCGTCACGTTCGTGGATCTCGCCACCCTCAGAAACAGCCTCGACTGCATCAGCCAGTTTTTCGAAAGACATCAACAACAGTGCCGCGTCTTCGAACTTTTCGAAGTGGGCCTCGTTGATAATTTCCACGGTCTGAGTCGATGGAGATTCGGTAATTTTGGTCATTGAGCATCGCCCCCGTCGTACTTGGCCAGGGTGTGCCGGCCATCCCATTTCGATTTCATGGTGAGATCGCCTTTCATGTAGAGCTGATGCAAGCGGCAAGCGCCGTCGAGCAGCAGAATCAGGTCATATTTGATGAATGATTCAACGCCTTCGGCGCTGATCTTCCGAGGTCGCTCCGTCAGGAACCGGTCACGTACGCGGCTGGCCACCCTGTAGCGAGGCTTGCTGTTCTCATCGGTAGCGGCGTTGTAGATCCAGCCCAGGCGCATCAGTGAGCTGTTCACCTGGGAGCAATTGACGCCGTTCAGCCGTTTGCAGAACTGCGTCGGGGTCTCTCCGGTCATGAACAGGCTTTCCAGGCTGGCGATGGTGTCGGCCTGCTGCTTGTTCTCCAGCAGCAAAACTTCGTTCTGCTCCTCAAGGTCGGCAGCAAGGCGCATAGCCTCTGCCCGGGTCTGCGGCACAGTGAACGGTTGAGGACGGAAGTAGCTGTTCACCAACTGCCGCTGGACGGTCCAGGCCAGATCATCGGTCAGCGACTTGACCACCATCAAGTAGCCCTGCTCTGTAAGCACGGTGAGGCCCCGGTTAGGAACCTCAATTCCAAAAGTACGAAATCCGTCAGCCTCAGATTTCGGGATCAGAAAGTAGTCTTCCCCTGAACGAAACCGATCTCGGTTGTCGGAGAAATTTCGTTTTGCAGTACCCTCTGGGCGCTCATGCACCTGGTCGATGATCGCGAAGGTAACAACCCGGTGGCCGCGATACTCCACGATGGGAAGCCGAATATTGTGAATGGTGATGACGGCATCGCCGCCATTGAGTGGGGTGATAGTCATCAGTAAGCCCTTGAGCGAGAGTCGCGACGGTAGTTTCTTGCTCTGGAGCGCGCATGGACGACCGCGCTCGCCGAGACACGAGTGCCGATGAACGAAACCATAGAGTCGGTCATGAGCATCACCTCAGGAATATGCAGGTATTGGCCTACCGGGAGTTTGCGAGGCTCGCGCCGAACCCTGGGCATATGCTCATCCATCAGGGCGATATCGGCGGCGACCTCCTCCTGAAGGCTTTTGCCGAGTTCGCACAGTGGCACTGGCTCACCTGGGCGAATCTGGCTCCAGGCATAGCGGTCAGCTAGCACTTCGTTGATGCTGCGGATCGTTCGCTCACAACGCGTTCTTACCTGGCTATCCTCAATGCGCGCCGGCGCCCAATAGCAGAAGTTGTCAACGCGGTGCCCGATTTCATGAGCAACGATGAACGGGTAAATTTCGTGATCCTCAAGAACGGACCAGTCGATTTCAGGCCGCTGATTACCGCGCAGTCGAGCGGTTTCCACACTGGTTGAAAGCTGGATGCCACAGCCCTCTGTGAACGCGAGCTCATCTGCAGAAACATCCAAGCACACCAGCCTGGCGCGAGGATCGAAGATGCCCCAGCAATTGCCGAGGGCGCGGAACGTAGAAAGGCTTAGTGAGCAACCGGCCTGCTTGGCCTGCTCGGCGAATGCCCGGTACTGGGTGCGGGTGAGGCGAAGCGTGGTGTCGGTTTTCATGGCCGCACCTCGATATCAATACCGGGCCGACTACCGACGACGCCAAAGGAGGCGCCGAGGTCTCGGTGGCGCATAAGGAAATTGCCACTGAAGATGCGGATTTGCTCAAGATGGCGGGCGATATCGCAAGCGGGCCCATCCTCTTGGCGGCACAGCATGGTGTCGAGCAGGGGCTGAAGGATGCGCGACAGCTTGTCGAACTCCTCCCGAGCAAAGTTCATGCTGCACATCTGCTGTGCATCCAGCAGCACGGCACGCAAAGGCTCGCCGGGAACGTGAGCGGGGACGGGCAAAGGAGTGTTCATTCGGCCTCCTCCGCATTCCGCGCCACGTTTTCGGATTGCGCGTTTTGTGGCGCGTAACCTTCATACGGCCCGAACTGCCCGAGGCGTGCCATGAACTCATGGCCGGGGCGATCCGCCGAACGAACCGACTTGATCATGTCGGTTACGCGGGATTCCATTCGGAGGAACCTCTCAACTTCGTACTCTTGCCCTGCGATCCACAGTATGCGAACAGGGTAAGGGGCCACTTCCGGCTCGATCATCCCCTTCAACTCCCAGGCTAGAGCCTCGTCTTGAACGCCTGGGTATGTGCGCTTGATACCGGCGTCTTCATAGATGACTTGAACTTCGTAATAGGTGAACCCGCGGCGCGCCTCAAAAGGCTGCCTTAGGGGCAGGTGTTGCGCTTTAGGGGGCGCGGTGGTATTTTTTGCGTGCGACATATCTCGTCCTCCACAGACGAAGAAGTACCAAAGCCACCAGCTCCACACTGGTAGCGACTAAGAACCCGCCTCCACAGCGGGTTTTTTATTGCGCGGAATAAGTTCAGCCGGACATCAAAAATTGGAACGGTTGGTGCTGTTTCATGGATGCCCCTGCCAAGCACTGGATGGATTAACAGATGGATTGCCGGACTGCCCATGAGGCGTCGCGTCTGTCATTATTTGGTTCAAGGTTGGCGCAGCTTCTGGATACAGGTCCGGCCGCAGTTCATGGCGGTGGACGCCAGTCACGCTCTCAATCAAAACGACATGCCGCGCGGGAATGCCGCGAACTTTCCAGTAAGAAACGGCCATCGGCGTCACACCTGCCAATTTCGCAAGCGCAACGGCTGATCCCGCAGCAGCAATCGCTCGCTCAAGCGGAGAAGAATTCATAGGCACACCGATGCATGGTTATAAACGTAAATCAACAATACGTTTATTTAATAAACATCGCAACCCCGGTAAACTTTCCGTTTATGAATACTCAACACTCTGGCACTCGCCTCAAAGAAGAGCTCCACCACCAAGGAATTGCGCAGGCCGAATTCGCAAAATCCATGGGTGTGAGCGCTCAAACGCTCAACAACTGGTTTGTCCGAGGGGTACCAGGACGCTGGCTCATTCCTGTCGCCCAGATGCTCAAGATCGGCATTACTTGGCTGAATACAGGTGAAGGCCCGCGACATTTATTTGGGAAGGGTGAAGCAGGAATGGACTTGCAGCACTTGCGTTTGTGGGACGAGCTGACCCCTTTGGATGATGATGAGGTGGAGGTCCCTTTTTTACAGGAGGTAGAGCTGGCTGCTGGCGCGGGGCGATTTTCAATCGAGGAAAGCTCCGACTCAAATCTTCGCTTCAGCAAAAAAAATCTGAGGGAAAACGGCGTTCAGTTTGATCAGGCCAGGTGTGTAACCGTTCGCGGAAATAGCATGATGCCAGTACTCCGAGATGGGGCTACGGTGGGCGTAAACATTGGTCGGCGTAGCGTCGGTGAACTAACAGATGGAGAGCTGTATGCGATCAACCACAACGGACAGCTTCGCATTAAACAGGTGTACCGCTTGCCGACCGGCATCAGGCTGAGAAGCTTCAACCGAGAGGAGCATCCCGACGAGGAGTACACGTTCCAGCAAATGCAAGACCAGGAGATCAGCATAATCGGCCACGTATTTTGGTGGGCCATGTACGCGAAGTAGTCCGTCCTCCTCATCCAAGCCCGCCCAGTGCGGGTTTTTTTTGCGTTTTCAAAAATACCATAAACAAAAATGTTGATTTGTTTATAAACATATTGTTTACTTACTCCATCGCATATCAGCATGGAGCTTCAGAAATGACCACCAACACCCTCATCGCCGGTAACTGGCAAGGCTCGCTCAAGAAGGGCCTGGCTCCTCGTGAACTTGAAGCCACGCTGTTGGCTGCCGCCGACTTGACGGTGAAGGAGATCGGTCGGGTCATGGGCATCAGCCCTAGTACCGCTGAGAAGCGACTTGAATCCGCCCGCTTCAAATTGGGCGTTAAGACAATGCGTGGGCTGGTCATGGAGGCATTCAAGCGTGGGCTGATCAGCTCGTGCCCGAACGGACCTGACAAGCAGAGCAACGAGCAGGAAGGCATTTTCCTAGCCTGACAGGCGCAGCACCACGACTTACCCAAATTCTGTTTTACGCGAATGCCAAAACCGCCGCCGGGATTCGCTCGGCCTGAAAAAAACGATCGCGCGACTGATGACCCGAACCACCACTACCTAAATCAACTGCAGGAGCTGGACATGGAACGTAAAAAATTCAACCTCTGGAGGCTGCTCCGGAACGTGATCATCGGAGCAGTTGTGGCCGCCGTTATCAGCGCTGTGTTGATGGAGACTGCGCCCGATGTCGTCAGTCCGTCGTGCGGCGAAAACGCGATGTTTGCGTTTTTGTTTACTGCGCTTTCCGCTGGGATGTACGGAATTTTCGCGGTACTTGGCCTTGCAGATACGGTCGAGGTCAAACGAACAGCAGAGAAATCCTCGGTAGTTGAAGGCTCGATGCACATCGACGACCGAGTGAAGATGGCAGCCAATGCCAAGCGCTACGAGTGGCTTCGCGACCGGGACCGCGTAACCGACATCGACACAGATCTGTGCGTGGCTCGCGACGAAACCGTGTACTTCGGGCACGACCTGGACAAGAACGTTGACGACGCAATACGGCTGGCGCGCCTTGAGGGGTTGCACCCATGACGCTGGCCCACCACTACACCAGTGTGTCCCAGCACCTGCCCTTGATCCTCGACTCCGGCGTGCTGCGACCTTCAAATGCTGGGGGCCGGGAAGGCGAGCCAGCACTGCTGTGGTTTTCCCACAATCACTCTTGGGAGGTAACAGCGGGAAAGGCCGTGATGCATCGCGGGAAGCTCAAGCTGCTGAGCATGCGCCAACAGCACGATAGCTTCGGTTGCGCTCGCTTCAGCCTTCCTGCTGACGATATACGCCTCATGGAATGGCGGGAAGCCTGCCAGCACGCCGGAATTGGCCGCGATGAACGTCGAGTCATGGAGCGCAGTGGCAAGAAGCGTGGCGGCACGTCCTCCGATTGGCTGGCCACAGCAACACCTATCCCGCTCTCGGAGCTGACCTGCGAAATATTCAACGGCGAAACCTGGGAGGTATTCACATGCGCAAATTGATACTCATGATCCTGGTGGTTGTGGTTGGCCAGGCCAATGCCGACCAGCAGTTGATCGACGTTCAGCACGACAAAGTGCGCGGCGTCACCTGCTGGATCATCGCCGGTACCGGCATCAGTTGCCTGCCGGACAGTTCGCTCCTACAGACGCCCACCAGCAGCACCACCGACGAAAGTCCGACGGCACGGGCTTCTCTGGCAAATTCCATGTGCCAAAACGAGCAATTGGGCACCACCCCGCTCCCACCGGAAAAGGGGTTCCAGCTATGAACCGTCGCAACGGGCCGGTGGGCCAGCGCCTGATCGAGCTTTTCAACGCCCTGCAGCGCCGGGATACCACCTTCGGCCAGATCTACACAATGTCGGCATCGTGCGGCATCGACGCGCGCCGGGTGCTGGCTGACCATTTTCAGCGAGGCGTTGGCCATGACTGACCTAATCTGTCGTAAATCTATGACCCGCTGCCTGACACCGGGAATGTGCTCGCCACACGGCGGCTGCCAAACGCCAGAAGTGGCGCCAGCATTCCGCGCCCTACTGGCCGAGCGCAACTCGCTGGCCTACCTGCTCAAGCGCTTTGTAGATGGCGAGCACGACCAAGACGAGAACCAGGCCGAACGCCACATGTACCACGACGAGGCGCAGACCTTATTGGCGTACCTGGGCGGAGATCTCCCGGGGCATACCCTGGTGCCGGCCGAAGCTTTGCGAGCGCTGGCTGTTGAACGAAACAAGGCGATTGATGACTACGACTACCGCGCAGACCTAGGGGCCTACTTCGGGCTTTCCTACGCAAGCTGGCTGACCCTGCCACGTGTGCTGATGGAAGCTATGCCAGAAGATTGGAAGCGCAATATTGCAGCGCTGCTGCACCGGTACGACGACACCTACCCAAACCAACCGGACTACGGCACGACCGTTCGCGTGATAGTTGACGGGAAGATGGTAAAGACGCCGGGCTGGCTGATCAATTACCGACACCCGGACCTAGCAATGATCAATGAGGTGCGTGCGTCGGTCGCGACACCATCCACAGATAGCGAAAACGTGTCGCGGCACGAAGAGCGGTGAAGCTATGCGCTATGTGACCGTCAGGAAATTTGCCAGCGAGTCTGGCTACACAGAAGACGCGATCCGCTCAAAGATCCGTGACGGGATCTGGCGGCTCGGTGAGATATGGATCAAGGCGCCGGATGGCCGGACGCTACTCGATGTAGAGGGATACGAATCATGGGTAGAGGCGGGAGGGGAGTTAGGGCAGTCTCCGATTCGAGTATCGAAATCACGTTCATGTATCGGGGCGTCAGGTGCCGCGAGCGGATCACGCTCAAGCCCACCGCCACTAACCTGAAAAAGGCTGAGCAGCACAAGGCCGCGATCGAGCACGCGATATCGATCGGCACCTTCGATTACTCGGTGACCTTTCCAAGATCTGCCCGGGCGGCGAAGTTTGCGCCCGAGGCATCCCGAGAGACGGTGAATGGATTCTTGACCAGGTGGCTGGCTGCCAAGGAAAAGCACGTCGCCAGTAGCACCTTCGACGGTTACCGGAAGCTGGTCACGCTGCGCCTGATCCCAGCACTGGGCGACACAATGCTGGTGGACCTGAAGCGGAAGGCCGTACGCGACTGGCTCGACACCCTGGAGGTGAGCAATAAGACGCTCAGCAATATCCAGAGCTGCCTACGCTCCGCGCTGAACGATGCCGCCGAGGAGGAGTTGATCGAGTTGAACCCGCTGGCTGGCTGGACATACTCGCGCAAGACCGCGCCGCCGAAAGAGGATGATGTCGACCCGTTCAGCCCCGAAGAGCAGCAGGCAGTTCTGGGCGCACTCTCCGGCCAGGCTCGCAACATGATGCAGTTCGCCCTCTGGACTGGCCTTCGCACCAGCGAACTTGTGGCGTTGGACTGGGGCGATATTGACTGGCTGCGCGAGGAGGTCATGGTGAGCCGAGCGATGACCCAGGCCAGCAAGGGGAAGCCGGAAACCACGAAGACAGCCGCCGGGCGCCGAAGCGTGAAGTTGCTCCGGCCCGCACTGGAGGCGTTGAAAGCGCAAAAGGCACACACGTTTCTGGCTGACGCTGAAGTCTTCCAAAACCCTCGCACACTGGAACGCTGGGCCGGCGACGGACCGATCAGGAAGACCATGTGGGTGCCGGCGATGAAGAAGGCTGGCGTCAGATATCGCCGGCCCTACCAGACTCGGCACACATACGCCTCGATGATGCTGTCCGCTGGTGAGCACCCTATGTGGGTAGCTAAACAGATGGGGCACACCGACTGGACAATGATTGCCAGGGTCTACGGCAGATGGATGCCAATTGAGAACATCTTAGCCGGAGGCAAGGCAGAAGCAGCTTTCTTCTCTACGGGCGCAGACCCGTTCGGCGATGCAGCCAATTAGAGGTTATGGCGAAATGCGATAGACACTGCTAGATTGAGCCTCCGCGCCCACGAATCATTGCTCAGTATAGAAGCTCCGCTTATGTACAGCAGGAACATGGACAGGAATTATTTAATAAGGAATTAGCCATGCTGCAGAGCGGATATTTAAACTTTTTTAATGTTAACAAATGTGGGCTCTATCGAATCTCACGTTCGGAAGCCCAAGGCCTCGACCTAGCAGAAACTTTTGCACATTTAAAGAAATGGGTTGACGAAAGAAACTTTGACGCAACAAATCCTTGGGACCCAAAAACACATCGTAATAAACCCGCTTGCTACGCCCACAAAATCACACGTCATGGGAAAACCGGCGATTTCCTATTAACACTTTGGAAAGGTGAAAGCGATAAGCAAGGTCCATTGTACGGTATATCTGTAAACCCAGACGGTACTGTCGATGAGGCTATCAAGCAAACCCAAGTTAACAGCAAAAAGCCAACGATATGGGGCCGCCCATGCTACTACTGGGTTATCCCCGAAATAAACTGTGTTGCTTCAATTAAGTTTGAAAACTCCCGTTGCGACTCGGCAATGTTCCAAGAATGGGTTTCTGGCTGTATGAATTATAGAGTGGACCTTCCCGAGTACAAAAAGGTCGAAACCGTTACAGGCTTGGTAAGAATTCAGTTCCCCGAGGTCAGGGAGGATAACGGACTTCAATATAAGCATATCTATAGCTTTGATATGAGCCTAAAGACTATCTCTACAGGTGCTGCGAAGCTTACCGATTTGGCGAGAAGCGTAACGCACATTATTCGCAGAGAAACCGTCTCCATTAAAAGCGTTGACCAACGAAGAGGCTGGGCAAAACTTTTTAAACGCTTTGAGGTTCCTTTTGTATCCGCTGAAGATCAAACGAGCCGGCGAGTCGAACTCAGGGTAGAGGCCAAGCCAACCCTTGAGGAAATCAAAGAGATCATAGATCAGCACGCAGCAGAGCATGATGCACCGGGATGGGAGGATACCGGATTCATCACAGACAAATCCGGAAAAACTGTGTGGGCAGGATCTTTCAGAATCAGCGAAAACATTTCGGTGGATGACCAAGGAAAGGCTATAATAGATTCAGAAAATTTATTCCGCAAAATCTTGGAGAACAGAGATAGATATATATCTCCGATCATCAAAGACAATGCCTTAGCCGCAACAGGCACAGACTCATGATATGGAAGGTATTTATTATATTTTTGGCCGGTGCAGCAACCACTCTGGTTGCAGACCAGCTTAACTTAAAATTCAGCTACACCGACTTCAAAGATTATTGCAATACGCTTTTGGCTGTCTCAGGAATGGTATTTACAATTATGGGAATTTGGATCGCGTTTATTTATCCTAATGCAATAATGCGACTACAAGACCCAGTTAAAATCAAGACTGCACTTTTCTCAAAGACTATGCAAGACACTCGCCGACTCGAATCCATAGTTGGATCGGTAATGGGCTCTGCCTTTGTTGCAAGCGCGATCACGCTGATATTCCTTGCAAAGTTGATCATTTCCGGGACCCCTTTTTATAGCGAGTACTCAGCTGTGATTAAACATATCGCTTTGGGCTCCGTAGTGATGCTTTCCCTAGTACAGGCTAGTGCAGTATTCGCCGTGATTTATTCAAATTATCTATTTGTAGATGATTTACATGTTCGACGTGAATCTAATGAGGGAGACAACGATTTTTAAATCTAAGCCTTTTTTCACAATGACAGCAAAATGGCAGCTTGAAGGCTGAAAGCCTCGTAATACGCGGACTGGACGCGGGTTCAAATCCCCCCGGCTCCACCAATTCGAAGCATCGACAGAACCCGCCCAATGCGGGTTTTGCCGTTTCTGGAGATTGAAAAGCCCCCCCAGCAGCCAAGCCCTCGGATTCTTCCTACGAAATGTCGAGCCATCGGTGAACTGGCGCATGCTCCAAAATTGGCGCTAACTTCCCTTCGTCGCTGCCCATCAGCGACCGGCTTTGACAGGCCGAAAAGTGTAACCTGTCACACCCCTTGATTTAGCGGCATGCTTTGCGTGTTCTGTCTCGTTCATGGCGGCTGTGCGTGGGGCATCCTCGGGTGCGCCGGGTTCCTACACTTCCGGTCTGTCAACCCGCGTACAGCTGCCACCCATTCCTGTTTGACAGCAGGCGGTGTCAGCTCCTCAAACAGTGTGGGAGCTTCATCATGAAAAAAATCACGCCCAATCCTCCAGCTACTCTCTTCAGCATAAATGAAAGCGCGAATACCGAAACACTTCTGATCCAAGCCAGCGAAACCCTCGCCTCACTGGACGCAATCATCACTGATCTGGCCTTCGAGCTTGAAGGCGTACACCGTCAAAAGCTGTTGGGCAGCCAACAGTTAGTGGTCTTGGGAACATTATTCATCGAGCGTTTGCTGGCCATACTGGTGCCCATCAACAACGCAAAAGCATCCTCGCAGTAGCACAACAGAAAAAGGCCGAGTCGCGTGACAGCAACCCGGCCTTTGGAAACTCCGAAAGCATTCCAAAAACTCTGCGTTCAAAGCGGTTAACTGTTCCCCAATGCGGTGACCCGACGCTAAACTCGAAAACGTCTATCTCTGTCCCAGGCCCGTCGACTTTCGAAAATCAGTCGACAGCCTGGCTGCCTTGGTCGAGTTGGATATAGAGTGGCAGCGTTCGGGCCGATGCTTTTCGTCTTCCTCTAAGAACTCCGCAAAGGCGTTAAAATCCTGTACGGAGAGCACAATGCATTTTACCTTTGGTCCAGGCACCTCGAGTCCGCGCATTTCAAAACCTCGCCAGACCTCAGTCACAAAGCTGGTACGTCCATGACGCGGTTTTTACGACAACATGGTCAGCCATCAGGAGTAATGCATACTTGGCACCCCCAACTCAGGTGCGAAAAAAAAGGAGCAATGAGAGATGATCGTTCGACGCAATATCAGTGAGCCTTTAAGAACCGGGTTGAGTCACGAGGAAATGTGGAGCAGCTCAGATCAGGGCTTGATCACTTGCCGGGAAGTTGGCCGCAAGCGCGCTGAGGAGAAACCGCAACTCGCGGCTGGATGCAAGAATGGGGAGCTTCCAGTGCTTGGATGGAAAGGCGGTGTAGGTCGCCAGTTGCTCAAGCTTGAAAAATTTGGCTCGCTCAAGTACCTGGCACAGTGGCAAGGCCTACGGGGAGAAGACCTCGACGTTGACCTAAAGACAGAGCGCACACTTGTTTGCACGAAAACGAAAATGACTGTGACCTTTACGCCGGACATAGCCAAGTACCTTCTGCCTGTCTAAACCAACCGTAGCAGTGCCTTAAAATCGCTTTCCCCCAATATGCGAATTTTCTGCCCTTTAGAAATTAACTCCTCTGCTTTGACATGTTTCGAGCTCTTAATCTTTCCAGCCAATCGGCTGATGTCCTGATCGCCAACGATTAAAAGCGTGGTCTGTTTGGTCACGCCTGCACCCACCTCACAGCCACTCGCAGCTGCCATCTCTGAAGCATCCCGACGCGATATAGATAGCGCCCCGGTGAACACAACTACGTTTCCAGCCAGGACGCCATCCTGCACCACTGTGAGGCCTTCGGTAGTGCGTAGCGCTGGCGACAGGCGGCGATCAGCGATGGAACACCATTCAGCAGCGGAGGAGCCTGTGTGAGCTATGGCGCGAAGTAGTATTTCGCCAGCCGCACGCGCATCTTCAAGTGCGTCGTGGTGTTGAAAGGTAACGCCGAAAGTAGATGCTAGATTTTTCAGCCCATATCCTGATCGGGAAAATTCACTCCATGCTCGGCGCGCCACTCGCGCTGTATCTAGCCAAGAGCAGTCAAAGTGGTCCAGGCCCGAATTCTGGCAAGCTCTCTGCGTAGCAATCCGGTCAAAAGGCATGTGGCTGGCAACAATCTGGCCCGTCACAAATGGAAGGATCCGAGGATAAACCTCCGCCCAAGATGGGGCGCTTGCGATCATGCTTTCATCAATTCCGTGCACAGATACGTTCATCGGGTGAAAGTAGTCGTAAGGGTTGACCAGCGAGCTCCAGGACTCGTGAAGCACCCCGCCCCGGAATACTGCAATCCCTACCTGACAAATGCTCGCTAGATTGGGATTAGCGGTCTCAACGTCAATGACAGTAAAATCCATTTTCAACTCCGGATCGACGAGCAAGGACTAGACCTCGCTCAGGTGTGCTGATATTACCCCTGAGACTCTACATCCCCAGCATCAGAGGTGTGCCGGGTTCCTTGATTCCTGGTCTGCTAACCCGCGTACGGTCGCCACCCTTTTTGTTTATCCGCGATGCATGACGACTCCAGCACCGTTACGATCACTCAAAATATCGCCCCTTAAAATCCTGCTGATCAAAGCCTGCTAAATTCTCTCGTCGTTGACGCCATCCTCAATGCAACAAAACCGAAACATGACTGCGCCATATTATAACCCATAAAGAGTAGTAATATTTCGGAGCAGTCAATGCCGTTATTCCTGCCTGAGCATTGGGTATGGGACTTCTGGTTCATCCAACACGAAGACCACACGCACCTGTTCTATCTACCCGTTCCACGCAGCCTCAACGACCCCAACCTACGCCACTGGAACGTGCGGATCGGCCATGCGCGGTCTGCGGACTTGCGCAATTGGGAAAACCTGCCGGATGCACTCTGGCCGGCAGCCACGCCGAGCAGGGACGATTACACCACATGGTCGGGCTGTGCGGTTCGCGCTGAGGCAGGGCATTACGAGCGGCGGGCCTTTATGCGCCGCTACGTCATAATTAATACACATTACGCGTAGTAATATATTTGTTCCGGCCTCCGATTACGACTAAGCACGTTGTTCACAGATGGGTATTGCCATGCTTTCGCATTGTTTATCGCGCCGCCCGCCGTCGCTCCGGGGCGGGCCAGCCACGGGTGCACTGTTGTCGCCGGCGGTATTTGCTGCGCTGCCGATACCCGACGCTAACCGCCCCGCCGTTAGATGGCAGGTGTATGTGTTTGGCGTGGTCGTGGCGGTGGGCACTCATATCGCGCTGTGGGCGTGGTTGCAAACCGATCGACCGGCCAAGCCACTGGAAGAACCCGCCAAGCCCCTTGCGATCGCTATGCAGATGGTCGCGCCGCCGCCTGCAACGGTTGCGCCCGCGCCTGAACCGGAGCAGCCACCTCCACCACCTCCGCCGCCAGTGGAACAGCCGCCACCGATAGCCAAGCCGCGTCCGCAACCCAAACCTGTTGCCAAGACGATGCCCCGACCTGCCGAGCCCAAGCCTGTCGCCGCCCCTGTGCCGCCAAATGCTGTGCCCACCAAGGATGCCGCGCCAAAGCCTATCGCGGCGCCTGCACCGTTGCCGGTCACCGGCCCGGTGGGCCGAGCGGGCTACCTGAATAACCCGGCGCCGGCCTACCCGCCTGCGGCAGCGCGCAGGCATCAGGAAGGCACCACGCAATTGCGCGTGCACGTTATGCCCAATGGGCGACCCGACACTGTGCAGATCGCTGCCAGTAGCGGCTCCCCTGCGCTGGACGAGGCGGCATTGGCCGCCGTTCGCCAGTGGACGTTCATTCCCGCTAAACGTGGCGATACGGCCATTGATGGCTGGGTCACCGTGCCGCTTGAGTTCAAACTATCTCGTTGAGGTTTTGCCATGACCGATTATTCAACCCTGATTCACCAGGCTTCCATGGGCATTTTGCTGCTGTTTTCGTTGGCTACCTGGGCGTTGCTGATTGCCAAATGGGTTCAACTGATCAAGCTGCGCCGCCAGAACCAACGCTACACCGAACGCTTCTGGTCGACCGCCAGCTTCAAGGCGTCTGTGACCGCCGAAGAGCATCAGGGGCAACTGGCGCGGTTAGCCAGCGCCACGCAACTGGCGCTCAGCAAAGGCCGCGAGGGGCCTTGCCCGGTGGATGGCTGGAGCCGTCAGGAAGTGCTCCAGCGCTCACTGCAAAAGCAGATTCACAGTGAGCGGCATGTGATGGAGCACGGGATGATCGTGCTGGCGTCGATTGGCAGCACAGCGCCCTTCATCGGATTGTTTGGCACCGTGTTCGGCATCATCCATGCGCTGCAAGCGATCAGCACCGCCAAGTCCGCCAGTATCGCGGTGGTGGCGGCGCCGATCGGCGAGGCGCTGATCGCCACGGGCTTGGGTATCGCGGTGGCTGTGCCGGCGGTGTTGGCCTACAACCTTCTCGGTCGTCGCCTGAAACTGATAACGGCCGACCTCGACAGCTTCGCGCTTAACCTGATGAACCGCGCGCAGCGCCATGGCTTCGACCTAGGCGACGGGCACCTCAACGACACCCAGCGCCAACTGAGCGGAGCAGCCTGACATGGCCTTCACTACGAGCAACGACGAGGGCACCATCAGCGACATCAACATCACCCCTTTGGTCGATGTGATGCTGGTATTGCTGGTGGTCTTCATCGTGACGGCACCTTTGCTGAATAACGCTATCCCGCTGAATCTGCCGCAGACCGTCGCCACGGCGACCCTGGACGATAGCAAGCCGGTGGCGATCAGTATCGATGCCGCAGGCAGCGTGTTCATCGATGAAAAACAGACGCCGCTCGATGGGCTCGAGCAAGCATTGGTCGCCCTTAAATCCCAAGACCCCGAGGTTGCGCTGACACTGCGTGCCGACACGCTCACGGGTTACGGCCGCGTCGCTCAGGTGCTCGCGCTGGTGCAGAGGGCCGATATCGCCCGGCTGTCGGTGATCACGCAAAGTCAGTAACACCCGGCTGGAACGACTTAATGGCAACTCCCTGAGTTGCACACGTTATTTACGTTGGCCCGTGCTGACTTCAGCGGTTATAGACCATGCGTTTTAGAACAGTTTTAGCGGCTGCGATACTGACGGCAGCGGGTGCAGGCTCGGCAGGCCCCGCCGATGCCGGCGTCGAATTCTGGTATGGGCATACCGGTGCTGCCAGTGCGGCAATCCAGGCCCTGTGCGAGCGCTTCAACTCGACTCACGCAGAGTTGCTGCCAATGCACTGCATTGCTCAGGGCTCCTATGAGCAGAACCTGCAAAAAACCGTGGCAGCCTACCGCTCGGGTAAAGCCCCGGCGTTGGTTGAAATCTACGATGTGGCCACGCCGGAAATGCTCAACAGCGCGGCGGTTCTGAGCCTGGAAGAGTTCCTGCAAACATGGCACAAAGTGCCTCAAGACCGGTTGTTGCCCGACGTGGCCGCGTACTACAGCAATGCCGATGGCAAGCTCTGGGCGCAGCCGTTTGCGACGTCCACGGCGGTGCTCTACAGCCATGCCGATCAGCTCGCGGCGGCGGGAATCACCCAAGCGCCGGATACGTGGGAAGCCTTCGGCGCGGCCCTGGTCGCCCTGAAAGCGCATGGTAGCAAATGCCCCTCGGTCACAGATTTTGGCCCCTGGGTGTGGCTCGAACAAAGCAGCGCCGTGATGGGCGCGCCCTTGCTGAGTAAAGACGCCACGCAGTGGGTATTCGATCAAGGCCTGCACCTGCGCCTCATGCAATCGGTTGCGCAGTGGATGGCCGATGGTTTGCTGATTGATCAGGCCGCCACCCGCAGCGGCGGCCAGGAGCTGGCGTTCGCGTCCGGCGACTGCGCGCTGCTGGTGGGCTCGACCGGCGCGTCGAAGCTGATCTACAGCGCTGATTCCGGTGACGTGAACGCCAATTTTTTACCGGTATTCGCTGGTCAGCAACGCGCCGCGTCGCTCCCTGGTGGGGCGGCATTGTGGGTGTTGCGTGGGCAAAGTGAGGCTCAATACCAGACCGTTGCCGAGTTTCTGATGTTTCTGCGAGAGGCGTCGGTACAGACGCTGTTCAGCCAGGCAACCGGTTATTTGCCGGTCACACAGGGCGCTGCCGCTGCCGCCCTTGCGCAACTGCCTGCCAGCAATGCAACCGTGGTCGGCCTTAATGCCTTGGCGCTAGGTCATGAAGCAAAGGCATTCGAAGTACGCCCAGGGTTTACCACCTTGCTGCGACTCGCCTGGCAGCAGCAGGTATGGAGCGCACTCGCCCGGCAGAAACCGATGGCAGATGCATTGCACGAGGCCGCGCATAAGGGCGACGCATTGCTGCGCTTGTTCGAGAACACCTACGGCCCCAGCGCGACAAATAAAGGCGTCAAAACATGAGCCATAACGCGCAGTTCTCCCAGCGCTTCTTGCCGTTGCTTCTCGCATTCCCGCAATTGCTGGCGGTTCTACTGTTCTTCTATTGGCCGACCGTGCAGGCGTTCTGGTGGTCGTTTCATTATGTGCAGCCGTTTGGCGGCAGCGAAATCTTCGCAGGGCTGGCCAACTACGTCAGGGTGCTTAACGACCCGAGCGTGCTCTCATCGCTGGGCACAACCTTGATCTTCAGCCTGTTCAGCACATTGCTCGCCCTGGCTATGGCGCTGGTGCTGGCCGCCTGCCTGCAACTGAGAGTTCGCGGCTACAAGATTTTCAGCAATGTGCTGATCTGGCCCTATGCGGTGTCGGGGGCAACGCTGGGGATCATCTTCCAGGTGCTGGCCAACCCGATCTTCGGCCCGCTGGCATGGATCAATCACTGGGTGCCCGAAGCCTGGGCGCCGTCTGCCAAAGGCTGGCAGGCGATGACGCTGTTGGTGTTTGCCTACGCCTGGTGCCAGTTGCCCTTCAACATCGTGATGATCGTCGCCAGCTTGCAGTCGGTGCCCGAGGATTGCCTGGCGGCGGCGGCACTTGATGGCGCAAGCCCATGGCAGCGGTTGCGTGACATCCAACTGCCGATGGTCGCGCCTTATCTGTTCTTCGTGTTCGTGGTTGGGCTGCTGGACAGCCTGTCCAACAGCTTTGGCCTGGTCGAGCGACTGACGCACGGCGGGCCGGGCAATGCCACCGAAATCCTCGCGTTCAAGATTTATCAGGATGGTTTTGTCGGCATTGATCTGGCCGGCTCTTCAACCTTGTCGGTGCTGATGCTGGTTGTAGTAGTCGTGCTCAGTGTCACTCA
Organism: Pseudomonas sp. ICMP 460; assembly: GCF_002723595.1. Classification (NCBI taxonomy): domain Bacteria; kingdom Pseudomonadati; phylum Pseudomonadota; class Gammaproteobacteria; order Pseudomonadales; family Pseudomonadaceae; genus Pseudomonas; species Pseudomonas sp. ICMP 460. The sequence continues at coordinate 129,294 of NZ_LKBR01000012.1, forward strand.
GTACCGCTACCTGTCTTGGCGCAATCGCCGGAGAGAAAACCATGGTTGAACGTCACCCGCTCTCGACCGCACTGGGCTACGTCCTGCTGCTGCTGGGCACTGTGTTTGCGCTCGGCCCGCTGTACCTGGCGCTGTGCGCGGCGTCGGTGAGCAACGAGCAAATTCTTGCGCACGGCATGCCCTGGCTGCCAGGCAGCCAGTTGTTCGTCAACGTGGGCGAGGTGCTGCACACACTCGACGTGGTCACGTTGATGGGCAACAGCCTGATCGTGACGGGCATGGTGGTGGTCGGCAAATTGGCGTTATCGGCATTGACCGCATTTGCCGTGGTGTACTTCAAGACGCCGTTCAAATCGCTGATTTTTGTGGCGGTACTCGGCACCCTGCTGTTACCGGTGGAGGTGCGGATTATCCCGACCTACGCGGTCGCAGGCGATGTGCTGGGGCCACTGCGCGCACTGCTCGACCTGCTCGGGATCGCGGCGATCCCGGTGCCGCACATCAACTTGCTCGACACGTATCCGGGGCTTGCGCTGCCATTGATCGCGTCGGCGACCGGCACGTTTTTGTTCCGCCAGTTCTATCAAACGCTGCCGTCCGATCTGGTAGAGGCAGCCCGCCTGGATGGCGCGAGCCCCTGGCGTTTTTTCGTCGACATTCTGCTGCCGCTGTCGAAAACCAATTTCGCGGCGCTCGGCACGCTGGTGTTCATTTCGGCCTGGAAGGACTACCTCTGGCCATTGGTGGCCACCAACCGCACCAGCATGCGCACGCTGGTACTCGGCGCCGCCAATTTTGCGCCCGCCGATGCCACTCAACTTCCACAGTGGTCGCTGCTGATGGCCGCCACTTTGCTCAGTCTGATTCCGCCCATTCTGGTCATCGCTGTGATGCAGCGCTGGTTCGTGAAAGGGCTTGTAGGGGTAGGTAAATGACTCGGTCTACAGTCGACAGCGCAGCGCCAGCCATTCGTGTCAGCGGGCTGTCAAGGCGCTACAGCAAGCACGGCCCAGCGATTCTTGATGGGCTGGAGGTGGAGTTCCCCGCCGGGCAGTTCAGCGTCATCCTCGGCCCGTCGGGGTGCGGCAAGTCAACCCTGTTGCGGTTGGTCGCCGGCCTCGACAGCCCGGATGCGGGCAGCATTCATATCGGCAGTGTCGACGTTACCCGGCGCCCGCCCAACGAGCGCCAGTGCGCCATGGTGTTCCAGAACTATGCGCTGTACCCGCACATGACGGTCGAAGACAACCTCGGCTACGGGCTGAAACTGTCGGGGGTTGGCCGCGAAGAACGCTCAGCGCGTGTGCAGGCCATCGGCAGCACGCTTGGGCTGCACGCCTTGCTGGCCAGAAAGCCCGGGCAATTGTCTGGCGGCCAGCGCCAACGCGTCGCCATTGGCCGGGCGCTGGTGCGTAACCCGCCGGTGCTGCTGTTCGATGAGCCGCTGTGCAACCTCGACAGCGGCCTTCGCCAAGAGATGCGCGCAGAGTTGCGGCGCATTCACCAGGACACCGGCGCCACCGTGCTGTACGTGACGCATGACCAGACCGAGGCGATGACCCTGGCTGACCGCGTCGTTGTGCTCAACAAGGGCCGGGTAGAACAGATCGACACGCCCCACGCGCTCTATAAACGCCCGGATTCTACGGTAGTTGCGCGCTTTTTTGGCGCCACGCCGATGAACCTGATCGAGGTGGCGTGCAGCCCTGAAGGCCTGTTGATTTTGGGCGACGGCCAAGTCCTGCCGTTCAGGTCCCCGGCCACTGTCGCAACCCCTCGCCCGCTGGTGCTGGGGGTGCGCGCAGAACACCTGAAAGTCGCCGCCACGGGCGTGACCGCCACTGTCAACGCGGTGGAGGACTTGGGCAGCCACCGCGTCATTCATTGCCGGGTCGCGGGGCAGCCGGTGCTGGTCAGTCACTCGGAGTCACCGGCAGTGCACGCTGGCGCAACCGTCAGCCTGTGGTTCCTGGCCGACGAAGCCCTGCTGTTCGACGGCGCCAGCGGTCAACGAATTTCCTGATCTTCCATTGAGGATGACGTTTACACATGAACGATAAAACACGCGTGGTTCAAAGCAACTTGATTGCGCACCGTGGCGCGAGTGCGTTCGCCCCGGAAAATACGCTCACGGCCATCGAAATCGCTGCGCGGATGGGCGCGCAATGGGTCGAGATTGACGTCAAGCTCACGCGCGATGGCGCCCTTGTAGTCATCCATGACGACACCCTGGATCGCACCACCTCCGGGCGCGGTGCAGTAGTGCTCAACACGCTCGAACAGATTCGCTCACTGGACGCTGGCCAATGGTTCTCCAACACCTACGCCGGCGTGACTGTGCCCACCTTCGAAGAAGTGGTCGACACCGCGATTTGCCTCGGGCTGGGCCTGCAGGTGGAGCTCAAGCCGACCATCGGTGATGACCTGGAAACCGCTGAGGCGGTGATTCCGTTATTGCGCCAGAAATGGCCGCTCGGCCCTCACCGGCTGTTCGTGTCGAGCTTTTCGACGCGCGCGCTCGGCAAGGCGCGGGCGCTGTGGGAAGAGGTTCCGCTGTGCCTGGCCAGCCTGGTTGCGCCGGCTGATCCGGCCGCGCTGCTGGCGGAATATGACTGCCAGATCCTGCATGTGGTTGACCCGTTTCTGGATGAGGGCCATCTGAGGCGTCTGCGCGACAGCGAAGTCGAGTTTGCCGTGGCGACGGTCAATGACCCACAGCGTGCGCGCTATCTGTTAAGCCGTGGCGCCCAATCGGTGCTGACCGATTATCCCAACCTGTTGGACATCAACGTACGTCAGGGAGCTATCTGATGAGTCTGGAGTATCGGCTGCACGTCACTGAACGCCTGGCCGCCAGCGCCGCGAACATTGCGCTGGGCTACTTCCACAACCTCGCTTCGCTGTCGGTGATGGTCAAGCATCCTCAAGACCTGGTGTCATGTGCCGACCTGGAGGTCGAGAACCATCTGCGCGCGCAACTCACGCGCGAGTTTCCAGGCGAAGCGTTACTCGGCGAAGAACTGGGCGGTGACCTGCAGGGGCGTGACTGGGTGATCGACCCGATCGATGGCACCGCCAACTTCGTCAGCGGGTCGCCGTTGTGGGGCATTTCGATTGCCTATGTCGAAGGCGACGAGTCGCTGGTGGGGGCCGTCGCCTACCCCGCGCTGGGTTACACGCTGAGCGCCGCCAAGGGCTTTGGGCTGCGCAAGAACGGCGTGTATACCGCGCGAACCGCGCAGTGCGAGGGACTGAAAGTAGCCGCCATTGGCGAGAACCGGCACTGGCGCCCGGAACACATCGGCGCCATGGAATTGCAGTTTCGCCAAGCCGGCTGGGGCGTTGCAGGTTATCGCTGCGCGACCATCGGCCTGGGTTTCGCAGCACTCGGCTACACAAGCGGCTACGTGGAACGCTACACCAGCGTGTGGGATATCGCCGCCGGGCGTTTGCTCTGCAGCGAAGCAGGCCTGAGCATTTCGACCCAAGGGCTTGCCGTACCCTTCGGGCTCACACTCGTGGCGGGCACCCAACCACTGTGTGACTTGGCCCACACTGTTCTGTCGGCGCCCGCATGAAAATTTTATGAATTCGACCCCCTGCGCCATCAGAGGCTTTAGACTGCCGCGCTAGCGCAAAATCTACTCATTGCACAGTTGAAGCCGACACACTCATGGACGCAGAACACCTTCTACAGCGCGATTACCACCCCAGCCTGAACGAGCGCAAAATTCTCGATATTTTGCGGCGCAGCGGTGGAATCACCCGAGCCGCCGTGTCGGCAGAAATGGACCTGGCGCAACAATCCGTGCACCGCATCATCGAAGACTTGATCAGCCGGGGTTTTATTCGCACGGGTCAAGCCGTGAAGAACGGCCGCGGTCAACCGAGCCTGCGCCTGGAACTCGCCAACGAGGCGGTTTATGTACTGGGCATCTCCATCAATACGGATTCGGCGGTGGTGTGCATCGCCGACTTTGCGTGCAACGTGCTGGAAGAAGTCACGCTGCGCACCCCGCCGCTGAGCTTGAATTCGACGCTGGATGCACTCGGCAAAGTCATTGACCGCATGCTCCTGCGCAATGGGCTAAGCCGCGATCATCTGCTGGGTGTCGGCGTGGCGATTGCCGGCTACTTTATCGACGAGGGCCGCGTCAACGCCCCCGAGCCGCTGCAAGACTGGTCACTGATCGACCTGCGCCCGCTGCTGGAACAGGCGCTTGATATGCCGGTGTGGTTGAAGAACAACGCCACCACCGGGGCGATTGGCGAAAGCCTTATCGGCGTAGGCGCCTGGGCGAGCAATTTCGTGTACCTGTCGTTCAATTATGGCTTCGGCACCGGCATCGTCATCGACGGCAAGCCGTACTTCGGCAGCAATGGCAATGCGGGCGAAGTCATGCTGTACACCCACGATGAAGTCGAGCGGCGCCCTGCGCTGCGCTACTTGATGGATGCGCTGCACAAGCAGGCTATTCAGATCGACTCCATCGAAGACCTGCGCAACCGGTTCGACATCCACTGGCCGGGTGTCGATGAGTGGGTCGAGCATGTACGGCCAGGGCTGGATCGTTTGATCAATACCCTGACCGGCTTGTTCGACCCGCAAGCCATCGTATTCGGCGGGCAGGTGCCTGCCGAACTCGGGCGGCGACTGATCGACAATGTGAGCTTCTGGGGCTCACCGCGCTATGGAACGCCCGCGCCCCGGCCCAAGCTGTTACTGACCGAAAGCAACGGTGATGCCGCCGCCATTGGTGCTGCATTGATCCCGTTGAAAGAGCGCTTTTTTCTCTAGCCCGCTAGGCGCTGCGGTGCCTGGTGCACGCTCGCTTCAATAGCCAAAAAAAGCCCCCAACGCGCGAAGGCGATTGGGGGCTTTTTTACGCGGGCAGTTGAATCAAAACCGCGTCGAGAGTGTAACGAAGGCGCTGCGCGGCGTTCCCACTTGCAGTATTTGCAAGTCTCCGTTCGGGTCGGCGGCCGCACTGGCATCGGTGTTCAGCGTTGAGATGTAGCGTTTGTCGAACAGGTTGATCGCGTTCAATGACACCGACGTGTCCTTCAGCCCCGCGAATGCACCCAAGTCGTACGCCATGCTCGCATTGGCCAGCCAGTAAGCGGGCACGCTCTGGTCATTGGTGTAAGTGTAATAACGCTTGGCCATGTAACTCCCCTGCAGGCCCGCGCTCCAGTGGTTCCAGTTCCAGTCCACGCTGCTGGAGTACATGATTTTGGGGGTATCGACGACCGTTTTACCTTTTACATTCACCGTCTGCCCGTTGCTGGTGTAGTTGTCATCGTAAGTACTGTGGTTGTACGAGAGCGAGTTGGACCAGCGCCAATGTTCGTCAGGCATTAATGCAAAGGCGAACTCGGCGCCTCGGCTGGTCACCGAGCCCACGTTGGCCACGCCATTGGCGCAGATCACGATACCGGTGCAGTTGGCGATAGCGATCAGGCGGTTGTCGAACTGGGTGTTATAGGCTGTGGCCGAGGCAATGTAGTGTTGGGTCGTGCGTCGAACACCCACTTCAACCGTCTTCGAGGTTTCCGGCTTCAGGCCATGAAAGCCGTTGAGCGCGTCTACCGTTGTCTGGGTATTGCTGAAGGGGCTGTAGGCGCCGGACGGGAACGCCGACATGTTCTCCGAGTAAGAAGCAAACACCTCGTCCTGGTCATCCAACTTGTACGTCGCGCCCATCTGAGGCAGGAAGTGATCACTGGCTTGCAACGATCCGCTGGCGTAGCCGCCCGCCTTGCCTACCGCGGTGGTGTTGGTCACGCTGCTTTTGGCGCCGAACTCAAGTTTTAAGCGGTCGTCCATTAACGTGTAGGTATCGCGCAAATAGAACTGACGCGTCAGGTCGTTGTACGACTGATCGAATACGGTGGCCGACACTGCGTAATCATTGGTGGTGACGATATGGTTCTGTGGCGAGTGGCCGGTGGTGTCGTAGATGTAGCGGCTTATATCGTTCTTGTTGGACTGGATCCAGAACCCGCCCTCTATCTCATGCTGGCCGAGGAACCAGGTGAATGAGGTCTGAAAGCCACTTCGGTCGATCCCGTATTTAGTGCTGCGCAACGAGTTGGCGGGCACTATTGTGGTCCCGGTATTGTAGGTGAACGGGTAGTACGAGTTGCCATAACCGGAGTTATGGTGATGGTAAACGGTGGTATCCAGCACAAGGTTATCCGACAGGCTGAAATTGCCGTTCAGAATATCCAGCTCGTCGTAGCGCAAGCTGCTGGCGTTGTAGACACCCTCTGAAGCGCTTTTGACGCCGCCGCTATAGATGCCGTTGGCGGCATTCACCGCACGGGTCCAGTCGGGCGTGTAATAGGTGTATTTGTAACCCAGCCGGTCCAACATGCCCTTGGACAGCGACAGCAGGTTGGCCTCTTCATGGTCCGAGGTGCTGTGGAAGAAGCTGACGCGGTTATCGCCGAACTTATACACAACCTTGGCGTTGATCGCGTCGGACTTCTGCGGGTTGTCATTGCCCTTCCAGGCGTCAGCGTCGTATTTTTCACCCGAGACATACGCCGACAAGCCGTTGTACTCACCGGTATCAACACGCAAAAGCGTACGATTAGTGGCGTAGCTGCCGAGGGTCTGCGACAACCGCCCACCGAACTCTTTATCCGGGTCGGCGGTGGTTAGCTGGATGGTCCCGCCCAAGTCGCTGTTCGACGCGGTGCCCAACGAACCGATACCCGCGGCAACCACCGTAGAACCGACGTTTTCCGGGATCACCGCGCGCGAGATGCTCAGCCCGTTGTAGTTGCCGAAACTCATATTGCCCAGCGTTACGCCGTCCAGGGTGTAGCCCAAGTGGTGCATATCGAAACCGCGCAAACTTATGCGCTGGCTGCCCTCTTCACGCCCTAACGGGTCGCCGGACTGGAAGTTCACGCCCGACATGCTCTGCAAGGTTTTCAACGGGTTGGTGCCTGCGGCGTAGCGTTTTACGGTGGTTTCATCAACACGCTGAACCTGGCGCGTTTCGCCTTGGCCGATCACGGACACCGTGCCAAGGGTGGGCGCTGCTGTCGAGGCGGGGGCATCGGTGCTGTCTGCCGCCTGGGCCATCGCACTGACGAGTCCAAGCGCGCAAAACGGCACCCAGAATTTGACGGCTACCTGCAAGCGAGCGGGCTTGCATGGAGTGTATTTCGTGCTCATCGACAGCCTTCCTCAGAAAGTAGAAGTACCAACGTGTTTGCCTTGGGCGGTGTGTGCGGACCGGTATCCGCTGGGGAGGCATATTAATACACTTATTGTGTAGTAATTATTACCGGCGCTGTGACCGCAAAGGTGAGGCGTAGCTTCCTGGCAGGCCTGGTTTTTGGACGAGGGCTAGCCGAACGCGATAAACGTGGTTTACTTTTGGTCGAGAGTGTCGTTAAGGGGCAAGCGCGTGTGCAGATTAAATTCGCTCGAAGCAGACCTGATGCGCGTCATACAGAACAACTTCCCTATCACCGTCGCCGCGGTAGAGATCATTACCAAAGGCGTAAACTACACAGTCAGAGTGACTAGCAATACGACGTACTACTTAAAAATATTTTCCCCTTCAAGAAGCCCGGCCGACCTCTCGTTTGAGTTGTCCGTGATGGATACCCTCAGGGCGAATAATATCGGCGTAGCAACGGTCGTCCGCTCACGTCAAGGCGCGGCCTGCGTTGCAATCAAACTGGCTGGCGAGACCAGACTGGCTATCTTGTATAACAATGTTGGCGGTCGACCTTTAACAAACAACAGCGCTGATATATTTTCATATACGAGCACACTTGCCGAACTGCACAACCTGCCAACCACTGAGATTTCGCAGCGTGCCCCGCGCATTCTGTGCTTGGAAAAAGAATGCAGCAGAATCCAGAAAAGCCTGAAAAGCACCTCGGCTATACCTGCGCCTATGCGTTCAAAAATTGCCCGCAACTGCCGTTTAATTCAGGACCAGGCTTTACACGACTGTGCAGTGTTGTGCCATGGCGACGCCTGGCTAGGCAATGCTAAATACGCAGACGGGCGCGTTTATTTTATTGACTTTGAAGACGCCCTGTTTGCAAACAGAAATTTCGACTTGGGCGCGATGGCCTATTCACTCACGGCCAGAGATTGCAACATCAATCCATGCATTCATTGGTTATTGAAGGGCTACAACAGTCGCTCCGCCACTAGCGCGACGTTAAACACCATCAAACCATATATTCAATTACGCTCACTCGCGGTGTGTTGCTTCCTGCTTGAGCACACACGTATGGACGAGCAACTTATACCTACGCTATTGAACCGTGTTGAATACTTCATGGGCGATAAGTTCGAGGCTGACATTGAGTGTTTGCGCGCAAATGAGCCCTGCAGAAACCCACATCCGTTCACGAAATATTAAGAATCGCCTACCTATACTAGCCGATTGCCTAGGCCGTTCCCCCGAGCGGTCTCTTGCCTCGGTAGCCAGAACCATGATGCGTCCCGCTCCTCTGCTGTTCCTTCTCGCTGGTGTGTTGTTCTTTTTTGCGCTGGGTAGCCATCAACTGCAAGGCTCCACCGAAGCCCGCGTCGCCGGGATTGCCATGGCCATGCACTTGGACAATGACTGGGTGATCCCGCGTTTGTTTGGTGAGCCCTTCCTGGAAAAACCACCGCTGAGCCTATGGCTGGACGCCGGCGCCATTCGCCTGTTTGGCGCCACTACCTGGGCCGTGCGCCTGGCGTCGGCGTTTGCCGGGCTGTTCAGTGTGATGCTGTTTTACGCAATGCTGCGCACCTTCGGGCGGCCGAAGACGCTGGCGTTCTGCGCATCGTTGATGCTGGCGACCATGGCCAGTTACTGGGGTAATGTGCGCGGTGTGGGTGAAGACTCGCTGCTCAGCCTGGGCGTGACCACGGCGCTGCTGGCGTTCTATCAGGCCGTACGGCCCGAGTCTGAGCGCCAAGGCTCCAATGCTTGGGCGTGGGCGTTGTTTACCGCAGGCATGGCCATCGCCACCTTGAGCAAAGGTGTGCTGGGCCTGGCGATGCCGGGCATTGTGATTTTTGTGTACCTAGCCTGCACCAGCGTGATGGATAAACGCGTGCGCCTCGGCGACTGGCTCAAGCCCGCCGTGTTCACCTTGCTGGCACTGGCGCCGCTGCTGATCTGGCTGGGCTTTCTGTTTGAGCGCGGCGGCCTGCAGGCTGTTGCCGAAGTGTTGTGGACCAACAGCGTCGGGCGCTTCAGCGGCTCGTTTGTAGAAGCGGGGCATTACGAGCCCTTCTATTACTACCTGCTGAAACTGCCGGAAGCCTTTCTGCCGTGGAACATTCTGGTGTACTTGGGCCTGTGGCACTTCCGCAAAAGCCTGGTGCGTAACCGCTACCGGCTGTTCTTCAGTGTATGGCTGGTGGCGCAATTCACCCTACTGACCCTGGCCTCAAGCAAGCGCGTGGTGTACTTGATGGCAATGACGCCCGCCGCCGCCGTGCTCGCCGCGGAATATGCGGGGGTGCTTTTGGCGTGGTTCAAGGCGCACAAACCGGCGCTGTACCGCTACCACCGCGGCGCAATCGTCGGCGTGTTCGCCCTGGCAATCCTCAGCTACATGACGGCCGCGTTCTGGTTTGCCCCCAAAGCCGACAAGCGTGAGTCGTTCGTGCCAGTGATCAGCCAGGCCAAAACCTTTCAAACCGAAGGCAGAGACGTGGTGATGTACCGCCCCAACGAGCGTATAGCCGGGGCCAGCGTGTTTTACCTGCAGGCGCATTTGCCGATGCTGCAAAACGAAGCTGAGTTGCGCAGTTTTCTCAGCGCCAGGCCCGGCAACGTCGCGCTGCTGGATAACACTGAGCAACTGAGTGAGAAGGTCAGCGTGATCAAACAGATGGCAATCGGTCGCCAGCCTTACTACTTCGTCGAGCAGTAAGGCCGGCGCAAGGCATCAGTGCTTGGTCAGCTTGTCGAGGTAACCCATGGCAAACGCCGAGACCACGAAGGTCATGTGGATGATCACGTACCACATCAAATGCTGCGGATCGACGTTCTTGGCGTCCATGAAGATACGCAGCAGGTGAATCGAGGAAATCGCCACGATGGACGCCGCCACTTTCATCTTCAACGACGAAGAATCCATGGTGCCCAGCCAGTTGAGCTTTTCTTTGCTCTCATCGATGTCCAGTTGCGAGACGAAGTTCTCGTAGCCGGAAATCATCACCATCACCAGCAAGCCGCCGACCAGTGCCATGTCGATCAACGACAGCAGCACCAGGATCAGTTCCGACTCGGCCATCGAGAACACACTCGGCAGCAGGTGAATCACTTCCTGAAAGAATTTAAGCGCCAGCGCCAGCAACCCCAGGGACAAGCCGAAATAGATCGGCGCCAGCAGCCAACGCGAGGCGTACATAGCATTTTCGATAAAGCGTTCCATTGGAATCTCACACAGCGAGGCTAAAAAAGGCCGCGAGTATACCAGCCGCCACGAAACACCTGTAACCGCTACCTTTAACCTGCATAAAACTGACTTTTCCGGCATCTGTAAGGTTTTTTTTCTGCTAGTGTCGAAGCCATCACATCAGCTCGATGCTGTTGAACAGGAAGACCCAGATGACGGATGTGCGATCCCCTTTGGCCGGTATCGGCCTGTGCGCGGTGTTGCTGATGGTCAGCGGCTGCTCGCCCAAAGAAGAGCAGAAACAGGCAACCCTTCAAGAGAAAACCGCGAAGTTCGAACAGTCGCTCGACGCCATACAAGACCCCAAGCTCAGAGACGCCATCGCCGACCTCGGCGGCTCGCTGCTGTTGTTGGAACGGGCGCAGGCCCGGCTGGCGACCAAGCCTGTCGAAGCCGAATACGGCGAAGACAGCCTGGCCTTGCTCAAGCACTACCCTACGCCGCAAGCCTTGGTCGACACGTACATCAACGGCCTGTTCGTACTGCGCAAACCCTCGCACTCCGACTACCTGACCGATTTGCAGCCGGTGTTCCCGTTCAGCTTCAACACACCCGACCAATTCCCGTTTCCGCATGGGCTGGAATGGCAGTCGGTGACGTTGAGCAACAACAAAGTGATCCCGTTCCAGCCGGAATGGTCGGAAACCGACCCGGGTATTCAACTGAGCCCGAGCAGCTCCAACCTGACCAACCCCGATGACCTGACGGTGACCTACCCGTTCATCGAAGGTGTCGAGACCGAGAACAAGAGCCAACCGCAGCCCGTCAGCCTCAAGGGCGCGGTTGAAGTGGTTGCGCCGGGCAGAGTGCTGACGTTCGACCTGTCGAAAAAAGACGTGGGCCACACACGCACCGAGGGCAATATCACCCTCAAGTTGCTGCTGCTTGAGAAAAATTACGCCGAAATCGAGCTGACCAACAGCGAGCCGCTGGCGCCGGAAGTCGGCGACGAGTCGCCCAACCCCTTGCTGGTGCAGGCACGCGACAGCACCGGGCAATTTCTGACCCGTTCAGGCTCAATTAACGAAAACGCCGCACAAGTAGCGTTTTACCAGAAACAATTGGCCGACATGCAGAAGCAGACCGCCTGGTCGGAGGCGTTTGAAAAGCAACTCAGCGACGAGCAAAAAGCCTTTGAGCACACGCAAAGCAGCCATTACGCCAAGGTGTATTTCAATGGCCTGATCGACACCCTGCAGGTCGACGTACTGGACTTTTCCAAGGCCACGCTGACCCACAAGGACCTCGACCTGCCGGTGCTGCGTTTCGACAAGAACAGCTTGCAAAACACCGTACAAGCCCTGCCGATGCCGGTCACGGTGTACGACGACGGCGCCGCCAGTTGGCTCAAAGACGCTGCGATGACCGAGGAACAGCTGAAAAAAAGCGTGACCATCAGCCAGTCGACCGAAGACGCCAGCGCCGCGAAAATCGTGTTCGACCACCCCTTTACCTTCAATGACGACTTGGTGGGCGCCGAGCGCAACAACAGCGATGCGCCTATCACGTTCTTCACGGCGGACGACAAGGGCCAACGCGGTGAGCCTATCGAGCTGCCGGCCGAGGCCTTTGAGTTGAACGCTGCCAGTGGCACGCTCACGTACGACCTCAACTTGTTCCCGGAAAACCCCGCCTTTGTGGTGGGCTCGGTGCCGTTGTTTCTGGCCACCATCGACAAAGCCACTGTTGACGTGAGCAAGCTGCCCAAAGGCCTGTCGCTGAAGGACAACGCGCTGATCGTCGATCAAAAAGACTTCCCCGCCGACAGTTGGCGCTTCTACGCCAAAGACGCCAGCGGCAACTACCTCAAAGAAATCCTTGGCGTTAGCCATCGCGCCGAGGAATACGGCACGGCGCTGTTTGATGTGCATTATTTTTACGGCCAGCCGAGCAGCCTGGAGAGTTACCAGCGTACCGACCTGGATACCGTGCAATACGGTTTTGAGGTGAAGCTGGACAAGCCTGAAAGCAAATAACGCGCAGGCTATGGCGGCAGAGGGACGCGGAGCGCCCAGGGCGGCATTCCCACGCAGAACGTGGGTACGACGTTTTTCAGTGGTGGGTGTCGCTGAGCGCTGGCGAGCGCGCGCGGTTGAGGCGCCGCAGATGTGCCTGCAGGTGCAGGCACCAGATCTGCGGGTCGTCGGCTTGCGCATAACCGTGTTGGGTCAGGTTATCGACGATTGACTCAAGCATGCTTTCTGCGCCGATAGGCCCATGAAACGGGCCTTGGGACTTGATCGCGGAAGGCTGTTCGCCGGTCATTCCGGCGGCGAATAACAGGGTCCACAGCCCGTTATCCCCCGCGAGAGGGCGAATGCAGCATTCGATACGGGTGACCAGGCCCAGGCACTGGCGGGTAAGGCAAAGGTTGCGCGGCACGGCGGCGACCCTCGGTAAGCTGGCTCTAGCCTTTAAACAAAGAATAGGGGAAAACTTCGACAAGCCAAGGCCGCAGGGACCAACGGGCGTCGGCCCCTGTGGTGATAGGCAATTTGTGGTGATTGGGCGTGTTGTGGCGAGCGGGCTTGCTCGCGTTGGGGTGCGAAGCAGCCCCAAAACAGGCGACTCAACACCCCTGATGTACCGAGTGGTATCTGAGAGGGGCGGCTTCGCCACCCAGCGCGAGCAAGCCCGCTCGCCACAGGAAGCCCGCTCGCCACAGAAGCCCGCTTCCCACAGAAAGCCCGCTTGCCACAACAAACCAACCGCAGCAAGCAGGCCTGCCGGTGTCAGCTTGGCTGGGCTTGCGCCAGCGCCTGTTGCGCCAGCTCCTTTTCGGCTTCTTTCAGGTCTTCCTCACTGATCATCTCGGCAATCGCGCGCAAACGCTCTACCACGCGGGCGTTCACGGTACCCTCCGGGAACTGCCCTTCGGCGTCCGGCTCACCGGCAGGCTCACCCACCAACAGGCTCAACGCCTCATCCGCCTGACGCACGGCGTAGATGTGGAACTGCCCGTCGCGAACCGCCTGCAGCACCTTCTCGTCGAGCATCAACGTGTTGACGTTGGCTTGCGGAATGATCGCCCCTTGCTCGCCGGTCAACCCGCGTGCTTCGCACAGGCGGAAGAAGCCTTCGATCTTCTCGTTAACCCCGCCCACCGCCTGCACTTCACCAAACTGGTTGATCGAACCGGTGATGGCAAAACACTGCTTGAGCGGCGTCTTCGACAGCGCCGAAATCAACGTGCACGCTTCGCCCAACGACGCACTGTCACCGTCCACGTAACCGTAGGACTGCTCCAGCGCGATGCTCGCCGAAATCGCCAGCGGGAATTCCTGGGCATAGCGGCTGCCCAGGTAACCGGTGAGGATCATCACGCCCTTGGAGTGAATCGGCTGGCCGAGGTTAACTTCCCGTTCGATGTCGACAATGCCGCTGCCGCCCGGGTACACCGTGGCGGAAATTCGCGCCGGCACACCAAACGCCGAATCACCGACCTCCAGCACCGTCAGCCCGTTGCACTTGCCCACGGCCGCACCGGCGGTGTCGATGAGGATGACGCCGGCGAGCATGTCGTCGAGAATCCGCGCCGATACACGCCCGGTGCGCGTGGCCTTGGCCTTCAGCGCGCGCTCGATATGCCCGGCGTCAGTCATCTCGTCGCCGGCCAGGTGGCGAATAAAGTCCGCCTCGCTGACAAGTTGGAACAAGTCGCCAATGCGCGCCGACAAACGGCCCTGATGTTCCGCCAGGCGTGCGCTGTACGTTGCCAACCGCGCCACCGCGTCCGAGGTCAGCGGCGCCATGCCTTCTTCCGAAGTACGGGTTTTGAGCAACTGGGCGAACTGCTCCAGGCTTTCGTCGACCATCGGGATGTCTTCGTCAAAATCCACCAGTACGCGGAACATCTCCTGGAAGTCCGGATCGGCGTCTTGCAACGCGTAGTAAAGCTGGCGCGAGCCGATGATGATGACCTTGACCTGCAACGCAATCATCTGCGGGTTGAGGGTCACAGTGGCCAAACGGCCCAGCTCGCCCAATGGCGATTCCATCTTCAATTTGCGCGACTGCAACGAGCGCTTGAGGGCATCCCACACAAACGGCTCGCTGAGCATTTTTTCGGCTTCAAGAATCAGAAAACCGCCGTTGGCACGGTGCAAAGCGCCGGGGCGCAACTGGCGATACGTGGTGTACAGCGCGCCCTGGTCGGTGCTGTATTCGATACGGCCGAACAAGTTGTCGTAGGTCGGGTGCGGCTCAAACACCACCGGCGCGCCGCCGTTGACCGGGTGGCCTACCACCAGGCTCGGGCAGTATTGCTCTTCCAGCAACTTGCGCGCCTGCGCGTCGGTCTTGGCGTCGTCCACCAGTTGCTCGACCACGGTTTTGAGCAGATACACCTGCATGGCTTGCAGATAGCCGCAAACACCGGCGTTTTCTGCGTACTTTTCCGACAGCGGCGCCAACAAAGGTTGCAGGGCCAGGGTGATGGTTTCTTCGTTGAACTGGCGCAATTGGTTGTTCGACTCACGTTTCCACTGCGGCAGGCTCGCCAGTTCTTCGTTGAGGCGTTCCTCCAGCTCGGAAATGTCGCTGTGGAAGCGCTCGCGATCGGCCTCCGGCAGTTGCGAAAACTCCGCTTCGTCCAGCGCCTTGCCCTCAAGCATCGGGGTGAAGGCGATATTGGAGCTGTCGCGGTACAGCGCCACGTCTTTTTCCAGGGCCAGGCGCTCGATCACGTCCAGGGCCTTGTCGTAGCGCTGGTTGAAGGCGCGGTCGATGGCGCTTTTGCGTTGTTGATACGTCGGGTGTTCAAACACCGCCGGGAAGGTCGCGACCAGGTTGTCGACCAAACCGTTGATGTCGGCGATGAAGGCCGCCGCGCAGCCGCCTGGCAATTCCAGGGCGCGCGGTTCACGCGGCTCATCAAAATTATTCACGTAGACCCAGTCCGACGGGGTCTGCAGGCGCTTACCTTCGGCTTTCAAGTAGCGTTTAACGAACGAAAAGCGGCCGGTACCGGGCTCGCCCATCACAAACACGTTGTAACCGGGGCGTGGCATGGCCACACCGAACTGCAAGGCTTCAACCGCACGTTCCTGGCCAAGCACACCGCGAAAGGGCTCCAAATCATTGGTGGTCGAGAAGCTGAACTGTTCAGCGGAAAAAGGGCGAGTCAGCGCTTCGGGCGCTAGACGCAAGCTGGCAGCAACAGGATCAGGCATCGGGCTTCCTTACATCAGGCGGGGCAGATAACGGCATTCTGGCTCCCGGTCACGCGCTCTGGCAAGGCGCGCTTTTTGGTAAAGCGCAGACACGGCATGCGTCCTACAAAAAAATCGCGATAACACTGATTGTTTTATAAAAAATAACGGAACCCAAGGAACCTGCCTAAACTCCAAATTGCGCGGGCTGGACTAATAACCGGCTCCTAGGGCGCTGCAACGCGCCTGAACCCCTTGTCCATTGGTTTGCACACTAAGAGAACAAAGCTATGAAACGGATCCTTCTTGGTACTCTCTTCACCGTTGTCTCCCTCAATGCAATGGCAGAATCACCAGGTGGCCCGAACTGCGGTTGGGGCAACATGTTGTTCGAAGGCCAGCGCGGCACTCCGGCTCACTTCCTCGCTTCCACCACCAACGGCACCTCGGGTAACGCCACCTTCGGCATGACCTCTGGCACCAACGGTTGCAGCACCAACAGCGCACTGACCTACGGCGGCAAGTCCTGGATTGCTATGAATGGCATGATGAACGAGCTGTCCGAAGACATGGCCAAAGGCAATGGCGAAGCGCTGACCACCTACGCCGTGGTACTGGGCGTTGCACCGGAAGATCGCGAGCACTTTGCTGCTGTGACTCACGAGCACTTCCAGCAAATCTTCAGCAAAGCTGACGTGACGGCTGATGACGTGCACAACAACACCCTGGCAGTACTGAAAAGTGACACCCGCCTGGCGAAATACGCTACTCAGGCTTAAGCTCGACCCGCCCGCGCCCTCCAGGGCGCGGGTTTCATTTTTGGGCCCGCCTCCCCTTTGGGTCTCACTTTTTCCGACTTAAGTTGCCCCTATGCTCAAACGCTTCGCCTGGTTGGCACTCCTCGGCTGCGCCCCGCTGTATGCGGCCCCGCAAATTGATGATCAACGTTTGCAGCAATTGGCCAACGAGCCGTTCTGGCTGTCTTTGGGCCATTACGAAGCCGGCAAAATAAGTGGCTGGCGCAGCTATGTCAGCGACAAGAAGTTTTTCCTCGCCGCCGAGGGCGCTCACCATCCGGACGCCGAACTCAAGGCCACCGTTGAAGCGCTATACGCTCCGGTCACCCAAGGCGAAAAACACGCCCAATGCGTCTACCCCGCACGTACCCGCTGGCTCAAGGATCAGTTACACCTGACCGATTTGCCCGCCGTGGACTGCAAAGAATTCAAGCAATGGTTCAAGGACGTCGCGCCGCACAGCGCGGTGATGATCTTCCCGGCGGCCTACCTCAATAGCCCGTCGTCGATGTTCGGCCACACACTGCTGCGCATCGACCAGGCCGACGTGCAAAGCAACAAGACCGCCCTGCTCAGCTACGCGATCAACTTTGGTGCCTACATCGAGGGCTCCGACAACAGCATTCTTTACGCCTGGAAAGGCCTGATGGGTGGCTATCCTGGCCTGTTTGCGCTGGTGCCTTACCAGGAAAAACTCTCGGAATACCGCAGCCTCGAAAACCGTGACCTGTGGGAATACCGCCTTAACCTCACGCAGGTCGAGACCGAGCGCATGGTTGAGCACGTGTGGGAGCTGAAGCAGATCCAGTTCGATTATTTCTTCTTCGACGAAAACTGCTCCTACCGCCTGCTGGAACTGCTGCAAGTGGCCCGGCCCAGCCTGCGCTTGACTGAGCAATTCCCGCTGACCGCGATTCCGACCGACACGGTAAAAGCGGTGAAAGAAGCCGGTTTGGTCGAGAAGATTGATTACCGCCCTTCGCGTGAGCGCGAATTGTTGGAGCGCGCCAAACCGCTGCAAAATGATGAACAACAGTGGGTGCTTAAAATCAGCGATGACCAGAAGCAATTGCAGGAGCCCGCTTTCAAAGCGCTGCCCCGCGAGCGTCAGGCGCTGATTATCGATGCGGCTTACCGCCTCGGCCGCTACCGCGCCAATGGCCTGGAGCGCGACACCGAACGCTCCCAGCGCAGCTTCGAACTGCTGCGCGCGATCAACCAGAACCCCGCGCCCGACCTCAAGATTGAACAGCCCGGCCTGCCCGAGAACGGCCACGAGTCACGCACCTGGCAAGCCGGTATCGGCACGCGTGGCGACAAAGCCTTCGGCGAATACGGCCTGCGCATGGCCTACCACGACCTCAACGACAACGCCGAAGGCTTCCCGCTGGGCGCGCAGATCGAAATTCTGCAAATGAAACTGCGCCAGTACGAAGGCAATCAGTGGCAATTGCAGCAACTGGACCTCGCGACCATTCGCTCGCTGACGCCGCGCAACGCCCTGCTGCAACCCTGGTCATGGCAAGTCACCGGCGGTTTGGAGCGCGTACCGGGCAAACACGACGACGAAACCCTGGTGGCCCACGTCAACGGCGGCGCCGGCGGCACCTGGCAACTGACCGACGACATGCTCGGCTTCGCCCTCGGCACCGTGCGCGTGGAACACAACAACGACTTCAGCGAAGCCATCTCCCCTGCCGCCGGGTTTAACACCGGCGTGCTGTGGAAAAACCCACTGGGCAATTTGAGTCTGGAGGCCAAGGGTGACTTCTTCACCAATGGCGAAGTACGCCGCAGTGTCAGCCTGAACCAGCAGTGGGAATTGTCGCGCAACCTCGGATTACGTCTAAGCGCCCAGCGCGAATACAGCCACCTTTCGACGCCAGTGAATGAAGTGATGCTCGAAGTGAAGTGGTATCACTACTAACCCGCTAGATCGTTCCCACGCTCCGCGTGGGCATGCATCCTGTGACGCTCCGCGTCACGCACTCAAAGCGGACGCAGAGCGTCCAGGGCAGCATTCCCACGCAGAGCGTGGGAACGATCGGAGCAGCCAACGTATTCCAATTGAGGGGGTTGGTTGGCTTTATTTTGCGGGGGTCATTGCTTGGGTCAGGTCATCGACTACTGCTTTGCCCATCTCGCATAAAAAATGCGCCGCCCAGGCATATTGTTCGCCGCGTACGTCCATGGCAGCTTCCATGGCGAGTTTCTTGGAGTAGTAAAGCAGCGTGGAGGCGTGTTCCAGGGCTTCGCCGATGGGCATGCCCGAATTGACTCGGAACAGTGGTTTTTGATTTTCGCCGTAGTCGCCGAAGGTAACGACGCCGAGGGTGGTGATTGAAGCCAGAGGTGGATCGGGAACGAGTTTGGTCATGGTGTTTCTCTTAGGTTAGGAAGAAGAAACTGCCAGACATGTCGCTAAACATGAAAAGGTGGCAGCTGTACGCGGGTTAGCGAACCGGTAACCTAGAAACCCGGTAGACCCAAAGGTCTCCCGCGCACAGCCGCCATAACACGATAAGGCAGACAAAAAATGCCAGCCAAAATAGTTGCGGAGGTCGTATCTACGTTTCTCGGGTCGCTAAACCCAATCGCTGTTTTGCAGCGACCCGAGGAGGCTAGACACTCAAACCCTACGGCGCAATAGCCCAGCGATTCTCTAGGAAACGTCCTGCAAGTTAAAGGGAATCGTCGCTGATGGCGCTTTAACCCAACACATTTCTCACTCCCCTTTCACACCGCTCCAACAAATCCTTATCTAGACTCCCCGTATAAGCCGTGAAACGGCCAGGGAGTACGCCATGTGGCGGTATGCGGTAATGCTGTGTGCGGTGGTGTGGTTGTCGGGTTGCCAGTCAACCCATCAGGATTTGCTGGCCAAAGGTTACCCACCGGCGTTTGCCGATGGTTTTGATGATGGCTGTAGCAGCGGTCGCCAGGCCGCTGGGGTAATTACCGGCGAGTTTCGCAAGAACGTGCCGCGTTATCTGCAAGACCGCGTATACGCCGAAGGCTGGGAAGATGGCTTTCGCCAGTGCAAAGCCATGCGCGAAAACGAAACGTTGCGTGACTACAAAGACAATCACTGGGACGACCGTGAGCGTGCCTGGCAGCATGAAAAAGACCGCGACGCCGGCAGGGCTTATCGCTCGCAATAACATTCATCGAAACTAAAGCGCGGCGCACGTGGCCCAAACTCCATAGAAGGAGTACGTCATGAGCCGAGCTTTTGTAAATGAAGACAACGCCGCCGCCCAAGCCGATCAGCCGGTGGAGCGTCAGGTCAGCGAGCAACCCAACCACCTGACCGCGCAAGGGTTGGCGCAGCTGCAGGCCAGGGTTGCGCAGTTGCAGCAGGCGCACAGCGCCGAATCCGCCAAGGGTGAGCAGGCCGACAAGCAGCGCCAGGCTGATCTTGAGCGGGATTTACGCTACTTCAACCAGCGCGTGCAAAGTGCGCAGGTGGTGGCGCCCGCCACATCCACCGACAAGGTGCAGATCGGCAGCTGGATCACCTTCGCCAATGAACAGGATGAGCAGCAGCGCATTCAGTTGGTCGGTGAAGATCAGGCCGATGCCGGCGCGGGCCTGATCAATTGGGGTTCACCGCTGGGCCGCGCGTTGCTGGGTGCGGAGATCGGCGACGAGGTGCTGTGGAAACGCCCCGTCGGCGATCAGTTGATCGAAGTGCTGAGTGTAGAACCCGAGGCATAGCGACCAACTGTGGGAGCGGGCTTGCTCGCGATGCAGGCACCTCGGACCATCAGGTACACCGGGTTGATGCCATCGCGAGCAAGCCCGCTCCCACAGGTCTCGCTGAAGATCGGCGACGAGGTGCTGTGGAAACGCCCCGTCGGCGATCAGTTGATCGAAGTGCTGCGTGTAGAACCCGAGGCATAGCGACCAACTGTGGGAGCGGGCTTGCTCGCGATGCAGGCACCTCGGACCATCAGGTACACCGGGTTGATGCCATCGCGAGCAAGCCCGCTCACACAGGTCTCGCTGAAGATTGGCGACGAGGTGCTGTGGAAACGCCCCGTCGGCGACCAGTTGATCGAAGTGCTGAGTGTAGAACCCCAGGATTAACGACCAACTGTGGGAGCGGGCTTGCTCGCGATGCAGGCACCTCGGACCATCAGGTACACCGGGTTGATGCCATCGCGAGCAAGCCCGCTCCCACAGG
>NZ_LKBR01000013.1:0-300775 GCF_002723595.1 Pseudomonas sp. ICMP 460
CCCACACGAATTGCTTGATTCAGTTGTTAAAGAGCGGTTGGTTAAGATCTTTCGTCTCAACCGAGGCGCGCATTCTACAGCAGCCTCATTTACTGTCAAGTGATTATTTTCAGAAGTTTTCGAAGAATTCTTCAACAACTTCAACCACTTGCGCTTCCGATCTCTCGTTAGCGGGAGGCGAATTCTACAGCGTTACACGCTGCTGTCAACACCTCTTTTTCTCCGCTTTCGACCGAGAAGATCGAAACGTTAATAGAGCCAAACAACACTGCTCTACCAACTCCTTCTGGGCTTCGATGAACTGAAGCAACTCGCTGTCGAATCTCGCATAACTCTTTGTTTAATAATAGAGCCAAACAACACTGCTCTACCAACTCCTTCTGGGCTTCGATGAACTGAAGCAACTCGCTGTCGAATCTCGCATAACTCTTTGTTTAGCAAGGAGTTTTCCGTTTCGACTGCGCCGGAAGTGGGGCGAATTATAGACTTCCAGAATCTGCCGTCAACCGTTAATTTTGCTTTTCTATCAATTAGTCAGGATTGATTAAAAAACAACCTGATTAGCGCCCTTAACACCCTCTATATAGAAGGGAACGCTCAGATAACGCCCGCTGCTTTTAAAGCAGCCAGCTGCGCCGGCGCCAAATTCAGCAGACCTTGCAGCACTTGAGCCGTGTGCTCGCCCAATAGAGGAGGCGCGCTACGGTACTCAACCGGGGTTTTGGACAGCCGTATCGGGCTGGCCACCTGAGGCACCAGCCCCGCCAATGCGTGCGGCAACGCCATCGCCAACCCACGCGCCTTGACCTGAGGGTCGGCGAACACCTGCGCCAGGTCATTGATAGGCCCACACGGCACACCCACTCGCTCCAACTGCGAGACCCACTCAGCCGTGGTTTTGAAGACTGTTGCCTGACGAATCAGCGGGATCAGCTCTGCACGGTTAGCCACCCGCACCTTGTTAGTCGCAAAGCGCGGGTCATCCGCCCACTGCGGCTGCCCGGCCACCTCGGCAAACTTGCGAAACTGCCCGTCATTACCGACGGTGAGGATGAAGTCACCATCAGCCGTGGGGAAATCCTGATAAGGCACGATATTCGGGTGAGCGTTACCCAAGCGCTTCGGCGACACGCCCGTCGTCAGGTAATTCATCGCCTGGTTAGCCAGACACGCCACCTGTACATCCAGCAAGGCCATGTCGATATGTTGACCACCCCCGTCGTGATCCCGGTGCGCCAGCGCCGCCAGGATCGCCACAGTCGAGTAAAGCCCCGTCAAGATGTCGGTCAACGCCACACCCACCTTGACCGGCCCTGCGCCGTCTTCACCCTCTGGGCGACCGGTCAGGCTCATCAGCCCACCCAGCCCTTGAATCATAAAGTCATAACCTGCGCGCGACGCGTAAGGCCCTGTCTGACCAAAGCCTGTAATAGAGCAGTAGATCAACTCAGGGTTGATCTCCTTGAGCGATTCATAGTCCAGCCCATACGCCGCGAGCCCACCTACTTTGAAGTTCTCGATCAAGATGTCGGACTTGGCCGCCAGGTCGCGCACCAGTTTCTGGCCTTCCGGTCGCGTGAAGTCGATGGTCACCGACTCCTTGTTACGGTTGGCCGACAGGTAATACGCCGCCTCACTGGTGTTCTCGCCGTAGGCATCTTTAAGGAAAGGCGGGCCCCATGCACGCGTGTCATCACCATTACCCGGCCGCTCGACCTTGATGACCTCCGCGCCCAGGTCCGCCAGGATCTGCCCGGCCCAAGGGCCCGCCAGTACTCGCGATAGGTCCAGCACCCGCAGATGTGAAAGCGCGCCCATGCCGTGCTCCTATTAATAGAACGCCTGAAGACCGGTTTGCGCGCGGCCAAGAATCAACGCGTGCACGTCATGAGTGCCCTCATAGGTGTTAACCACTTCCAGGTTGACCAGGTGACGCGCCACGCCGTACTCATCCGAGATGCCGTTGCCCCCCAGCATGTCGCGCGCCATACGCGCGATGTCGAGGGACTTGCCGCACGAGTTGCGCTTCATGATCGACGTAATCTCAACCGCTGCCGTCCCTTCATCCTTCATGCGGCCCAGGCGCAGGCAACCTTGCAAGGCCAGAGTGATCTCGGTTTGCATGTCGGCCAGTTTTTTCTGGATCAATTGAGTGGCTGCCAATGGGCGGCCGAACTGCTTGCGATCAAGCGTGTACTGGCGCGCGGTGTGCCAGCAGAACTCAGCGGCACCCAGCGCCCCCCAAGAGATGCCATAACGCGCCGAGTTAAGGCAGGTGAACGGCCCTTTCAACCCACGCACGTCCGGGAAGATGTTCTCTTGCGGCACAAACACGTTGTCCATGACGATTTCACCGGTAATCGAGGCGCGCAGGCCAACCTTGCCGTGAATCGCCGGAGCGCTCAGGCCTTTCCAGCCTTTCTCCAGGATAAACCCGCGAATATCGCCGGCATCGTCCTTGCCCCACACCACAAACACATCTGCGATCGGGCTGTTGGTGATCCACATCTTCGCGCCGGTCAGGCTGTAGCCGCCGTCCACCGAGCGCGCACGCGTGATCATCGCGCCAGGGTCGGAGCCGTGGTCCGGCTCGGTCAGGCCGAAGCAGCCGATCCATTCACCGGACGCCAGCTTGGGCAGGTATTTCTGCTTTTGCGCCTCGGTGCCGAATTTGTTGATAGGCACCATGACCAGTGAAGACTGCACGCTCATCATTGAGCGATAGCCGGAGTCGACACGCTCGATCTCACGCGCAATCAACCCATAGCTGACATAACTCAAGCCACTGCCACCGTATTGCTCGGGGATCATCGCACCCAGCAAACCGGTCTCGCCCATCTCACGGAAAATCGCCGGGTAGGTCTGTTCATGGCGGAAGGCTTCGAGCACACGCGGGGCCAGCTTGTCCTGGGCGAATTGCTCAGCGCTGTCGCGCACCATGCGTTCTTCTTCGGTGAGCTGCTGATCCAGCAACAGTGGATCAATCCAGTTGAAGCTTGCCTTGCCAGCCATGAATAAGTCCTCGCGGGAAAAATCAGAAGTCGTGGATGCAGCCTAGGCGGCGCGGGCGACAAGGGCAAACGAGGTTTGTGCATAGGGTTGTGCTAATTTCTCACTCCGAAACTACCGAGAAGGGCGCAGACGCGCTTTATATGTGAGTACAACGTATATGCGCAGAAAAATCCCCAGCACCACCGCCCTGGTCAGTTTTGAAGCGGCGGCCCGCCACGAGAGCTTTACCAAGGCGGCGCTTGAGCTTTCCATCACCCAAGGTGCGATCTGCCGACAAATTGCGAGCCTTGAGGAGTTTTTAAGTGTCGAGCTGTTTCGGCGCTCGCGACGCGGAGTAAAGCTGACGGAAGCAGGGCTGTCCTATAGCCGTCGCGTCGCCATGCAACTGGACGCCGTGGAGCGCGACACGTTGTCAGTCATGGGGCAGCAGGGCGCCAACGTGATCGAACTGGCAGTGGTGCCAACCTTTGGCACGCAATGGTTGATCCCGCGCCTCAAGGACTTTCAATGCCGACACCCGGAAGTGACGGTCAACCTCACCAACCGCACGCGACCCTTTCTATTTGCCGATACCGAATTCGACGCAGCAATCTACTTTGGCGATGCCGATTGGTCGGGTACCGAATCCCACAGGCTGATGGGCGAAAACCCGGTCCCCGTGTGCAGCCCGACCCTGCTCGGCAGCCGCACGCACTTCAGCCCGCAGGCCATCGCGGAAATGCCATTGCTGCAGCAAACCACCCGCCCTTATGCGTGGCGCCAATGGTTCAACGCCCAACAGCTCAGCGTGCCCCGCGACATGACAGGCCCTCGTTACGAGCTATTCTCAATGCTGTCCCAAGCGGCCATGCACGACATGGGCATTGCACTGATCCCGCCGTTCTTGATTCAACGCGAACTGAACGAGCACCGGCTGGTAATCGCGAGCCCCGAAGCGCTGAGCAGCTCGAAGGCTTATTACCTGATAATTCCCGAGAGAAAAGTCGAATCCGCGTCATTACGCGCTTTCAGGGACTGGCTGATCGACCAATCACAGCGCTACAGCACCCGTACTTAAAGGCCAAAGCCAATTTACTGACCCTGTAGTCAACTAAATATTAATCCTACAGATATACATATATGTCGCCTTTTGATGGGTTGTGCGAATAAGCCAAAAATCAGACTGAAAGCCATGGCTATCGTGGTCTGTAGGGACAATGAGTAATCCATATACGGTTATTCACGCGAGAAATCCAAAACGCGATTTAATACCGTTTAAACCCTTTAACCACCTGTATTGAAAGGTTTTATCTCTGCATATTGCGACAATCAGTCACAGGGTGACTTGTAGTTAATTTTTCGTCACCCGTCATAATCCCTTGAAGGCCGCAAAGTTCGCCTGCAAAATGCCGCGCCCCGCTGTCATTTCAGCGGGATCGTGCTGATCGGCCGCCCCAGTTGCGCCACTCGTGGTGCACTGGCCTTTTTACAAAATCAAAGCAAAAAGATCATGCAGGAGATTTGACGTGCACATTGGTGTTCCTCTCGAAACCCAGACCGGTGAAACGCGGGTAGCTGCCACCCCGGAAACCATCAAGAAGCTGATCGGCCAGGGCCACAAGGTCACGGTACAAAACGGCGCAGGCCTTAACGCCAGCATCGTCGACAGTGCCTATGCAACCGCTGGCGCAACCCTTGGCAGTGCGGGCGATGCGTTTGGCGCCGAGCTGATTCTGAAGGTGGTTGCCCCCAGTGACAGCGAGCTTGCGCTGATCAAAAGCGGCACCGTCGTGGTGGGCATGCTCAACCCGTTCAGCAACGAGACCATTGCCAAGCTGGCCGAGTGCGGCATCACCGCCTTCGCACTGGAAGCTGCACCGCGCACGTCGCGCGCCCAGAGCCTCGACGTACTGTCGTCGCAGGCGAACATCGCCGGCTATAAAGCCGTGCTGCTGGCAGCCCATCACTACCCACGCTTCATGCCGATGTTGATGACCGCCGCGGGCACCGTTAAAGCCGCTCGTGTGTTAGTCCTCGGCGCTGGCGTTGCGGGTTTGCAGGCCATCGCCACGGCGAAACGTCTGGGTGCGGTGATCGAAGCGTCCGACGTTCGCCCCGCCGTAAAAGAGCAAATCGAATCGCTCGGCGCCAAGTTCGTCGACGTGCCGTACGAAACCGATGAAGAACGTGAATGCGCCGTCGGCGTCGGTGGTTATGCGCGCCCGATGCCAGCCAGCTGGATGCAACGCCAAGCCCTGGCCGTGCACGAACGCGCCAGGCAAGCCGACATCGTCATCACTACCGCGCTGATCCCCGGCCGTAAAGCGCCGACCTTGCTCAGCGCCGACACCGTTGCGCAGATGAAACCCGGCTCAGTCGTCATCGACCTCGCGGCGGCGCAGGGCGGCAACTGCCCGCTGACCGTCGCTGACCAAGTGGTGGTGGAAAACGGCGTCATCATTTGCGGCCCGACTAACCTCGCGGGCGCTGTAGCCGCCGACGCGTCGGCCTTGTATGCGCGCAACCTGCTGGACTTCCTCAAGCTGGTGTTTAATCAGGAAGGGCAGTTTGAAATCAATCTCGAAGACGACATCGTCGCCGCGTGCCTGATGTGCCGCGACGGCCAAGTCATCCGCAAAAACGCCTAAACAAGGATTCAGACGATGGAAGAGCTTATCTCCCCCGGTATCTACAACCTGATCATCTTTGTACTGGCGATTTATGTCGGTTATCACGTGGTCTGGAACGTAACACCCGCGCTGCACACGCCGCTGATGGCAGTGACCAACGCTATTTCGGCGATCGTGATCGTCGGCGCCATGTTGGCGGCTGCCCTCACCGTTACGCCACTGGGCAAAACCATGGGCACCCTGGCCGTGGCGCTGGCGGCGGTCAACGTGTTCGGTGGGTTCCTGGTTACCCGCAGGATGCTTGAGATGTTCAAGAAGAAAGCGCCCAAAGTTAAACAAGAGGTGCAGAAGTAATGAGTATGAACCTGGTCACGACGCTCTACTTGATAGCGTCGATCTGCTTCATCCAGGCCCTAAAAGGCCTGTCGCACCCCACCACCTCGCGACGCGGCAACCTGTTCGGCATGCTCGGCATGGCGCTGGCCGTGCTCACTACCGTGGGCCTCATCTATAAGCTCGGCGCCGAGCTTGCAACGGCCGGCATCGGCTACGTGATTGTCGGCCTGCTGATCGGCGGCACCGCGGGCTCGATCATGGCCAAGCGCGTTGAAATGACCAAGATGCCGGAGCTGGTGGCGTTCATGCACAGCATGATCGGCTTGGCCGCGGTATTCATCGCCATCGCAGCGGTGGTTGAGCCGCAATCGTTGGGCATCGTCAAACACCTGGGTGATTCGATCCCTGCCGGTAACCGCCTGGAGCTGTTCCTTGGCGCCGCGATCGGTGCCATTACCTTCTCCGGCTCGGTGATCGCCTTTGGCAAGCTGTCGGGCAAGTACAGGTTCCGTCTGTTCCAGGGCGCACCGGTACAGTTCGGCGGGCAACACAAATTGAACCTGGTACTCGGCCTGGCGACGCTGGGTCTGGGCCTTGCGTTCATGTTCACCGGCAACCTCAGCGCCTTCGCCTTGATGCTGGCGCTGGCCTTCGTGCTCGGCGTGCTGATCATCATCCCGATTGGCGGCGCCGACATGCCGGTGGTCGTTTCGATGCTTAACAGCTATTCCGGCTGGGCGGCGGCGGGTATCGGCTTCTCGCTGAATAACTCGATGCTGATCATCGCAGGCTCGCTGGTCGGCTCCAGCGGCGCGATCCTCTCGTACATCATGTGCAAGGCGATGAACCGTTCCTTCTTTAATGTGCTGCTCGGTGGTTTCGGCAACACTGCCGATGCAACCGCTGCTGCGGGCTCGAAAGAAGCCCGCCCGGTGAAGTCCGGTTCTGCCGACGATGCGACCTTCCTGCTGACCAACGCTGACACGGTGATCATCGTGCCGGGCTATGGCTTGGCCGTGGCCAGGGCGCAGCACGCACTTAAAGAGCTGACCGAAAAGCTGACTCACCGCGGCGTGACCGTTAAGTACGCGATCCACCCCGTGGCTGGCCGCATGCCCGGGCACATGAACGTGCTGCTGGCCGAGGCGGAAGTGCCTTACGACCAAGTATTCGAGATGGAAGACATCAACTCCGAGTTCGGCCAGGCCGACGTGGTGCTGGTGCTGGGCGCCAACGATGTGGTCAACCCGGCCGCCAAGAACGACCCGAACTCGCCGATCGCCGGCATGCCGATTCTGGACGCCTTCAAGGCCAAGACCATCATCGTCAACAAGCGCTCGATGGCCAGCGGCTATGCGGGCCTGGACAACGAGTTGTTCTACCTGGACAAGACCATGATGGTCTTCGGTGATGCCAAAAAGGTCATCGAAGACATGGTTAAAGCCATCGAATAATACTGCGCCAGCGCAATACCCTGAACCCCGGCCTCGCGTAGGCTGGGGTTTTTTATGAGCGCATGAAACCCGACCAAAGGCTCTAAATCGCTGCATGGCATTCGACCATGGTAGCGCGCCGAAACTTTTTGAAATCACTAAACTGCGCACCTTGCTTCCGTAGCCCGAGATAACAATCCATGTACCGTGATCGTATCCGCTTGCCTTCGTTGTTGAACAAGGTCATGAGCGCGGCAGACGCCGCCGCACTGATCGAGGACGGCATGACCGTCGGCATGAGCGGCTTCACCCGTGCCGGTGAAGCCAAGGCCGTGCCCCACGCCCTAGCCGAACGCGCCAAGACCTCGCCGCTGAAAATCACCCTGATGACCGGCGCCAGCCTGGGCAATGACCTGGACAAGCAACTGACCGAAGCCGGCGTGCTGTCCCGACGCATGCCGTTCCAGGTCGACAGCACCCTGCGCAAGGCGATCAACGCGGGCCAAGTAATGTTTATCGACCAGCACTTGTCGGAAACCGTTGAGCAACTGCGCAACAACCAGCTCAAATTGCCGGACATTGCGGTAATCGAAGCGATCGCGATCACCGAACAAGGGCATATCGTACCGACCACCTCCGTGGGTAACTCGGCCAGCTTCGCGATTTTCGCCAAGCAAGTGATCATCGAGATCAACCTGGCGCACAACCCGAACCTGGAAGGTCTGCACGACATTTATATACCGACCTACCGGCCGACTCGCACGCCGATCCCACTGGTTAAAGTCGACGACCGGATTGGCAGCACCGCAATCCCGATCCCGCCGGAAAAGATCGTCGCCATTGTGATCACCAACCAGGCCGACTCGGCCTCCACCGTCACGCCGCATGACGCTGATACCCAAGGCATCGCCAATCACCTGATCAACTTCCTCAAGCAGGAAGTCGACGCCGGCCGCATGACCAACAAGCTTGGCCCATTGCAGGCCGGGATCGGCAACATCGCCAACGCGGTCATGTGCGGCTTGATCGATTCGCCGTTCGAAGACCTGACCATGTACTCGGAAGTGTTGCAGGATTCGACGTTCGACCTGATCGACGCCGGCAAGCTGAGCTTTGCCTCCGGCAGCTCGATCACCTTGTCCGAGCGGCGCAATGCCGACGTGTTCGGCAACCTGGAACACTACAAGGACAAACTGGTACTTCGCCCGCAAGAGATCTCCAACCACCCTGAAGTGGTGCGCCGCCTGGGGATTATCGGTATCAACACCGCACTTGAATTCGATATTTACGGCAACGTCAACTCCACGCATATCTGCGGCACGCGGATGATGAACGGCATTGGCGGCTCGGGGGACTTCGCGCGCAATGCGCATTTGGCGATCTTCGTCACCAAGTCGATCGCCAAGGGCGGCGCGATTTCCAGCGTAGTGCCGATGGTCAGCCACGTGGACCACACCGAGCATGACGTCGATATTCTGGTCACCGAAGTAGGCCTGGCCGACCTGCGTGGCCTCGCGCCGCGTGAGCGCGCACGGGTGATCATCGACAACTGTGTGCACCCGGCGTACCGCGATGCGTTGAACACCTACTTTGAAACCGCTTGCGCCATCGGCGGGCACACCCCGCACATCCTGCGCGAAGCACTCAGTTGGCACATTAACCTGGAAGAAACCGGGCATATGCTCAAGGCCTGATTGATACAGATTCGGGCTGATGCAGATACAGTTTCATCAGCCCGCCTGTTTTAATCGCACTTCCGTAAAAAACTGTACTGCTGTACCGGTCTTTTCCTACAGGAATAGCCTGCATAACCTGCCATACAAGTCAATTTTGCACACTTTCAGTGCAGACAGGTACAGTTGCCCCATTTCCGTACAGTACAGCCCTGATAAACAGCTAACTGGCCTCGCACAATACAGGTGAACTGTATCTAGTGAGTCTTGCGCCGGAGGAGGATCATTGCCATCAGTTAAACCACTACCTAATCCCGCCACAAGCGGAAGGATGTCACCATGGAACGTACACTCAGTTCCGATCTGTTCTTTGAAGAAAAAGCTGTAAACACCCAGGCTTCCATGCCTTTGCGCGTTATCGCCAACCTGATGTTGTGGCAGCGCCGCATCTCAAGCCGCCATCAATTGGCTCGTCTGGATTCGCGTCTGCTGGCTGACGCCGGTATCAGCGAAGCTCAACGCTACGAAGAGCTGAGCAAGCCGTTCTGGCGCTAATGAGCGCCCGCTGGCCCTGACCCACCGGGTCCACCGCCAGCAACCTGATTTGTAAAAACACAGCCCGCCCCGGGTAACCGGAGGCGGGCTTTGTTGTTTCTGCGATTCAGCTTTTCCTGCGCCAAACAGCAGTCTTTCAAGAAACCAGTACAGTTAATTAAAAATCTCAACCGGCCGGTACAATTCGAGATCCGGGCCGTTCGGGCGAAACTGAACGGTCAGGGTCTTCCCGAACCGATGAACTGCGGCTTAAGATCGCCCCACTACGTGGCGAACCTTGTAGAACGGGCGTCTGATGCTTAACAGAAACAATGCCCGTTTCGCAGTGGCCGTTTTGCGCCGCTTTATCTGTTCATCTACAGGAGTCACCCCATGTCCCGTCTTCGCCTGTTAAGTGCTGCTGCCCTGTTGGCCGTGGCTGCCAATGCCAACGCGAGCAGCTTTATCGTGACCACCGATTCGATCGTCGGCGCATTAAAAGCCACTTCCGACGCCAGCTCGGATGCCACGTCTTCCCTGCGCGACAATAAAATCGTACAGGCTGCCCGTGACGACGCTGCAAGTTTTGTTGCCAGCGAAGGCGCGATTCGTGGCGTGAAACTGGAAAGCGCCCTGGCGCAGATCCGCCAACAAGCGCCGCAACTGAACGCTGCCACTGACGCACAACTGGCCCAGGCCATTCTGACCATCTGACGGCTGTTCTACATTTGGAAGCGCCAGCCGCTTCCAAATGTGTCGGCGCTGGCTCTCGCCCGGGCATTGCGCTAGCCTTGGCGCTCGCTTTCAGTTGTCGAGTCCCATGGTTTTTTCATACCGCCTGTTGATCGTTCCCGCGTTGTTTTCAGCCTGCTGGTCACCTTGGGCTCAGGCCTTTGACGTGAGCACTCAGAGCACTGTTATCAGTGCCTACGCCACCAGCAAAGTGAGCTCCGCGCCATTTGACAGAAAAACGGTAATGGCCGCCCAGGATGACGCTGCCGCTTTTATTGCCACTGACGGCCAATGGCGGGGAGCACGCCTGGAGTCCGCGCTGGATTATCTGCGCCGCTCCCGGCCAAAACTTAACGCCAGTGACCGTGAACTGGCGCAAGCAATTCTCGTCCAATAACCATCTTTGTATTTTGGAGTTAGTCCATGCGTAGCCCGCTGATCGCCGCCGCTCTCGGCCTGCTGTTGTTGGCCGATGTTGCCCACGCGCAAACCCTCAAGGCCACCAGTAACATTGTCGTGCGTGCTTCGGCCCGCACCATTGACTTCACCTCAGACACCACCACGTCCATCCGCGACTCCAAAATCGTGCGCGAAGCCCACGATGACGCCGCCAGCTTCGTCGCCACTAACGGCGAAATCCGTGGTGCGCAGTTGGAAGCCGCCTTCGACACCTTGCGCACCCGCGTGCCGGAAGCCCGCGATGCCAGCGACCAGACCCTGGCCGAAGCTATCCTCGCACTGTGAGGCGCCTGGTCGCCTGGCTACTGGCCGCCACTGTGCTGCTCTGTGCAAGCGCAGCCCAGGCCAGCCTGCAACTGCGGCTCAAGACCGATGGCTTGAGCCCGGCCCAACAGCAGGCCAGCCAGGCGTTGCTCGATGAAGCGATGCGCGCTTTGCCGCCGCGCTTTGTCGAGCAGCTCGACCGTCGAATCGATGTCGGCTGGACCGACAAGATGCCCGCAAACGCCTACGGCCAGGCGTCACTGGTGTCTGAGCTGGACCTCAACCAAAACCTGCTCGAAAGCTTGACCGACGGCAGCGCCGCCACCCAAAAAACCAACCGCCCCCACGGCACCGTGCGCCGCGAAATGCTCGCCACCGTGCTGCATGAACTGACCCACATTTATGACCGTGCGCGCTTGTGGTCCAAAGACGACCGTGCACTGATCCAGCATTGCAGCCGCCAGAACAACATCACTGGCCTGATTGGCCTGCCCGACCAATGCCGTGGCCAAAATGACCGCCGCTTTACCTTGAGTGACGACCCACGCTTGCTCGACCTTGCCGGTTGGCCGCAATACGTCGGCCGTCGCGGTGAGCGTGAGCAGCACAACAATCAGGTGGTACGCAGCCCGGACATCTACGAAACCACCAGCCCGCTGGAGTTCGTGGCGGTCAACATGGAGTACTTCCTGCTCGACCCGAGCTACGCCTGCCGCCGCCCCGCGCTGTTTCGCTACTACAAGGAACACTTCGGCTGGGCACCGCCGGAGCAAGACACTTGCGCCAAGACCTACGCGTTTCTCAATGCAGGCAACGATTTCGCCAAAACCCCGCTGGGCCATATCGACCCGGAGCGGGTGTATGAAATCGACTACCTGCTGGCCGAAGCCAACCAGAACCTGGTGAGCCGCTGGGGCCACAGCATGTTGCGCCTGGTGATTTGCGCGCCCGGCCGCCCACGCGGCCCCGACTGTCGGCTGGACCTGGACCAGCACTTGGTGCTGTCTTACCGCGCGTTCGTCGGCGACGTACAGCTGTCGAGTTGGGATGGCCTGGTCGGCAAATACCCGTCGCGGCTGTTCGTACTGCCGCTGGCCCAAGTGATCGACGAGTACACCAAGACCGAATTGCGCGGCCTGGCGTCTGTGCCGTTGAAGCTGACGCGCCAAGAGATCAACGACACCGTGGAACACGCCGCCGAAATGCACTGGAGCTACGACGGCAATTACTTCTTCATCTCCAACAACTGCGCGGTAGAGAGCCTGAAACTGTTGCGCAGTGGCAGCGCCAACCCACAGCTCACCGGCCTGGATAACATCACCCCCAACGGTTTGCTGGAAGTGCTCGCCGCACGCGGGCTGGCTGACACCAGCGTACTCAATGACAAACGCGAGGCGCTGCGCCGGGGTTATCACTTTGACTCGTTCCGTGAGCGCTACCAGGCGATGTTCGAGGTGTTGCGCAAACACCTGCCGATCAAGCAAACCCAGGTTGAAGATTGGTTGTCGCTCAGCGCAGAGGAGCGCCGCCAATGGTTCAGCCAGGCCGACTTGCGCACCAGCGCCGCGTTGCTGCTGCTGGAACAGGCCAGTTATCGCAAGCAACTGATGCTGGCTCAGGACGAAGTCAAACAGCGTTATTTAGGTGCCCGCGAGCTGAAAAACGGCGGCATGGAAAAGGCCAACAAGACGCTGCAACAGATCCTCGCCAACAGCGGCTTCCTCAGCCGCCCGGCGGAATTGCTCGGCAGTAGCGGCTACGGCCTGCCGCAACCTTCGGAATCCAAGCGCCTGGAATCGGAAAGCGCCGAGCGCCAGAAGCAGCTGCAATCGTTGAGCGGCGAGCTGGATAAAGAGGTGAGGGTGCTGCTGGAGCCTTCCCGCGCTGCCGAAATTGCCGCCTGCGAAGCCAACCTCAAACAGGTGGGCGAGCATCTGCGGGCACTGCACAAAGCCGCCGGTGGTTTGGAGCTGCCCTGATTTTTCCGACAGAAAAACGGAAAACCCTCTCAACATCTGCTTGCCAGCGAAAGCTGGCTGAAAGCTTCCCCGTCTAGGATCGCCCCACTACCGGCAAAAGACCGGCTTTTAACAACAACAATGGTGATCCCTGATGTCTGCGACAACCCGCCTGCTTGCCCCAACTCCCCTCGTACGCCTCGTGCCTGTCGTTCTGCGCTGACCCGCATTTCGGTTCGCCATTCCTTAGCCGCGCTACGCCTGGAGTACTCCTATGCTGACTTTCCTTGGCTTTGCCATGGTCATCACGTTCATGTTCCTGATCATGACCAAGCGCTTGTCTGCGCTGATCGCCCTGATCATCGTGCCGATCCTGTTCGCGCTGTTCGGCGGTTTCGCACCGAAGATCGGCCCGATGATGCTCGAAGGCATCACCAAGCTTGCGCCGACCGGCGTGATGCTGATGTTCGCCATTCTCTACTTTGCCCTGATGATCGACTCCGGCCTGTTCGACCCGGCCGTGCGCAAGATCCTCAAGATGGTCAAGGGCGACCCGCTGAAAGTCTCGGTCGGCACTGCCGTACTGGCGCTGGTGGTTTCCCTCGACGGTGACGGCGCCACTACCTACATGATCTGCGTGGCTGCCATGCTGCCGCTGTACAAGCGCATCGGCATGAGCCCGCGGATCATGGCCGGCCTGATTATCCTGGCCGGTGGCGTGATGAACATGACCCCGTGGGGCGGCCCAACCGCGCGTGCGGCCAGCGCGCTGCATGTAGACCCGTCGGACATTTTTGTACCGATGATCCCGGCGATGGCCGCAGGCGTGGTGGCTATCCTGGCGATCGCCTATATGTACGGCAAGCGTGAGCGTGCACGCTTGGGTGAGCTGCACCTGCAAGGCGACGAAATTGACCACAGCGAAATCAGCGTCTCGCAATACCCGGATGCGCGCCGTCCGAAGTTGATCTGGTTCAACGGCGCCCTGACCCTGGGCCTGATGTGCACCCTGATCGCCGGTTTGCTGCCGCTGCCGGTGCTGTTCATGGTGGCGTTCAGTATTGCGATGATCGTTAACTACCCGTGCCTGCAACAGCAAAAAGACCGCGTCGCCGCACACGCTGGCAGCGTCCTGGCGGTGGTTGGCTTGATCTTCGCTGCGGGTATTTTCACCGGCATTCTGTCGGGCACCGGCATGGTCGACGCCATGTCCAAAAGCCTGCTGGCCGTCATCCCTGAAGCACTGGGCCCGTACCTGGCTGTGATCACCGCACTGGTGAGCATGCCGTTTACCTTCTTCATGTCCAACGATGCGTTCTACTACGGCGTACTGCCAGTACTCGCCGAAGCGGCCAGCCACTACGGCATCAGCGCTGTAGAGATGGCGCGCGCGTCCATCGTCGGTCAACCCGTGCACTTGCTCAGCCCGCTGGTTCCCTCGACCTACTTGTTGGTGGCGCTGGCCGGTATAGAATTTGGCGACCACCAACGCTTTACGCTGAAATGGGCGGTGCTGGTATGCCTGTGCATACTGGTTGCCGCATTGCTGATGGGGATTTTCCCGCTGTTCAGCACGCTGTAATCGTACCCACTCACCGCGCGGCGTGGCAGCGCGCGCGGTTTAACATTTGTTCTAAGGACTACACATGGAATGGCTCACCAATCCGGAGATCTGGATTGCCTTCTTCACTCTGACAGCCCTCGAAATCGTCTTGGGCATCGATAACATCATCATGATTTCGATCCTGGTCAGCCGCATGCCCAAGGCAATGCAGGCGCGTACCCGGATCTTCGGCCTGGCGCTGGCGATGGTCACGCGAATCCTGTTACTGCTGTCGATCACGTGGGTCATGCAACTGACCAACGACCTGTTCGTGGTCTTCGGCCAGGGTATTTCCGGCCGCGACTTGATCCTTTTCTTCGGTGGCCTGTTCCTGCTGTGGAAAAGCTCCCAAGAGATGTACCACGCCCTGGAAGGTGAAGACGAAGCCAACGAAGAGCCAGGCGGCAAGGGCGGCAAGTTCATCTACACCATCATTCAGATCGCGATCATCGACATCGTGTTCTCGCTGGACTCGGTGATCACAGCGGTCGGCATGGTTTCGCATGTACCGGTGATGATCGCCGCGATCATCGTGGCCGTACTGGTGATGATGCTGGCTGCCGGCACCATCAGCGAATTCATCGACAAGCACCCGTCGCTGAAAATGCTCGCGCTGTCATTCCTGCTGGTGGTCGGTACGGTGTTGATCGCCGAATCCTTTGATGTGCACGTGCCAAAAGGCTACGTCTACTTCGCCATGGCGTTCTCGCTGGCAGTGGAGGCGATCAACATCAAGATGCGCACCGCCAGGGCGAAAAACAAGAAACAGCAAGACCCGGTGAAACTGCGCAAGGATGTTCGCGGTCAATAAACCCAAGCCAGACAAAAGGGGCTTTTTATAAGCCCCTTTTTTTGCGCGTAGTGCTGACCCAGAGCGTCACCGGAGGCATCCCGACGCACCGCGCGGGGAGCGATCTTCATGACAGTTTTGTTTCAATCCCCACTTTAGCTATGCGATGCTGGCGCAGAGCCCATCCGCCAACTACAGCTTAAGTACAGCGGTAGCACGGCACGCGGCAACTTTCCTTCGCCCCGCTTGGGGCGCATTCACCACGGAGGGCCGAGCATGCTGACCTTGCTCAACCTGCTTTCCGCCGTGACCCTGCTTATCTGGGGCACGCACATCGTGCGAACCGGTATCTTGCGGGTCTACGGTTCCAACTTGCGCCAAGTCATCGGGCAAAACATGGCGAAGCGCTGGCTGGCATTTGTCGCCGGTATCCTGGTCACCGCCATGGTGCAGAGCAGCAACGCCACCGCCATGCTGGTGACCTCGTTTGTCGGCCAGGGCCTGATGAGCCTTACGCCCGCACTGGCGACCATGCTCGGTGCCGATGTGGGTACAGCGTTGATGGCGCGCGTACTGACGTTCGACTTATCGTGGCTGTCGCCGTTGCTGATTTTTCTCGGGGTGATTTTCTTCCTGTCGCGCAAACAGACGCGGGCAGGGCAGATGGGCCGCGTCGGCATCGGCCTCGGGCTGATCATTTTGGCGCTGCAATTGATTGTCGAAGCCGCCGGGCCGATTACCCATGCCCAAGGCGTCAAGGTGCTGTTTGCCTCGTTGACCGGCGACATCCTGCTGGATGCCTTGGTCGGCGCCTTGTTCGCGATGATTTCTTACTCCAGCCTGGCCGCGGTACTGCTGACCGCCACCCTGGCCGGTGCTGGCGTGATCGGCCTGCACGTGGCTATCGGCCTGGTGATCGGCGCCAACATCGGCAGCGGTGTGCTGGCGTTCCTCAGCACCAGCATGCAAAACGCCGCCGGTCGCCAGGTGGCGCTGGGCAGCCTGTTGTACAAGCTGATCGGCCTGTTGCTGATCATCCCGGTCCTCGACCCTCTTGTCGGCTGGATGGACGGCTTGGACTACAGCGCCCAAGACATGGTGATTAGCTTCCACTTGCTCTACAACCTCAGCCGCTGCCTGATCCTGCTGCCGACCATCGGCCCAATGGCACGCTTGTGCGCCTGGCTGCTACCGGAACAAGCGGAGGCCAACGGCAAAGCCAAGCCGCGCCACCTGGACCCCACCGCCCTCGCAACGCCGAGCCTGGCGCTGGCCAACGCCGCGCGGGAAACACTGCGCCTGGGCGACCTGATCGACAACATGCTCAGCGCGATGCTCGAAGTGCTGCGCGGCAAGCAAACCGCCATGACCCAGGCGATGCGCAGCCTCAGCGATGACGTCGAGGCACTCTACAGCGCGATCAAACTTTACCTGGCGCAAATGCCCCGCGAAGACCTCAGCGAGCATGACAGCCGCCGTTGGGCCGAGATCATCGAACTGTCGATCAACTTGAAACTCGCCGGCGACCTGATCGAGCGCATGCTGCGTAAAGTCCAGCAGCAAAAAACCGCGCAGCGTCGGCAGTTCTCCGAAGTCGGCCTGGAAGAACTCGCCGACCTGCAGACTCAACTGATCGCCAACCTGCGCCTGGGCTTGTCAGTGTTCCTCAGCGCCGACCCGGAAAGCGCCCGGCAATTGCTGCGCGAGAAGCGCCGCTTCCGCGCCCAGGAACGGCGTCTGGCCCACGCGCACGTCAGCCGGTTGCAGCGCAAAATCGTCCAGAGCCTGGAGACCAGCTCCCTGCATTTGGAGCTGATTGCCGACATGAAACGCCTCAACTCGCTGTTCTGCAGCAGTGCCTACGTGGTACTCGAAACGTTCGACACCGGCGCACTCTCCGCTGAAGATATGACCGACATTACCCATTCGCCCTGAACGTACGACGGCGAGCGAAGTCAGTTAACAACCGACCCCATTCGCCAGGAAGCTTGTTATGCGTCGCCTGTTATTCGCCTGCCTGCTTTTGGGTTCGGCACACGCCATTGCCTTTGACCGCTTGCAAGTTGAGGGCTACAGCTTGCCCAACGGCCTGCAATTGCTGCTCAAACCGGGCACCGAGCGCGGGCACGTGGCTATCCGCCTGGTGGTGGGTGTGGGCCTGGATGACTTCCCCTGCGCAGACAAAGAACTGCCGCACCTGCTCGAACATTTGCTGTTCAGCGGCATCGACGGCGGCGGCGAAGGCGACCTCGAAGACCGCATGCAAGCCTTGGGCGGTGAGTGGAATGCCTACACCAGCAACGCCGACACTACCTTCGTGATCGAGGCACCGGCGCAAAACCAGCGCAAAGTGCTCGACCTGTTGCTGGCGATCATCACCCGTACCGAGCTGACCGACGCCAACATCAATGCCGCCAAGCGGGTGGTCGAGCGCGAAGACGGCGGCCATTACTCACACCTGCAACGCCTGATCGACCGTCAAGACCTCGGCCACAACGCCAGCAACCAACTGGCCGTGGAACTGGGGCTCAAATGCGCCGAACGTGCCGAGGTTGGCCAGTTGACCCGTGAGCAGTTGGCGACGCTGCGCACACATTGGTACGCGCCCAACAACATGACCCTGATCATCGTCGGCGAACTCGACAAACTGCTGCCGGCCTATCTGGAGCGCACCTATGGCCAGCTTGAGCCGGTCGAGCCGAGCGAGCATCTGCCGCTGCCCGAGATCCAGCACACCGCCGCCACTCACCGCGACCTGATCCACGGCTGGCTGGGTGACAGCGCCAAGCTGCACTGGTTGTTCCCCGAGCCGGTGCTGGACGAGCAGCACGATGAAACCTACGACCTGCTCAAGGATTACTTCGACTGGGCGCTGTACCGTCAATTGCGCCTCGCGCACAGTTTGTCCTACGGCCCATGGAGCGAGCGCGAAGTGCTGGGCGGCGTCGGCTTCATCAGCCTGAATGCTGACCTTGAGCGGGACTCACTGCCCGAAGCCGAACACGTGCTGCACGACCTCAAGGCGCAACTGCTCAAGGACGGCCTTGACCCGGCGGTATTTGCCCGCCTGCAACAAGCTGCCATCGCCCGCCAGGCTTGGGCGGTTCAAGGTAACAGCGCGCTGGCCGATTATTATTGGAGCGCGTCCGGCGATTACGCCAAAGGCCATTTCAGCGACCCGGTCAAACGCATCAAGGCCGTGAGCTTGAAACAGGCTAACCAGGCCATGCGCCAAGTGCTTGACCAGCAGGGCTATTGGCGCATCGAAAAACCGCTGTTGAGCTACGACAGCCTGAGCTGGATCGGCGCCGCTGTGCTTGGGCTGCTCGCCCTGCTGTTGGCCGGTGTACGGCTTTACCGAAAACGCGTCGCGCAATGAAACACCGAACGCCGGGCTAAGACGCTATTCTGTCTGGGTTTTTTCCTACACCAACTGTGAACCGCCGATGCCAAACCTGCCGCCCCTTATCCAGCGCATCCTCGTACTGATCAAGCGCTACCCAGGGGTGATCGCACTCGGCGGTTTTATCTCGGGTGTGTGCAGCTTCATCCTGGTAGACCGCCAACAAGGCATGGCCAGCTGGATCGCCGTGATCATGCTGGTGAGTTGGCTGTGGCTGATGCTCGAAAACGCCTTTACCCAGCTGTTCGCCAAAGTCTTCAAACGCGAAATCCCCGAACCGCTGCTGCGCTACGCCACCCAGATGATCCACCAGGAAAGTCTGTTTTTTGTGCTGCCGTTCTTTTTCGTCACCACCACGTGGAACAGCGGCCAATCGATTTTCACCGGCCTGCTCGGCGCGGCGGCGCTGGTGTCGATTACCGACCCGCTGTACTACAAGTGGCTGGCGCCCAAACGCTCGCTGTTTCTGGCGCTGCACACCCTGACGTTGTTCGCCGCGCTGCTCACCGCGCTGCCGATCATCCTGCACCTGACCACCGCCGAAAGTTACAAATTGGCGCTGGGCGTGGCCATGGCCTTGTCGATTCCGAGCCTGGCCGTGAGCCTGCCGCTGCGCAGTGTTAAAGGCTGGGCAATGTTGCTGGGGGTCACCGCCGCGATTGGCTGCGCGGGTTGGTTCCTGCGCAGTTGGGTGCCGCCCGCGACGCTGTGGATGACCGAAGTGGCGATCAGCACTCAGATGCAAGACCGCACACCCGGTGATGACCTCAGGGAAGTCAACGCCGCCCAGTTGCGCAGCGGCGGGCTGTACGCCTACACCGCGATCAACGCCCCGCGCGGGCTGGATGAACGGATTTACCATGTGTGGAAATTCAACGGCAAAGAGGTCGACCGCATCGCCCTGGACATCCACGGCGGGCGCAAGGAAGGCTACCGCGCCTGGACCCACAAGCAGAACTTCCCCGCCGACGCGGTAGGCCGCTGGCAGGTGCGGGTGTTGACCGAAGACGGTCAGGTGATCGGCGTGCTGCGGTTTAAAGTCACTGACTCAGCACAAACGGACAACCCCAAATAAGCCGTATCGTGCTATTACGTAGCAATTGTGGACAGCCAACCAAGCTCGGAGCTTATGACCACCAGTAGCACGCCCGGCGCAGCTCACCTGGATACGACGACCGCCCCGCCGTTACTTCGGATTACGGGCGACTGGACGCTTGCCCACTACGCCAACCTGAAGAAGCTGTCGGATAAGCTTGATGGCCAATACGACGCCGGCGCCCGCATCGACCTCAACGGCCTCGGCGCACTGGATACCGCCGGCGCGTCGCTGCTGGTCGAGCTGTTGGGCCCGGACCGGATTGAGCAATCCGCCGAACAGACCGATTGCAGCCTTTCTAGCGCCGACCGCGCGCTGCTCAAAACCGTTTACCGCTCGCTGAATGATTTTTGTGTGCCGGACAAAGCGCCGGAAGAAGCCGCCGGCATCCAGGTACTCGCGCGCATTGGCCGCGCGGTGGACACCGTCTGGCAAGACACCAAGCAGTTGCTCGGTTTTATCGGGCTGATCCTTGAAACCTTCGCGCGTGGCATCTTGCGCCCCAAGCGCTGGCGCCTGACGCCGATGGTCGCGCACATCGAGCAAACCGGCCTGGATGCCGCGCCCATCGTGGCGTTGCTGACCTTTCTGGTCGGCGCCGTGGTGGCGTTTCTCGGCGCCACGGTGCTCAAGAGCTTTGGCGCGACTATTTTCACCGTCGACCTGGTGGCGTTTTCTTTCCTGCGCGAGTTCGGCGTACTGCTGACCGCCATCCTGATCGCTGGCCGCACCGCCAGTGCCTTTACCGCACAAATCGGTTCGATGAAGGCCAACGAAGAAATCGACGCCATCCGCACCCTCGGCCTCGACCCGATGGAGCTGCTGGTACTCCCGCGCGTCCTGGCGCTGCTGGTGTCGCTGCCGATGCTGACCTTTCTGGCCATGCTCTCGGGGATAGTCGGCGGCGGCGTGGTCTGCGCCGTCGCGCTGGATATTTCGCCGGCGATGTTTCTCTCGCTGCTGCAATCGGACATAGGCGTGCAGCATTTTCTGGTGGGCATGCTGAAAGCGCCGGTGTTCGCCTTCCTGATCGCCGCAATTGGCTGCCTCGAAGGCTTCAAGGTCAGCGGCAGCGCCGAGTCGGTTGGCGCCCACACCACCTCCAGCGTGGTGCAGTCAATTTTTGTGGTGATCGTGCTGGATGCGGTCGCCGCGATGTTTTTTATGGAGATGGGCTGGTGAGTCGTCCACAGCGTGCGCCCGCCGAGGCGGTGATTGAAGTGCGCGGCCTGTGCAACCGCTTTGGCAGCCAGAGCGTGCACGAGCAACTGGATCTGGACTTGTATAAAGGCGAGATTCTCGCGGTGGTGGGCGGCTCGGGCAGCGGTAAATCAGTACTGCTGCGCAGCATCGTCGGCCTGCGCCGCCCCAGCGAAGGCCAAGTGCGGGTGTTCGGCCAGAACCTGCCGAACCTGCCGGAACACGAACGCTCGCTGGTAGAGCGGCGCTTTGGTGTGCTGTTTCAGAAGGGCGCGCTGTTTTCCTCGCTGACCGTCACCGAAAACGTCGCCCTGCCGCTGATCGAACACGCCGGCCTAAGCCGCGCCGACGCCGAGCACTTGGCCGCGGTCAAACTGGCGCTGGCCGGGTTGCCGCTGTCGGCGGCGGATAAATACCCGGCCTCGCTGTCCGGCGGCATGATCAAACGCGCGGCCTTGGCGCGGGCGCTGGCTTTGGACCCGGACATTCTGTTTCTTGATGAACCCACCGCCGGGCTTGACCCGATTGGCGCGGCGCAATTCGACCAACTGATCCTGACCCTGCGCGACGCACTGGGCCTGAGCGTGTTTCTGGTCACCCACGACCTCGACACCCTTTACACCATCACCGACCGCGTGGCGGTGCTGGCGCAGAAAAAAGTGCTGGTGGCCGACGCCATTGATGTTGTGTCGCAAACCAACGACGCCTGGATTCACGAATATTTCCACGGCCCCCGGGGCCGCGCGGCATTGACTGCCGCTCAACCGCTTAACGAGGTATGACATGGAAACCCGCGCCCATCATGTGATGATCGGTCTGTTCAGCGTGATCGTGGTGGTCGGCGCGATGTTGTTCGGCCTGTGGCTGGCCAAATCCAGCGTCGACAGTGCCTTCCAGGATTATGAAGTGGTGTTCAACGAGGCGGTCAGCGGCTTGTCGCAGGGCAGTTCGGTGCAGTACAGCGGCATCAAGGTGGGCGACGTCACCAGCCTGCGCCTGGACCCCAAAGACCCACGCCGTGTATTGGCGCGCATCCGCCTGGCGGGGCAAACCCCGATCAAGCAAGACACGCAGGCCAAGCTTGCACTGACCGGCATCACCGGCACCTCGATCATCCAGCTCAGCGGCGGTACACCGCAAAGCCCGGAACTCGTGGGCAAAGACGGCAACCTGCCAGAAATCATCGCCTCGCCATCGCCTATCGCGCGCCTGCTCAATAACAGCAACGACCTGATGACCACCATCAACCTGCTGCTGAACAATGCCAACCATATGTTCTCGCGCGAGAACGTCGAGCGCCTGAGCAATACCCTGGACAACCTGCAACAAACCACTGGCGCCATCGCCGACCAGCGCGGCGACATCAAGCTG
Source organism: Pseudomonas sp. ICMP 460 (assembly GCF_002723595.1). Classification (NCBI taxonomy): domain Bacteria; kingdom Pseudomonadati; phylum Pseudomonadota; class Gammaproteobacteria; order Pseudomonadales; family Pseudomonadaceae; genus Pseudomonas; species Pseudomonas sp. ICMP 460. Next base: position 22,474 of record NZ_LKBR01000013.1, read on the forward strand.
GTGATGCAGCAATTGCTGCAGGTGAGCAAGCAGGCCAGCGCCGCGCTGGAGCAAACCACGCTGCTGATGCGCAACGCCAACGGCGTGCTCAATGACCAGGGCAAGCAAGCCTTTGGCAGTGCCGAGCAGGCGATGAAATCGCTGCAGCAAAGCACCGCAACCATCAACACCTTGCTGACCCACAACAAAGACTCGGTGAACAGCGGCATGCAGGGCCTTAACGAATTGGCGCCGGCGGTGCGAGAACTGCGCGAAACCCTGGGTTCGCTGCGCGCCATCTCTCGCCGCCTCGAAGCCAACCCCAGCGGTTACTTGCTGGGCAGCGATAAGAACAAGGAGTTCACGCCATGAAGCGTGCTTACCAAATGCTCGCCCCGGTGGCGCTGGCCCTGATCAGCGCCTGCTCGATCCTGCCCAAACCCGACCCGTCCGACGTGTACCGCCTGACGTCGGCCCAAACAACCGCCCACGGCGCGCCGGTGAGCTGGTCGTTGCGCGTGAGCAAGCCGCAGACCAGCGAGTTTCTCGACAGCCCGCGCATTGCCGTGGTGCCCAATGGCGACCTGATCAGCAGCTATGCACATTCGCGTTGGAGCGATCCGTCGCCGGTGCTGTTGCGTAATCGGTTTATGGACGGCTTCCAGCGCGACGGGCGGGTGACGTTGCTGAGTACCGACGAGACCAACCTGCAAGCCGACTATGAACTGGGCGGCCAGTTGCAGGCGTTTCAAAGTGAGTACCGGGGCAGTGCGGTGGAGGTGGTGATTCGCCTGGATGCGCGGCTGGTGCGCGGCAGTGATCAGCGGATTATTGCCAGCCGGCGGTTCGAGGTGAAGCAGCAGGCGAGCGATACCAAGGTGCCGGCGGTGGTGGCTGCTTTTGGCCAGGCGGGGGATCAGTTGAACCGGCAAGTGGTGGAGTGGGTAGTGCAGCAGGGCAATACAGCGCCTGAGCAGTGATGCCCTCATCGGGAGCAAGCCCCCTCCCACATTTGAAGGTATTCACGGTTCAACTGTGGGAAGAGGTTTGCTCCCGATAGTAGGAGCAAGCCCCTCCCACACTTGAAGTTATCCACAGTTCAACTGTGGGAAGAGGTTTGCTCCCGATAGTAGGAGCAAGCCCCTCCCACACTTGAAGTTATCCACAGTTCAACTGTGGGAAGAGGTTTGCTCCCGATAGTAGGAGCAAGCCCCTCCCACACTTGAAGTTATCCACAGTTCAACTGTGGGAAGAGGTTTGCTCCCGATAGTAGGAGCAAGCCCCTCCCACAATTGAAGTTATCCACAGTTCAACTGTGGGAGGGGGCTTGCTCCCGATAGCTATTCAAGCCTTAACCAAAGAACCAGTAGCACACCGCAATCGCTGCCACCACACCAGCGAACTCCGCCAGCAACGCACACCCCACGGCATGCCGCGCCCGCTGAATGCCCACCGAGCCGAAGTACACCGCCAACACGTAGAAGGTGGTTTCGGTACTGCCCTGAATCGTCGCCGCCACCAGCGCCGGGAAGCTGTCGACGCCTTGTGTTTGCATGGTCTCAATCAGCATCGCCCGCGCGGCACTGCCGGAGAACGGCTTGACCATCGCGGTCGGCAACGCGTCGACAAAGCGCGTGTCCATGCCGGTCCACGCCACCAAGTGGCGAATCCCTTCCAGGCCGAAGTCCAACGCGCCGGAGGCACGCAGCACGCCAACCGCGCAGAGCATCGCTACCAGATACGGCAGCAGGTTCCTGGCAACGTCGAAGCCCTCTTTGGCGCCTTCAACAAATGCCTCGTAAACCTTGACCTTGCGCAGCGCACCAATCACCAGAAACAGCATGATCAGCCCAAACAGCGTGAGGTTGCCGAGGATCGACGACAGCCCGGCCAGCGCCGTGGCGGACAAGGTCGCCAGCAAGGCCATGAAGCCGCCGAGGATCAGCGCACCGGGAATCAGATAGGCCAGCACCACCGGGTCCCACAGGCGCAGGCGCTGCATCACCGCCACCGAGAGCAAGCCCACCAACGTCGAGGCGCTGGTGGCCAGCAGAATCGGCAGAAACACCAGCGTCGGGTCGGCGGCGCCTTGTTGAGCGCGGTACATGAAAATGGTCACCGGCAACAGCGTCAGCGACGATGCGTTAAGCACCAGGAACAGAATCTGCGCGTTACTTGCGGTGTTGGGGATCGGGTTGAGTTCCTGCAGCGCCTTCATGGCTTTGAGGCCGATCGGCGTGGCGGCGTTGTCCAGGCCCAAGCCGTTGGCGGCAAAGTTGAGGGTGATCAAACCGATGGCGGGGTGGCCGGCAGGCACTTCCGGCATCAGCCGGCGAAACAGCGGGCCGAGAGCCTTGGCCAGCCAGTCGACGATGCCGGCTTTTTCGGCGATGCGCAAAAAGCCCAGCCATAAGGTCAGCGTGCCGAACAGCAGCACCATCACTTCCACCGACAATTTCGCCATGGCGAAAATGCTTTCCACCATCGCCGCAAAAATACCGGCGTTACCGCCGATCAGCCATTGCGCCAGTGCTGACACCATTGCCACGACAAAAAAGCCAAGCCACAGGCCATTGAGCATCAGTTAAATCCCCCGAAAGATGGGGCGAATGATAGCGGGGCTGACAGAAACGACAAACCCCGGATTGACCGGGGTTTGTTTTAAATCATGCCTGCATCAGCCGCGGCTGGCTTCGCCCATCGGCAGCGCCTGCTTGCTGCGCCAGTGTGGCAGGGAGTTCCAGTAGCGCTCGCCCTTGGCATCGTCGTACATGCCTTCCCAACGCGAGATGACCAGTACCGCCAAGGCGTTACCGATGACGTTGAGTGCGGTACGCGCCATGTCCATCACGCGGTCGACACCGGCGATGAACGCCAGGCCTTCCAGCGGGATGCCGACGCTGCCCAAGGTGGCCAGCAGCACCACGAAGGACACGCCCGGCACACCGGCGATGCCTTTGGAGGTGACCATCAGGGTCAGCACCAGCATCAGTTGTTGGCCGATCGACAGGTCGATGCCGTACAGCTGGGCGATAAAGATAGCGGCGATGCTCTGGTACAGAGTCGAGCCGTCGAGGTTGAACGAGTAACCGGTCGGCACCACAAAGCTGCAGATAGCCTTCGGCGCGCCGTAGGCTTCCATCTTCTCGATCACACGCGGCAGCACGGTTTCAGAACTGGCAGTGGAGTAGGCCAGCACCAGCTCATCCTTGAAGATGCGCATCAGCTTGATCACCGAGAAGCCGAACAGGCGAGCGATCAGGCCCAGTACCACAAAGGCGAAGAACAGGATGGCGACGTAAACCAGAATCACCAGCTTGGCCAGCGGCAGCAAAGAGGCGAAGCCGAAGTTGGCGACGGTCACAGCGATCAGCGCAAATACACCAATCGGGGCGTACTTCATGATCATGTGGGTGACTTTGAACATGCTCTCGGACACGCCCTGGAACATGGTCACCAGCGGCTCGCGCAGTTCAGGCTTGAGGCTCGACAAGCCGAGGCCGAACAGCACCGAGAAGAAGATGATCGGCAGCATTTCGCCACGCGCGACGGCCGCGAAGATGTTCGACGGGATCAGGTTGAGAATGGTCTCGATGAACGCATGCTCATGCTGCACTTCGGCAGCGGTGGCGGTGTACTTGGAAATATCGACGGTACCCAGGGTACTCATGTCGATGCCCGAGCCTGGGTGGAACAGGTTGGCCAGCAACAGGCCGACCACGATGGCGATGGTGGTGACCACTTCGAAGTAAAGGATGGTTTTGACGCCGATTCGACCCAGCTTCTTCGCGTCACCGACACCGGCAATGCCGACGATCAGCGAAGAAATCACAATCGGGATCACGATCATCTTGATCAGGCGGATAAAAATATCGCCCGCTGGCTGCAACACATTGCTGATCCACCAGGCTTTTTCAGCACTGAAATGGTTGAGCACTGCACCGATTGCGATCCCCAATACCAAACCGATGAGGATCTGCCAGGCGAGGCTTAGCTTTGCCTTCTTCATGTCATTACCCTTACTTCAAGTGGACTTAAGGCAAATGCGCCAGCTGGAACGCTCGGAAGCGAAAAAGTGTGTGCATCTGCCTCCGTAGAAGGTCACCGCCGCATGGCCGAAATGGCTTACTGGCAGGCGAAAAAAGGCGCAACTATTCCCATGCAAGCGAGCGACGTCTAATGCCGTAAACGCCTACCCTATGCCGAATCGGCATGGCTTTTTTTGTAAATAACGGATCGACCGGTCAGTTCAAATACGCCATTTAGCAAGGCGAATAGGCCGTTGACCTGCCAAGACTGGCTCGCTCAGAGAAGTCGGGCGACATGAAGGCGCGCGCAATAAATCCGGGAATTGCTGAGGTTGGCGTCTTGCCGTACCGGCAAATCGAGATACATTTTCTCGATAGAAGGTCGATTAGACACACCAAGTAATGATTTGAAGGACGTAAAAAAGGAAATACCCGCTATGGGCGGCATACGTGACGGCTTATCAGAGCGATAAGCCCGTCGCAAGTTCAGCAAGCTTGGGGACTTGTGAACTTGCGTCACAGCTTTACACCTGACCCAGCCCTTGCGCAGGTACTCCCTGTACCCGTAGGTCACGCCGATCTCGATTGATCAGAGCAACCCGGCCCCCTGGTCATGCAGCGCCCATGGCGAGCGATGCAGACAGAAAGAAACACAGTGGCTTCTTTCTATGGACGAAGGCTCCGTCTTCGACTGTTACGTCAGACAAAACCTAGTACCAATTCGGGTCTTTCTTAAGCTGTTCCATCAGCAGTTTTTGCATGCCTGGGTCCGGCTTACCGATAAATCGGTAATCGGCGTGCCGCGTCGGGGACTTGTCTGCCGGCAAACCTGCCGGGACTTCCACCAACATGGCGTAGGCATCTTCCTTGTCGAAGCTGAATGCAACGATCAGGCGCTTGTGCAGGCAACTGTCCGCGGTTTCGCAGAGCGGCCCGACCAAGTACTTGTCGCCACCTTCCTCTACGGCATTCATTTGCTCTGCGGAACCTGAAAGATTCATCACCCATTCAGGCAAGCGCTCTTCTTTCTTCACCACACTTTGCCAGGTTTCGCGGTACTGCTTGTCCGCGCCAAGCAATTGGTTGGCCCGTGATTGGCCGTCATTGGCGGCCATCACCAAGCCGCTGCCGCCCAAGAGCAGGGCAACAGCAATGGCTTTAAGAGGAAGAGACTTCATGTTCAACGACCGCGACGGCCAAAGAAGAACGAAGCGATGAACATCACCAGGAAGACCACAAACAGAATTTTTGCGATACCCGTAGCGGTGCCCGCGATACCACCGAAGCCCAAGACTGCAGCCACAATGGCGATGATCAGAAATGTGATTGCCCAACTCAGCATGGTGAATCTCCTTAAAGTTTATAAAAGTAACAGCCGTAATTCCGTTCAGCCGCCGAGATCAGCGACCCTTTGTTGCCTAGAAGACCCAACGCTCCTGAGTCGGCAATTCGCCCAGGGTGGAATCCTGGTCAGCTACTCTCAGTTGCGGGGCAGTTACGTCGGCAGTAGCGCTGCCAACGGAACGAAAATGTTTCTGTGTCATGACCGGACGTTCAAATTGCGCGGTTTGCTGCTGACTCTCCTGCCAGTGCTGCAGCTGCTGGCCAGCAATCAGCGTGACCATTAACGCCAGGCTGGCAAACAGACCTTGCTGCAAGCGCAGTGGCGATACATGCAATTGGCTGAGGCTGAGGCTGAGGCTTTGGCGAGTCATGCTGTATTTCTCCCGCATTCTGATTATTCGTTCATGACACTGTTGAGAGGGATATTGCAGAGCGCATGCCAGGTTTTTTACAAAATAAAACACAGCAAAATCATGCACTTACGAATTAAACACCGACGACGAGCCCAGCATCCTGCACGATGGCCCTATCCAGGCCGTGCGAAATGCACGATGGTCACTGCGCAGACCAAGGGATCAAAAGCGCTTGGCGAGTTGCCCAAGGGAAAAGAACCGGCGAAAAATCGGTAAAACGCCTTAAAAAGGTGCGTTTGTAGGAGAGGGCGCAGATACCTGCGCGAAGAAGCCTTTTATCAATCAGAATAAACCATGCAACTTGCCCGATTATTCCGGGACTAAGCACCATCACTACTCACAGTTAAGGAGCGCGGGACACATGGAATCAGCCAAGGAACTTCAAGGCCGCATTCTTTTAGTGGATGACGAATCCGCGATCCTTCGCACCTTCCGTTATTGCCTGGAAGACGAGGGCTACACCGTAGCCACCGCCAACAGCGCCGCCCAAGCTGACGCATTGATGCAGCGCCAGGTGTTTGACCTGTGCTTCCTGGACTTGCGCCTGGGCGAAGACAACGGCCTGGATGTATTGGCCCAAATGCGCATTCAGGCGCCGTGGATGCGCGTGGTGATCGTGACCGCGCATTCCGCCGTGGACACCGCGGTTGATGCAATCCAGGCGGGCGCTGCCGACTACCTGGTCAAGCCTTGCAGCCCCGACCAATTGCGCCTGGCCACTGCCAAACAGTTGGAAGTGCGCCAGCTTTCGGCGCGCCTGGAAGCGCTGGAAGGCGCGGTTCGCCAATCCAAAGACGGCCTCGACTCCCACAGCCCAGCCATGATGGTGGTGCTGGAAACCGCACGCCAAGTCGCCGGCACCGACGCCAACATCTTGATTCTCGGCGAGTCCGGTACCGGTAAAGGTGAATTGGCACGGGCCATCCACGGGTGGAGCAAACGCTCGAAAAAATCCTGCGTGACCATCAACTGCCCGTCGCTGACGGCAGAGCTGATGGAAAGTGAGTTGTTCGGCCACAGCCGCGGCGCTTTCACCGGGGCCAGCGAAAGCACCTTGGGCCGAGTCAACCAAGCGGATGGGGGTACGCTGTTTCTCGACGAGATCGGCGACTTCCCCCTCACGTTGCAACCCAAGTTGCTGCGTTTCATCCAGGACAAAGAATACGAGCGCGTCGGCGACCCGGTGACCCGGCGTGCCGATGTGCGCATCCTGGCGGCGACCAACCTGAACCTGGAAGACATGGTGCGCGAAGGCCGCTTCCGGGAAGACTTGCTGTACCGTCTCAACGTTATCACCTTGCACTTGCCGCCCCTGCGCGAGCGCAGTGAAGACATCCTGACCCTGGCGGACCGGTTCCTGGCGCGCTTCGTCAAGGAATACGCCCGACCCGCTCGCGGTTTCAGCGATGACGCACGTGAAGCACTGCTCAATTATCGATGGCCGGGCAATATCCGTGAGCTGCGCAACGTGGTTGAGCGGGCCAGCATTATCTGCCCACAGGAAAAAGTCGAAATCAGCCACCTCGGGATGGCCGAACAACCGACCAACAACGCCCCACGTATCGGTGCAGCGCTGAGCCTGGACGAGCTGGAGAAAGCCCATATCGGCGCCGTACTTGCCACCAGCGACACCCTGGACCAAGCGGCCCGGACCCTCGGCATCGACGCGTCGACCCTGTACCGCAAACGCAAACAGTACAATTTGTGAGCTGTACCCTATGAAGCTAGCGATGAAACTGCGCACTCGGCTGTTCTTGAGTATCTCAGCGCTGATCACCGTCGCCCTGCTGGGCCTGATTCTGGGCCTCGTCAGCGTTATGCAAATGGCGAAAAGCCAGGAGTCGCTGATCCGCAGCAACTTTATCACCCTGGACCTGGGCCTGAAGTTGCGCCAGACCCTCGGGGACCAGTTGATCCTGATGCTGGAGGAAAAACCCGACCCCGAGGCGCTGCAAAGCTCGAAACAGGAATACTTCGCCTTGCTCGATGAAGGCGTTGCGCATGAACAGCAAGACGGCAGAATCAACGGGTTCAGCCAGGCTCGCGTCGATTACCTGAGTTTTCTCAAGGCATTCGACGAAGCCCAACAAAGCTCCATGGCGGCCAATAAAAACCAAAAGCTGACCCAAAGCTTCAATGCATTGCGCAATGGCCTGATCGCCGAACACAAACGCGCCCTGGAGAACATCAACACCAGCGAACACAAATCCCGTGACCGCGCGCTGTTGATTGCCGGCCTGCTGGGGCTGGTTGGTTTGGCGGTATTGCTGATCGGTTTTGTCACCGCACACGGCATCGCTCGGCGTTTTGGTGCACCGATAGAAGCCTTGGCCAAAGCGGCAGACAAGATTGGCCAGGGCGATTTTGAAGTGACCCTGCCCATCTCATCGGCAGCCGAAATGAATCAGCTGACCCGCCGCTTCGGCATCATGGCCGAAGCGTTGCGCCAGCATCAGGCAACCAACGTCGACGAGTTGCTGGCGGGCCAGCAGCGCCTGCAAGCGGTACTCGACAGCATCGACGATGGCCTGTTGATGATTGATCGCCAAGGCCGCCTGGAACACCTTAACCCGGTTGCACAGCGCCAGTTAGGCTGGGATGAGGCACGTTTGGGCCAGGGTTTGGGTGAAGCCCTCGGTCGCCCGGAAATGGACGAACAACTGCAACTGGTGCTGCGCGGCGGCAACCTTGAGCTCGCACCGGAAGACCTGGAAGTGGAAGTTGAAGGCGAATTGCGCCTGCTGACCTACAGCCTGACGCCCGTGAGCCATACGCAAGGGCATATCCTCGGTGCAGTCATGGTGCTGCATGACGTCACCGAGCAGCGCGCGTTCGAACGGGTGCGCAGCGAATTTGTATTGCGCGCCTCCCACGAGTTACGCACGCCCGTGACCGGCATGCACATGGCCTTCGGCTTGTTCCGCGAGCGGGCCAAATTCCCCGCAGACTCTCGTGAAGCAGACCTGCTGGATACGGTTAATGAAGAAATGCAGCGTCTGATGCAACTGATCAACGACCTGCTGAACTTTTCACGCTACCAGAATGGCCTGCAAAAACTCACGCTCGGCCCCTGTGATGTCACCGACCTGCTGGCGCACGCACGTGCCCGATTTGTGGAGCCGGCGAATGCGCAGAACGTCGAGCTGCTGGTGGAGGCGCAATCTGACTTGCCGACTCTGCATGCCGATCAAGCTCAACTTGAGCGCGTGCTCGACAACCTGTTGGGCAACGCTTTGCGGCATACCGCCGAGGGCGGGCAGATTCGCCTGCAGGCGCGCCGGCATGGCGAGCGCGTGATTATCAGCGTCGAGGACAATGGCGAAGGTATTGCCTACGGGCAGCAAGGGCGGATCTTTGAACCCTTTGTGCAAGTGGGCCGCAAAAAAGGCGGCGCCGGCCTGGGCCTGGCGTTGTGCAAAGAGATTGTGCAATTGCATGGCGGCCGCATGGGCGTGTATTCGCGGCCGGGGCAAGGTACGCAGTTCTACATGGCGTTGCCGTTGTAAGTATCAGCGGCGGTTTAGCGCGCTCAGTATCGCGGCACTTTCTGCATCCGGCGTGCCATCAAACAGCGATGGCCGAAAGTGCATCTGGAACGCTGCAATCACATGCCGCGTGGCGACATCCAGCTCACCGGTCTGCGGTGTCTGGTAGCCCAGGCGCGCCAACTCTTCCTGGAACCAGGTGACGCTCGGCAGATGGGTGCTGTACTGCACCTGGAAGCGCGCTACCGCCTGCGCGTCAGGCCAAACCCCCAAACCTTCAGCGGCCAAACGCTTCCACGGAAACAACGGGCCAGGATCGAGCTTGCGCAGCGGCGCGATGTCGCTGTGGCCGATGATGTTCTTGGGTTCGATACCATTGCGCTTGATGATGTCCTTGAGCAACACCACCAGTGACTGCACCTGCGCCTCGGAATACGGATACCAAACACGCCCCGTCGGCGTATCGAGATACCCTGGGTTGACGATTTCGATGCCAATGGAACTGGAGTTGAGCCAAGTGCGCCCCATCCATTCGCTTTCGCCTGCGTGCCAGGCGCGCTGGCTCTCATCCACCAGCTTGTAAATGGTGCCGGAGCCGTCGTCGCCGATCAGGTAATGGCTGCTGACCTGACCGTGGGTCAACAGTGCCAGCGAGCGCTCAAGATTGGTCGAGGTGTAATGGACCACAACAAACTGCACGCGGTTGTCGTGGTTCACTGAAGGGTGGCGGGTGTCCAGACGCGGGCCGCTGGCGCAGCCGGCGAGCAGGACGAATACGAAGGCGAGGTACAAGGATTTCATGGCGGCAGGCATTACGCTAAAGACGATAATGCAACAGTGTAACGTACCGATTGAGGCGCGGCGTTCAAATTACAAAATAGAACATTTTTTACGCCGCCTGCACCTGGTTACGTCCGGCAGCCTTGGCGCGATACAACGCCTCATCGGCGCGCTTTAGCGCCAACTCACTGCGCTCACCCGGCTGAAACTGCGCCACGCCCATGCACACTGTGATGGTTACCCGCTCGCCTTTGAAGTGAAACGGGCACGCCTCGATGGCCGCGCGCAGCACTTCACCCACGTCCAGCGCATCCGCCAACGCTGAGTCAGGCATCAGCAACACAAACTCTTCACCGCCGAAACGCGCGATAAAGTCGGTAGTGCGCAGGCGCTTGCGCAGCACATTGGCGATGATCTTGAGTACCTTGTCGCCCGCCAAGTGGCCATAGTTGTCGTTAATACGCTTGAAGTGGTCGAGGTCCAGCATCGCCAACGACAGGTTACTGCCACGCTGATGCCAGCTATTCACTTCATGGTCGAGGCGCTCGCTCCAGGCCGCACGGTTAGGCAAACCAGTGAGCGGATCGATCAACGCCTTCTGGCGCTGTACTTCCAAATGCTCGCGATAGCCCTGAGCTTCCTGCTCCATGCTCGACACGCGCTCGGCCAGGCTTTTCAAGCGCGCCGCCACTTCTTGCTCGCGCTGGTCACGCTGCTGCTGGTGTTGGTCCATGGTGCCAAGCAGGCCTTCAAGGTGGCTTTCCAACACCTGCTTGAGGCTGCCCAGGTCAGCCGCTTCCTGCACACTGCTTTGCAGGCCATCGACTTGTTCACGAATTTGCGTGTCCAGCTCGCGCGCTGCCGAACGGCTGTCGGCGTGGCCGTCGCTGGCCACCTGCAAATGGCCCTGGAATGCCTCAAGGCGTTCATTGAGCTGCTTGAGGTAGGCCTCGAATTCATGCTGGCCGCTGTCGGTAATCGCCAGCATCAGCACCGCCAGGTCATCAAGGATCGGCAGCAGTTCGTACCAGTTCAAGCCATTGGCGAGGCGCTCGCGCATTGATTCCGCCTGGGGCAGATGGTGCTCGGGCAGCGACAAATCTTCCAGCAGCCCAAGCAACGTACTCTCGATGTGCTTGGCGACCGAGCTATACGACGGTTCTGGCGAGTCGGGCAACGCGTAGATGCCATCCGACTGCAGCTCATCAAGGTCAAGCTCAGCGTCGTCGAGTACGGGCGGCAGTGACAGGCTGCCGATGGCGGTGTGATCCGGCGTCGCAACCTGAGCCTCTGGCGCTTCGATAAAGGCGGCGAGGGCGCTTTCGGGAGCGTCTTCCTCAACCGCTGGCTCAAGCGTCTTGGGCTCGGCGGCTTCAACAGGCGTGGTGATCGGCTGGGCTGAAGCCGGCGCCTCGAAGACAAACGACTCGCCGGCGACTTCTGCCGTGCTGGCTGGCGCAACAGGCTCGGGCGGCGCGGCGGCCGGTGTCGGCGGCACGGGCGCGAACGCACGCAGGGCGTTTGTCAGTTCTTCAGATTGCGCGGGCTGTTCAGGCTCAGGTGCCGGTTGGGGCGCCGCGGGCTTCGGCGCAGCCGGCTCAGGCACAGGCTGCGGCGTGGCTTCGAGCACCTGCGTGTCGCTTGGGACATCCTTTGAACCAAAAAGGCGCTGCAGCAAACCCGGACCAGAGCGCGCGGTTTCGCCCTCCGGCTCCAGGTTATTCAATGCCTGCTCCTGCAAGCTGCTCAGCTCACTGAGCAACAGCGGGATTTCCCGCGCCTGACCGACTCGGCCATCAAGCTGCTTGGCAAAGGCCTTGAGCGGACGGGCCACCTCACGCGGCAGAGGCAACTTCTGCAACTGCGCGACCAGGGCGGTGAGGGCGGTGCTGGTCTGGTCAACCCGGGTTTCGCGGCGCTGCTCCGAGTCGAGCACGGCTTTTTCCAGGCGTGGCAGCAGCGCGGCGAGGGCGGCGTCCATATCGTCTGTGCGCACCACGTCGCGCATTTCCTTCATGCACTGGTCAACGGCGCGGTCGGTCCCTTCCGCGGCGAGCGTGCTGCGCACCAACCCTCGGCGCAGCAGGTCGAGGCGGGCAGCCCAGCGGCGCTCGAGCTTGTCTTGCTGCTCAACGCTTTTCAGGTATTTCTCTTTCCAGCGCTGGGCGTCGTCGCTCATGCAAGGGGTCCGCGAGGGCCTGGGCTCAACGCGGGTAATGCATCAGCCGTAAGCGAACCCGGCAGACGAATCTCTACCGCGACCGGCAGGTGATCGGAAATGGGCTGCGCCAGCACCTGCACGCTTTCAAGCGTGAGTGTGGGGCTGAGCAGAATATGGTCCAGACAGCGCTGCGGGCGCCAACTGGGAAAAGTGGCTTCGACTTGCGGCGCGAGTAAACCGAGGTCGCGCAACGGGGAATTCTGCAACAGGTCGTTGGCATGGGTGTTCATGTCACCCATCAACACCTGATGTTTATAGTTGCCAATCAATTCACGCACGTAGGCAAGCTGCAGGTTGCGCGTCTTACCCCCAAGCGCCAGGTGCATCATGACTACCACCAAGGCTTCCGGGCCTTCGCCGAAACGCACGAGAATAGCCCCGCGCCCCTTGGGGCCGGGTAACGGGTGGTCTTCGATGGCGGTCGGCTTCAAGCGGCTGAGCACACCATTGCTGTGCTGCGCCAGGCGCCCAAGGTTGCGATTGAGTTGCTGATACCAGTACGGGAACGCTCCGAGGTGCGCCAGGTGCTCCACCTGGTTGACGTAACCGGAGCGCATGCTGCCGCCGTCGGCTTCCTGCAAGGCGACCAGGTCGAAGTCGTTCAGCAGGTTGCCGATTTTCTGCAGGTTACCGGCCCGCCCGTTGTGAGGCAGCAAGTGCTGCCAGCCACGGGTGAGGTAGTGCCGGTACTTCTCGGTACTGATACCTACCTGGATATTGAAGCTGAGCAGGCGCAAACGGCTGTCTGCCGGCAGGCCTGTGGATTCCAGATGATGTTCATTGACCTGCGGGTCATGCAGGCCAACAACGCGTTCAGTACCCCAGCGGCGCATGGCGAGCCCCCTTACTTGGCTGCGCGCTCTTTGGCGATCAGTTGGTCGGCTACATTGAGGGTGGCTTCAGGACCACCGGTAGTGCCCAGGTCGAAACGGTATTTGCCGTTGACGATCAGGGTCGGTACGCCTTGCACGCCATACTTCTGGGCGAGTTCCTTGGCCTGTTTGATCTGGCCCTGAATAGCGAAGGAATTGAAGGTGGCCAGGAACTTGTCCTTATCCACGCCTTGGGTGGCGACGAAGTCAGCCATTTCGTCAGGTTTGGTCAGGCGCTTGCCTTGCTTCTGGATGGCTTCAAATACAGCGTTATGCACCTTGTGCTCCACACCCATGGCTTCCAGGGTCAGGAACAATTGGCCGTGGGCATCCCATGGGCCGCCGAACATGGCCGGGAGGCGCCTGAAGTTGACGTCCGCAGGCAGTTTTTCGACCCATGGATTGATCGTTGGCTCAAACGCGTAGCAATGCGGGCAGCCGTACCAGAACAGCTCTACAACTTCGATCTTGCCGGGTACCGAAACCGGAACCGGGTTGGCCAATTCGACGTAAGTTTTACCGGCTTCAAGCGGCACATCGGCAGCTTGCGCGGTCATGCCGAAGAGGCTGGCAGTGACGAGAGCGGCGCTGAGAATCAGATTACGCATGCTTTACTCCTGGACAAATAAATTCGCCTCGCGGGACCTTTGTTGTGACAGGTCTACGCGGGCATCAGTTCGTTAGTGTAACGGCACCGGCCACAAAAAAGGGCGGCCCAAGCCACCCTTTTTATGCTTGCATCGACGGATTAATCGAGCGTTAACGTGCGGTTGCGATTAGTGCAGGCCCTGGATGTACTGGGAAACCGCTTCGATGTCCTTGTTGCTTAACTTGCCCGCGATGCTTTGCATGATTTTGGCGTCGCCATCGTTGGTTCGATTGCCTTCACGGAAGTCCGTCAGCTGCTTGGCGGTATACTGCGCATGTTGCCCGCTCAAGTGCGGAAAACCCGCAGCGGCAAGGCCTGCGCCGTTGGGCGAGTGGCAACCGATGCACGCAGGCATGCCTTTTTCGAGGTTGCCGCCACGGAACAGTTCTTCACCGCGGGCCACTTGTTTCGGGTCGGCGGCGCCCACGCTGCCCGTCTGGCTGGCAAAATAGGCGGCAATATCCGCCAAGTCCTGATCGCTGAGGTTGGTCAGCAAGCCGGTCATTTCCAGCACCGCGCGCTTGCCGTCCTTGATGTCGTGCATCTGCTTGGTCAGGTAACGCTCACCTTGGCCAGCCAGTTTGGGGAAGTTCGGTACCGGGCTGTTGCCATCCGGTCCATGGCAAGCGCCACACACGGCGGCTTTCGCCTGGCCTGCGGTGGCGTCGCCTGCAGCATGGGCAACACCTGCCATGCCCACGGTCAACAGCAGACTCACGATCAGTTTGTTCATCAGCTAATCCAACTACGGCTAAGGGTTTAAGAGTCATCTACCGGGTTTACTCACCATCAAATGAATGACGGCCTGGTAATCCTCAGTACTGCAGTCCATGCACAAACCACGCGTCGGCATTGCCTTGAAACCCTCAGTCACGTGTTGCATCAGCGTGCCCATGCCCTGCGCCAGTGTGGGCGCCCAAGCTGCCTCATCACCCCGTTTGGGCGCGCTGGGCAGTTGGCCGGCATGGCAAGCCACGCAAACTCGGTTGTACACCGCCTCCGGATCCTGTGTAGCCTGAGCGCCGTAAAGCGGAATCAGGACACCGACAGCGAGCAACCATCTGGTCATACATCGACCTTTTCAGGGTTTGAGAGCGTTTTGCGTTCTAATGCGCAATGAAGGTATTTCGCTCCCGTGAACTTCATCCTTCGCTGGGACAAAGCACACACAAAATCTGCGGCATTATATACTGGCGCTACTGAAACGGAAACGACACCGCTTGCCGCACCCTTTTTCGGCACCGCCCACATCGGAAATCTCATGCAACTCAAGAATCCCATCCTCGGCCTGTGCCAACAGTCCACGTTCATGCTCAGCGCCGCCAAAGTTGACCAATGCCCCGATGACGAAGGCTTTGAAGTGGCCTTTGCCGGTCGTTCCAACGCCGGCAAGTCCAGCGCACTGAACACCCTGACCCACGCCAGCCTGGCGCGCACCTCAAAAACCCCGGGCCGCACGCAACTGCTTAACTTTTTCAAGCTGGACGATGATCGGCGTCTGGTCGACCTGCCGGGCTACGGTTACGCAAAAGTACCTATCCCGCTGAAGCTGCACTGGCAGCGTCACCTGGAGGCTTACCTGGGTGGTCGGGAGAGTTTGAAAGGTTTGATTCTGATGATGGACATCCGTCATCCAATGACCGACTTCGACTTGCTGATGCTCGACTGGGCGGTCGCCAGCGGCATGCCGATGCATATTTTACTCACAAAAGCCGACAAGCTGACCTACGGCGCGGCCAAGAACACGCTGCTAAAAGTACAGGCCGAGATCCGTAAAGGTTGGGGTGACACGATCACCATCCAGCTGTTCTCGGCGCCAAAACGCTTGGGCCTCGAAGACGCTTACACCGTGCTGGCGGGCTGGATGGAATTGGCCGACAAGGGCGCCGAAATCGCCGAATAACGTTTTGCCGGGCAAAAAAAACCCCGGACTTCATATGGGGAGAGGAAGTTCGGGGTTCAAGTTCCGGACCGTTAGGGCGGGGTCCGGATATCTGCCAACACTTAACACAACATAGGAGCATTGAAGGGCTTCACCACCCATTCAGTACCTCTGAGTCGCATTTCACGGGTTAAGTTCCGGCAGGCTGAAAAACTATTTGAAACATCTGCTGGCGACGCCTGATTGAAAGCAGTCCGCCGCCCCGCACGGGGGTGGCGGAGCCGCGAAATCAGTGCGCTTCGTCCCAGTTATCGCCCACGCCCACGTCCACCACCAAGGGCACATCCAACTGCGCCGCGGCGCTCATGTGCTCGCGGATTTTCGCGCTGACCTCTGCGACCAGGTCTTCACGCACCTCTAGCACCAGTTCATCGTGCACTTGCAGGATGACCTTGGCATCCAGGCCAGACTCGGTCAGCCAGTTATCCACCAACACCATGGCTTTCTTGATGATGTCAGCCGCCGTGCCCTGCATCGGCGCGTTAATCGCCGTGCGTTCTGCGGCGGCTCGCTCTTGAGGCTTGTTGGAATTGATGTCCGGCACATACAACCGGCGCCCGAAGAAGGTTTCTACGTAGCCTTGATCGGCCGCTTGGGCGCGCGTGCGCTCCATGTACTCGCGAACGCCTGGGTAGCGCGCAAAGTACACGTCTATGTAGGCCTTGGCGGTCTTGGTATCCACGCCGATGTCTTTGCCGAGCTTTTGCGCCCCCATGCCGTAGATCAGGCCAAAGTTGATCGCCTTGGCGCTGCGTCGTTGATTGGACGTGACCTCAGCCAGCTCAACCTTGAACACTTCGGCC
This sequence comes from Pseudomonas sp. ICMP 460, assembly GCF_002723595.1. NCBI lineage: Bacteria > Pseudomonadati > Pseudomonadota > Gammaproteobacteria > Pseudomonadales > Pseudomonadaceae > Pseudomonas > Pseudomonas sp. ICMP 460. The sequence continues at coordinate 38,990 of NZ_LKBR01000013.1, forward strand.
GCCGTGGCGGTATGCACGTCCAATTCGTTGCGGAACGCATTCATCAGGCCCTCGTCCTTGGACAAGTGCGCCATGATCCGCAGTTCGATCTGCGAATAGTCCGCGGCCAGCAGTTTGTAACCCTTGGGCGCGACAAACGCTTGGCGAATGCGCCGACCTTCGGCGGTGCGCACCGGGATGTTCTGCAGGTTCGGATCGCTGGAAGACAACCGCCCAGTCGCCGTTACCGCCTGATGATACGAGGTGTGAATGCGCCCGGTGCGCGAATTGATCTGCTCCGGCAGGCGGTCGGTGTAGGTGCTTTTCAGCTTGCTCATGCTGCGGTACTGCATCAGCACCTTGGGCAACAGGAAATCGTCTTCGGCCAACTTGGCCAGCACTTCCTCAGCCGTCGAGGCCTGGCCCTTGCCGGTCTTTTTCAGCACCGGCAAGCCGAGTTTTTCGTAGAGAATCGCCCCGAGCTGCTTGGGCGAGCCCAGGTTGAACGCCTCACCGGCGATCTCGAATGCCTGGCGCTCCAGCTCGACCATCTTGTTACCCAGCTCGATACTCTGGATGCCCAACAGCTCTTTATCCACCAGCGCGCCCTGACGCTCGATCCGCGCCAGCACCGGCACCAAGGGTATTTCGATGTCGGTCAGCACACTCGCCAGCGCCGGTATGGCGGCAAGTTGCGCGTGCAACGCCTGGTGCAGGCGCAGCGTTACGTCTGCATCTTCAGCCGCGTACGGGCCAGCCTGCTCAAGCGGGATTTTATCGAACGTCAGCTGCTTGGCGCCTTTGCCGGCAATGTCCTGGAAGCTGACAGTGTCATAGTCCAGGTACTTCTTCGCCAGGCTGTCCATGTCGTGGCGGGTAGCGGTTGAATTCAGCACGTAGGATTCAAGCATCGTGTCGAACGCAATGCCGCGCACGGTGATGCCGTTCGCCGGGTCGCCGCCGATGGCGCAGTTGGCCAGGATGTTCATGTCGAACTTGGCGTGCTGGCCAACCTTTAGCTTGCTCGGGTCTTCCAGCAAGGGCTTGAGCGCCAGCAACACGCTGTCGCGGTCGAGCTGCTGCGGCGCATCGAGGTAGGAATGCGTCAGCGGGATGTAGGCCGCTTCGTGCGGCTGTACGGCAAACGAAACCCCGACCAATTGCGCCTGTTGTGCGTCGATCCCGGTGGTTTCGGTGTCGAAAGCGAACAACTTCGCGTCGTTGAGCTTTTGCAGCCAGCGGTCGAAGGTCGCCTGGTCGAGGATGGTGGTGTAGGCCGTCTCGGCAGGTGCCGACTCAACAACCTCTTCGGCAGCAGGCGCGCGCTCGGTCGAAGCCTTGAGTTCGACGCGCTTGGTGTCGCGCTGAATCTCGTCGTACCAGCTCTTGAACTCCAGCAGCGTGTACAGCTCCAGCAGTTTTTCGCGATCCGGCTCGATCAGGTGTAAATCGTCCAGGCCGACGTCCAGCGGCACATCGATCTTGATCGTCGCCAACTGATACGACAGAAACGCCATCTCTTTGTGCTCTGCCAGCTTGGCCGGCAGGGTCTTGGCCCCGCGAATCGGCAAGGTCGGCACGATATCCAACTGCTCATAAAGCTCTTTGAGGCCGCCGTTCACGCCGACCAACAGGCCGGAAGCGGTCTTCGGACCAATGCCCGGAACGCCTGGGATGTTGTCGGACGAATCGCCCATCAACGCCAGGTAATCGATGATCTGCTCCGGGGCGACGCCAAATTTCTCCTTCACGCCCTCGATGTCCATCGCGCTACCGGTCATGGTATTGACCAAGGTGATGTGCCCATCCACCAACTGCGCCATGTCCTTGTCACCGGTAGAAATCACCACCGGCCGGTCGGCAGCCGCACTGCTGCGGGCCAGAGTGCCGATCACGTCATCGGCCTCTACGCCTTCGACGCACAACAGCGGGAAGCCCAGGGCGATTACGCTTTGGTGCAGCGGCTCGATTTGCAGGCGCATGTCATCGGGCATGCTTGGGCGGTTGGCCTTGTATTCGGCGTACATGTCATCGCGAAAGGTCCCGCCTTTGGCGTCGAACACCACCGCGAACGGGCTGTCCGGGTACTGCCTGCGCAGGCTTTTGAGCATGTTCAACACGCCCTTGACCGCACCGGTCGGCAGGCCTTTGGAGGTAGTCAGCGGTGGCAGCGCATGAAAGGCGCGGTACAGATATGAAGAACCGTCCACCAGGACGAGGGGGGCTTGGCTCATGAGCAGGATCAACCTTTTCGGCGGGTCAGGCGCTAGAATAGCCGGACCATTGACGACAAAGGGACAAGGTTATCATGCGCACCGTAAATAGCCTGTTGTTGACCGGCTTGATTGCACTCTTGCCGTTGGCCGCCCTGGCAGCCGACAGCGCGCCCACGGGCGACCCGGAAGTCACGATCCGTACCGAGGGCGACAGAACCATCCAGGAGTACCGCCAAAACGGCTTCCTGTACGCAATCAAAGTCACCGTAAAGGGTGCGCCGCCGTATTTTCTGGTGCGCGCGGACGGAACCGATGCAAACTTCATCCGTTCCGACCAGCCGGATATGCTGATTCCGTCATGGAAGATCTTCGAATGGAAATGATTTCTTAACTTCAATTGGCGCCGTGTACTGCGGCGCCCGTACTGGCAGTTTTAACCATGTCTGTGTTCACCCCGCTGGCTCGGCCCGAGCTGGAAACCTTTCTCGCCCCTTACGGGCTCGGCCGCCTGCTCGATTTCCAGGGGATTGCCGCCGGTAGCGAAAACACCAATTTCTTTATCAGCATGGAGCAGGGCGAGTTCGTGCTGACACTGGTTGAGCGCGGCCCCGTAGCGGAAATGCCGTTCTTCATCGAGTTGCTCGACGTGCTCCACGAGGCTGATCTGCCGGTGCCTTACGCCCTGCGCACCACCGACGGCGTGGCGCTGCGCACGCTGGCGGGCAAACCCGCGCTGCTGCAACCGCGCCTGGCCGGCAAGCACATCAAGCACGCCAACGCGCAGCATTGCGCTCAGGTCGGCGACCTGCTCGGCCATCTGCACTTGGCCACCCAAGGTGACAAGATGCTGCAGCGCAAGACCGACCGCGGGCTCGATTGGATGCTCGCTGAAGGTACGCAGCTGATTTCGCACCTGAACGACGCCCAACAGCGCCTGCTGCACGCTGCATTGACCGAGATCGAAGCCCACAAGGCCGACATCCTGGCCCTGCCACGCGCGAACGTTCACGGCGACCTGTTTCGCGACAACGCGATGTTCGAAGGCACCCACCTGACAGGCCTGATCGACTTCTACAACGCCTGCTCAGGCCCAATGCTGTATGACGTGGCAATCGCGCTGAATGACTGGTGTTCGGACGCCGATGGCGTAATCGACGGGCAACGCGCGCGTGCCTTGCTGGGCGCGTACGCAGGGCTGCGACCGTTTACAGCCAAGGAAGCGCAGCTGTGGCCGACCTTGCTGCGCGTAGCGTGCGTGCGGTTCTGGCTATCGCGCCTGATCGCTGCCGAGTCATTCGCCGGGCAGGATGTGTTGATTCATGACCCGGCGGAGTTTGAGCATCGCTTGGCGCAGCGTCAGCAGGTCACGATCCACCTGCCGTTTGCACTCTAAAAACGGGGCTCAGAGCTGTTGTGGCGAGCGGGCTTGCTCGCGTTGGGTTGCGAAGCAGCCCCTTTTAATGAGGAGTGCGGTGCTTCAGGCACTCCTCAGCGCCTGGTTTTGGGGCTGCTTCGCAGCCCAACGCGAGCAAGCCCGCTCGCCACAGGCCCGCGTCCAGGCCAGAGGGAGGGGGATTGCGGCGGCTTTTTAAAGTGGTAGCAACAAGCTCGGTTGTCAGAGCGACTCCAGGCACCCGGCCAGGTCATTCCCCAACTTCTCCAGCACCTGCTCGTAACCTTGCGCGGTGGCCTTGGTGTAACCGCCCAGCGCATCCAGTTCCGCCAATTTCACCGGCAAACCGGCGACCAGCGTCTCGGCCAGACGCGGGCGCAATGGCGGCTCGCTGAACACGCAGGTCTTGCCGACTTCCTGCAACCGCGTACGCATCGCCGCCACGTGCTGGGCGCCTGGCTGTACTTCGGCGGCAACACTGAACACGCCGGTGTGCTTGAGCCCATAAGCGTCTTCAAAGTAGTCGAACGCCTCGTGGAACACGAAGTAAGGCTTGTCGCCGACTTTCGCCAAACGCGCTTTCAAGCGCGCATCCAACGCATCCAAACGCTCATCGAAGGCCTTCACGTTGCTGGCGTAACGCGCGGTATTGGCCGGGTCGGCAGTACTCAGGTCTGCCGCCATGCGCGCAGCGATCACGCGGGCATTCACCGTCGACAACCACAAATGCGCGTCCAGGCTGCCTGGGCGGTGGTCGTGGTCATGTTCGTCCCCATCATCGGCGTGCGAGAGGCCATCGTCGGCGAAGCGGCGCAGCTTCATTCCGGCAAGGTCCTGCACGGCCACGGTCGGCAAGCTACGCCCCTTGAGCACGCGCGGCAGGAAAGTCTCCATGTCCGGGCCGATCCAATACAGCAGGTCTACCGATTGCACGCGCCGTACGTCGGATGGGCGCAACGCATAGTTATGCGGCGAGGCGCCAGGTGGCAACAGCACCTCTGGAACCGCCACGCCGTCCTGCACAGCGGCGGCGATCAACTGCAACGGCTTGATGCTGGTCAGCACCTTGACCTCGGCCTGAGCGGCGCCTGCGATGAACAAACTGGTGACAAATACGACAAAAACGGGAAAAAGTCGGGACACGATGACCACTCAATGACGTAGGAACGGGTAACATAATAACGTCTCTATCAAATGTCTGTCGCCGCTCATGCCTAAAACACCGCTTGCCAGCCGTCCCCACGACCACTCCCACTGCGTGCACACCGCACTGTCAGAGGCCGACACCCTGTGCGCGCAGAAGGGCTTGCGCCTGACCGCCTTGCGTCGCCGGGTGCTGGAACTGGTGTGGCAGAGCCACAAGCCGCTGGGTGCCTACGACATTCTCGGCGTACTCAGCGAGCAGGACGGCCGCCGCGCCGCGCCGCCCACCGTGTACCGCGCGCTGGATTTTCTGCTCGAAAACGGCTTGGTCCACCGCATCGCCTCGCTCAACGCGTTTGTCGGCTGTAACCACCCGGAACACGCACATCAGGGCCAGTTCCTGATTTGCCGCGAGTGCCATGCCGCCATCGAGCTTGAACAAAAAAGCATCAGCGACGCGATTATCAAGAGTTCTGCCGAGGTCGGCTTCAAGGTCGAAGGGCAAACGGTCGAAGTTGTCGGCCTGTGCTCGGGCTGCCAGGGGGCTTGATGAGCAACGCGTTAATCCGCCTGGAGCAGGTTGGGGTCACGTTCGCCGGGCAAAACGTGCTGGATAACATCGCCCTGAGCGTGAAGCCTGGGCAAATCGTCACCCTGATCGGCCCGAATGGCGCCGGCAAAACCACCCTGGTGCGCGCCGTACTCGGTTTGCTCAAGCCCGACACCGGCAGCGTGTGGCGCAAGCCCAAGCTGCGCGTTGGTTACATGCCGCAAAAACTCCACGTGGACCCGACCTTGCCGCTGTCGGTGCTGCGCTTTCTGCGCCTGGTGCCCGGTGTCGACCGCCCGCGCGCGCAGGCCGCGCTGAAGGAAGTCGGCGCCGAACAGGTGATCGACAGCCCGGTACAAAGCATCTCCGGCGGCGAAATGCAGCGCGTACTGCTGGCCCGCGCCCTGTTGCGCGAGCCCGAATTGCTGGTGCTTGATGAGCCGGTGCAAGGCGTCGATGTCGCGGGCCAGGCCGAGCTGTACAGCCTGATCACACGGCTGCGCGACCGGCATGGCTGCGGCGTGCTGATGGTCTCCCACGACCTGCACCTGGTGATGAGCACCACCGACCAGGTGGTCTGCCTGAACCGCCACGTGTGCTGTTCCGGCCACCCGGAACAGGTGAGCAGCGACCCGGCCTTCGTCGAGCTGTTCGGCAAGAACGCGCAAAGCCTGGCGATTTATCATCACCATCACGACCACGCCCATGACCTGCATGGCGCGGTGGTCGACGACCGCCAAACGCCGCCTACCCACACGCATGGAGCCGACTGCAAGCATGGCTGATTTTCTGTTCTACGCCCTGCTGGCAGGCTTGGCTTTGGCACTGGTGGCAGGCCCGTTGGGCTCGTTTGTGGTATGGCGGCGCATGGCCTATTTTGGCGACACGTTGTCGCACGCCGCGCTGCTTGGCGTGGCCATGGGCTTTTTGCTGGATGTGAGCCCGACCATCGCCGTCACCGTGGGCTGCCTGTTGCTGGCGGTGCTGCTGGTCACCCTGCAACAGCGCCAGCCGCTGGCCTCCGACACACTGCTGGGGATTCTCGCGCCGAGCACCTTGTCCCTCGGGCTGGTGGTGCTGAGCTTCATGCATGAAGTGCGCATCGACCTGATGGCCTACCTGTTTGGCGATTTACTCGCGATCAGCCCCACCGACCTTGCGTGGATCTTGGGCGGCAGTGCGGCCGTGCTGGTGTTGCTCGTGACCCTGTGGCGGCCGCTGCTGGCGATCACCGTGCATGAAGAGCTGGCCACGGTGGAAGGTTTGCCCGTACCGGCGCTGCGCATGACCCTGATGCTGTTGATCGCCGTGGTGATTGCTGTCGCGATGAAGATTGTCGGCGTATTGTTGATCACGTCGCTGCTGATTATTCCCGCCGCCGCTGCCCAGCGCCACGCTCGCTCACCCGAGCAAATGGCGATTGGCGCGAGCTTTTTGGGGATGCTGGCAGTGTGCGGGGGCCTGGCGTTGTCCTGGTTCAAGGACACTCCGGCCGGGCCGTCGATTGTAGTCGCGGCCGCCGCCCTGTTTTTGCTGAGTTTTGTCCTGCCCCGTCGTGGGGTGTAGACTTGCTCGCTTTTTGCGCAATTAGAGAGTCGCAGGAATGAAGCCGTTCAACTCCCGTTATCTGCTCCTTGCCGCATTTTCCCTGCTGCTGGGCGCCTGTCAAAGCACACCGCCCGCCGCACTTGAGGCGCCGGATGCTCGCGCTGCGGCCATCGCGCAGCTGGAGCAAAACCTGGCCAGCAGTGAACTGGCCACCGCAGAAGACCAACTGGCCGCGCTGCAAGCCCAAACGCCCAACGACCCGGCCCTGGAGACTTACCAGCGCCAATTGGCCGAAGCCTACTTGCAGCGCAGCCAAATTGTGCTGCAAAAGGGTGATGTAAACGCCGCTGCCACGGCCTTAAGCCGTGCCCGCGCGCTGATGCCCAAGGCGCCGGCACTCACCGGTGGCGTGAACAGCGCGATCAGCCACGCGCGTAAAGTCGAGTTGCATAAAGCCGAAGCCGCCTTGAAGGCAGCCGAAGCCAAGCCTGCGGCCAAGGTCATCGACCCGGCAGCCCCGAGCACTACGGTTGCGCTGAACCTGACGGATATAGAAGAGCTGCGTCACCAGCTGGATGCGATTGCCACCGACGTGGTGAATTACCAGTGCGACGTGAGCATCCACGTGCCGCGCACGCAGGATTACCCGTGGCTGGCCACGTTGCTGACCAAACGGGTGAAGCGAATTGATTCTGGGTATGACCTGAAGATTCACCGGCAGATTATCAAGCACATTCCGGCGCAGGTTGTGCTGATACCGCGCAAGGCGCAGTAAAGCCATCGGGAGCAAGCCAGCTCCCACATTGGACGGCATTCACCGTTCAAATGTGGGAGGGGCGGTGCGGCGATTCGACTTGCTCCCGATAGCGGTCTAACAGACAGCCATTTACTTAAGCCGGAATCGCCTTGGCCTTAGGCTCACGGTCCCAAACCCGGTGCTGCGCAATCGCCGCAAAGAACGCCTTGAACGCCTTGGCATCCTCGCCAACGATCAGCCCCGCATCTGCTTCAAGCTTGAGCAAGTCCAACAATGGCTTCGCGTCATTGGCAACGGTAATCGCCTTCAAGTGCTTGTACGCTTCCAACAGGAAGTGCAACGCCACACCGTCACCGCTCAGCGCCTTGATCGACTCTTTACCGCCAGGCACGAACACCGCATCAAACGCAATCGACGGCATGCCTTCCATCGACGCATCCACCGGCAGGCTCTTGCCATCCGCTGTCTTCACCGGTGCCGAGGTCGGCCCCAGCAGCTTGGCGTGTGCGCCTTCGGCTTCCAGCGCCTTCTTCAACGCATCAATCGCTGCGCCATCCACGCCGTTCGCCGCAAGAATTGCGACTTTGCGTGTCTTGATATCGCCCGACAGCAGATTCACCTGGCTCAATGCAGGCGATTCTTTCAGCGACGTCTCACGCGCAGGCACCGTGCCTTTGGTTGGCGCCGGCAGGCCGAGGTTTTGCGCAACGCGCTTGGCCAGCTCCAGGTCAATGTTGGCGAGAATCTCGTCAACTTGGCGGGCACGAATAAACTCACGCTCCACCTTGCCCAACTCGAAGCTGTAGGCCGCGATGATGTGCTCTTTCTCGTGGTGGCTCATGCTGTTGAAGAACAGCGTGGCTTGCGAGAAATGGTCGCCAAACGACTCACTGCGCTCACGCACTTTGTTGGCGTCGACGCGCTCGTAATAGGTCTCGAAACCACCATCCTCGGCAGCCGGTGGCGTTTCTTTCGGCCAGCCGCCGTCGATCGAATTCGGCTCGTACGCCGCACGGCCCTTGTCGATTACGGTGCGATGCTGGGCATCACGCTGGCCATTGTGGAACGGCGTAACAGGGCGGTTGATCGGCAGCTCGTGGAAGTTCGGCCCACCGAGACGGCTGATCTGCGTATCCGTGTAGGAAAACAGACGGCCTTGCAGCAGCGGGTCGTTGGTGAAGTCGATACCCGGCACGATATGGCCAGGGCAGAAGGCGACTTGTTCGACTTCAGCAAAGAAGTTGTCCGGGTTACGGTTAAGCACCATCTTGCCCAGCGGCGTAATCGGCACCAGCTCTTCGGGGATGATCTTGGTCGGGTCGAGCAAGTCGAAGTCGAACTTATGCTCGTCTTCTTCCGCAACGATCTGTACGCCCAGTTCCCACTCAGGGTAGTCACCGCCTTCAATCGCTTCCCACAGGTCGCGACGGTGGTAGTCGGTATCTTTACCGGCAAGCTTTTGCGCTTCGTCCCACACCAGGGAGCAGGTGCCGACTTTTGGATGCCAGTGGAATTTCACGAAGGTCGACTTACCCTCGGTATTGATCAGGCGGAAGGTGTGAATACCAAAACCCTGCATGGAGCGCAGGCTCTTTGGAATGGCACGGTCAGACATTGCCCACAAAACCATGTGCGCCGATTCCGGCTGCAGCGAGACAAAATCCCAGAACGTATCGTGGGCCGAGCCGCCGGTAGGTATTTCGTTGTGGGGCTCAGGTTTCACCGCGTGTACAAAGTCGGGAAACTTGATCGCATCTTGAATGAAAAACACCGGCATGTTGTTGCCCACCAGGTCGAAGTTGCCTTCGTCGGTGAAGAACTTCACGGCAAAACCGCGCACGTCGCGCACGGTATCGCCCGAGCCGCGCGGGCCTTGTACGGTCGAAAAGCGCACGAACACCGGGGTTTTATGCTCCGGGTTACGCAGGAAGCCGGCCTTGGACAGCGCCGAATGGTTTTCATACGTTTGGAAATAACCGTGCGCGCCCGTACCGCGGGCATGCACGATGCGCTCCGGAATACGTTCGTGGTCAAAGTGCGTGATTTTTTCACGCATGATGAAATCTTCCAGCAGCGAAGGGCCACGGGAGCCAACTTTCAGGGTGTTCTGGTTGTCAGAAATCTTCACGCCTTGGTTGGTGCGCAGCGCCTGGCCGGTAGCGTCTGAGCGAAACTCCTCCAGTGCCTCAAGCTTGGCGTTGGTGTTGCCACGGTCCAGTGTGTCGGTGCCCGCGAGCTCACTCTTCGACGGGGTGGCTGGCTTCTTGATGCTCATCAGTCAAAACTCCTTATTCAAAGTGGCCAGAGCGATCCCCGGCTCATTTGAGCAAAACCCCAGGCACGGCACCTGGGAAATCGAGTTGCTTAAGTAGTGACTGATACAGTTTTGCACCGTTCCTTTTTTATGACCTTTGATCGCGTTATTGCCAAATCGCTGGTTGAATGAGAAATAAATGCTAAATAACGCTATACGGACAGGCTAAAATGCGCGCCCGGCTAACCGCTGATCCCTTTTCCATGCGCCCCACAAGGTTCGCTACGTGATCGAGTTTCATAACGTCCATAAAACCTACCGCGTCGCCGGTAAGGAAATCCCCGCCCTGCACCCCACCAGCCTGCGCGTCGAAAACGGCCAGGTGTTCGGCCTGATTGGCCACTCCGGTGCGGGAAAAAGTACCCTGCTGCGTCTGATCAACCGCCTGGAGCAACCCAGCGGTGGCCAGATTCACGTTGACGGCGAAGAAGTCACCGCCCTGGACGCCAACGGCCTGCGCCGTTTCCGCCAGCAAGTCGGGATGATCTTCCAGCACTTCAACCTGCTCGCCTCCAAGACCGTTGCCGACAACGTGGCGCTGCCACTGACGCTGGCCGGCGAATTGTCGCGCAAGGACATCGACCTGCGTGTGGCTGAGCTGCTCGCCCGCGTCGGCCTGTCCGACCACGCCAAAAAGTACCCGGCGCAGTTGTCCGGTGGCCAGAAGCAACGCGTCGGCATCGCACGCGCCTTGGCGACCAAGCCGAAAATACTGCTGTGCGACGAAGCCACCAGCGCCCTCGACCCGCAAACCACCGCGTCGGTGCTGCAATTGCTGGCCGAGATCAACCGCGAGTTGAAGCTGACCATCGTGCTGATCACCCATGAAATGGACGTGATCCGCCGCGTCTGCGACCACGTGGCGGTGATGGACGCCGGCGTCATCGTCGAGCAAGGCTCGGTGGCCGACGTGTTCCTGCACCCCAAGCACCCGACCACCAAGCGCTTCGTACAAGAAGCCGAGCAGGTCGACGACGGCGAGCAGCGTGATGACTTCGCCCATGTGCCGGGCCGCATCGTGCGCCTGACGTTCCAGGGCGAAGCGACCTACGCGCCGCTGCTGGGCACCGTGGCGCGTGAAACGGGCGTGGACTACAGCATCCTCGCCGGTCGTATCGACCGCATCAAAGATATTCCCTACGGGCAACTGACCCTCGCCGTCACGGGCGGGGACATGGAAGCCGCCTTCGCCCGCTTTACCGCGGCAGACGTCCACATGGAGGTTCTGCGCTAATGGAAGTCCTGTTGAGTTTTTTCGCCAATATCGACTGGTCGGAAATCTGGCTCGCCACCGGCGACACCATGATCATGCTGTTCGGTTCGCTGTTCTTCACCATCGTGCTGGGCCTGCCGTTGGGGGTGCTGCTGTTCCTGACCAGCCCGCGCCAACTGTTCGAACAAAAAGGCCTGTACGCGCTGCTGTCATTGATCGTGAACATCCTGCGTTCGCTGCCGTTCATCATTTTGCTGATCGTGATGATCCCGTTCACCGTCCTGATCACCGGCACCTCGCTGGGTGTGGCCGGTGCGATTCCGCCGCTGGTCGTGGGCGCCACGCCATTCTTTGCGCGCCTGGTGGAAACCGCCTTGCGTGAAGTCGACCGCGGCATCATCGAAGCCACCCAGTCGATGGGCGCCAGCACGCGCCAGATCATCGTCAACGCGCTGCTCCCCGAAGCCCGCCCCGGCATTTTTGCGGCGATTACGGTGACGGCGATTACACTGGTTTCCTACACGGCCATGGCCGGTGTGGTCGGCGCCGGTGGCTTGGGCGACTTGGCAATCCGTTTCGGTTACCAGCGCTTCCAGACCGATGTAATGGTGGTCACCGTGGTGATGCTGTTGATCCTGGTGCAAATTCTGCAAACCGTCGGCGACAAGCTGGTGGTGCACTTTTCTCGAAAATAACCGCCATTGCCGACTCAATGTCGGCAAATGCCCGAACAAGGAGCTTGCTGAATGAAAAAACTACTGGTTGCTTTCGCCGCCGTTGCCGCGTTTTCAGCCCACGCCGCCGAGACCATCACGGTCGCCGCGTCGCCGGTGCCGCATGCGGAAATCCTCGAGTTCGTCAAACCTGCGCTCGCCAAAGAAGGCGTGGATTTGCAGGTTAAAGTCTTCACTGATTACGTGCAGCCGAACGTACAAGTGGCTGAAAAGCGCCTGGACGCCAACTTCTTCCAGCACCAGCCGTACCTGGATGAGTTCAATAAAGCCAAAGGCACTCACCTGGTCAGCGTCGGCGCTGTGCACCTGGAACCGCTGGGCGCTTACTCCAGCAAATACAAAACCCTGGCCGAACTGCCCGATGGCGCCAACGTGGTGCTGCCGAACGACGCCACCAACGGCGGTCGCGCGCTGTTGCTGCTGGCCAAGCACAACCTGATCACCCTGAAGGACCCGACCAACATTCTGTCGACCATCAAGGACATCACCGGCAACCCGAAAAACCTGAAATTCCGCGAACTGGAAGCCGCCACCCTGCCGCGCGTGCTGACCCAGGTTGACTTGGCGCTGATCAACACCAACTACGCGCTGGAAGCCAAGCTTGACCCTTCCAAGGATGCGCTGGTGATCGAAGGCAACGACTCGCCTTACGTGAACATCCTGGTGGCCCGCGAAGACAACAAAGACTCGGACGCGGTGAAAAAGCTGGTCGCAGCCCTGCACACGCCCGAAGTGAAGCAATTCATCGAAGAGAAGTACAAAGGCGCGATCAAGCCAGCGTTCTGACCGCCCTCATGATCTCAAAAGCGGACGCAGAGCGTCCGGGGCGGCATTCCCACGCGGAGCGTGGGAACGATCCTTCACCACCCGACCTCAGGGCTACTGGAGATCAAAAAATGTGGGAGGGGGCTTGCTCCCGATAGCGGTAGGTCATTCGATGCATAAGTCGACTGGTCCACCGCCATCGGGAGCAAGCCCCCTCCCACATTTGTTATGCGTTGCTTGAAAAATCAGGCCGGCACACATGGTCTGGCCCCTAAAGTATCAAGGGGCCGCCAAGCACTACTTCCACGTAATGGGTGGCGGCTGTACGCAGGTGTGGAAGACCGGGACGTTAGGCACCCGGCGCGCTCGAAAGCGCCCCGCGCACAGCCACCAAAAAACACAGCCAAGAAAAAGCGCCTGACACGAGGTGACGCTTTGTCCGACGACACATTGTTCAAACCTTGCACAAAACCACTGTGGGAGGGGGCTTGCTCCCGATAGCGGTAGGTCAGTCGATGCATAAGTCGACTGGTCCACCGCCATCGGGAGCAAGCCCCCTCCCACATTTGTTATGTGCTGCTTGAAAAATCAGGCCGGCACACATGGTCTGGCCCCTAAAGTATCAAGGGGCCGCCAAGCACTACTTCCACGTAATGGGTGGCGGCTGTACGCAGGATGCTTGAAAAATCAGGCCGGCACACATGGTCTGGCCCCTAAAGTATCAAGGGGCCGCCAAGCACTACTTCCACGTAATGGGTGGCGGCTGTACGCAGGTGTGGAAGACCGGGACGTTAGGCACCCGGCGCGCTCGAAAGCGCCCCGCGCACAGCCACCAAAAAACACAGAGGTGGCGGCTGTACGCAGGTGTGGAAGACCGGGACGTTAGGCACCCGGCGCGCTCGAAAGCGCCCCGCGCACAGCCACCAAAAAACACAGGCAAGAAAAAGCGCCTGACACTAGGTGGCGCTTTGTGCGCCTAACGATATAAGGGCTTCCACACCCTGCCACTGAATTTGCAGTGACAGTGCCAAGACTAGCCACCCCAAGACCACCGAACAAGTTCACGCACGGCGACACAACGTGCAGGAAATGTCCGACGACACATTGTTCAAACCTTGCACAAAACCACTGTGGGAGGGGGCTTGCTCCCGATAGCGGCAGGTCATTCGATGCATAAGTCGACTGGTCCACCGCCATCGGGAGCAAGCCCCCTCCCACATTTGCCGATCAGTGCTTACCGGTTTACTGACGCTTCAGCAAAACCGGCAACTGCAGCACCAGCTTCTGGTTGTTCAGCGGCGCACGGATAAACCCGCGCTGCGTGCCGTCCGGGCCGATCAGCGCGAGGTTACCGCTGTGGTCGACGGTGTAGTTCGGCTTGCTGGTGTCCGCCGGAATAAACGGGATGCTCAGCGCATTCGAGACCTTCTGCACATCGTCGACGTTCGCGCCGGTCAGGCCTTGGAATTGCGGGTCGAAGTAGCCCAGGTATTGTTTGAGCTGAGCCGGCGTGTCGCGGTTCGGGTCAACGCTGACCAGGATCACTTGCAACTTATCCACAGCCTCTTTGGGCAACTCGCTCTTGATCTGGCGCAACTGGGCGAGGGTGGTCGGGCAGATGTCCGGGCAAAAGGTGTAGCCGAAGAACAGCAGGCTCCACTTGCCTTTCAACTCGTTGGCCAGCACCGGCTGGCCGTCTTGATTGGTCAGGGTCACCGGCGGCAACTGGCGGCTTTGCGGCAGCAATATGATGCCGGCGTCGATCAGCGCGGTCGGGTCGCCCTGGCTTTTGCCATTCAGCACTTTGTAGACGGTGAGGCCCATGATCAACGCGACGATGGCCACCAGAATAAACACGGTTTTTTGAGTTCGAGTCATAGGTTCAACACTAAGTAGTGATCGATGAGCAGGGCGATAAACAGCAGCAACAGGTACAAGATTGAGTACTTGAAGGTGTTGATCGCCGCGTGCGGCTGAGCGCCACGGTACAGCACCCAGGCCCATTGCAGGAACCGCCCGCCCACTACCAGCGCACACGCAAGCCGTACACGGTGACCAATAGGCCAAACCGGGCAACTATTGGCCACCCGCCTTGCGCTGGTACGTAGTACGTATCATGAGTCGGAATGTATTAATTTTATTGATTGAGCCTGCAAGCCGTCGCTAGCCGCCGGTACGGGCTGGTGCGGGCGGTTGCCGCGCAGTCACATCGAACAGCGTGTACGCCAAGGTCAAATGCTTCACTTCTTCAGGCATGTCGCGGTCGACAATGAAGCGCACCGGCATCTCGATGCGCTGACCTGGCTGCAGCACCTGTTGGGTGAAGCAAAAGCACTCGGTCTTGTGGAAGTACACCGCCGCTTCGGCCGGTGAAATGCTTGGCACCGCCTGCGCGGTCATGGCCTTATCGGTGGGGTTGTAGGCCACGAACAGCATCTCGGTGACCGCGCCGGGGTTAACCACCACCTCGTCAGCTGTGGAGTGGAACTCCCAGACCATGCCGGTGGCATTGGTCGACATAAATTGCACGCGCACCTGGCGTGTGGCGTCCACCCCCTGCTGGCCCTCGTACTGCCCGGCAGCTTTGCCGTGGATGCCGAAGGCTTTGCACATCACGGCGTAGATCGGCAGCAGGGCGAAGCCGAAGGCGAACATCGCCACTCCCAGGATCAGCAAGCGCGTCAGCCGCCGTTTGATCGGTACGGAGTCAGCCATGACGGTCACCCATTGTTCGCTAAGTGCGTAATAACCCGAGTATAGACAGCGCCTGAAACCCCGCAATGCGTACGGTAAATCAACTAAATACCGGCGTTCAGGCCATGTAAATCGGGGGGCGGAATCGTTTCTGCGCCGATCTATCGCAATTCGATATAACGGCAGCGCATAAGCATGAAATAATTATGACAAATGCATCTTGGGTGCTCGTTTAACCGAGCTACCTTATCCTCTCCACTCCCTACGCCTGCACCACTGGAGCCTTCATGAACACCGCCGCATTGCGCGAGCAGATTTCCCGTGCCCATCAACACGAAGCCAGCACGGGCCAGCTTGCGCGGCAACTGGAAAAACAATTGCCACACCTGCATGCGGCCATCTCCCTGGCTGACGGTGATCGCACCCAAGTCATGACCCGCTTTGTGACTGCCTACATCGAACTCGTGCCGCAATTGCTCGAAGCCGCGAATGACGTGGCCCGCGAAGCCGGTATCGAGAGCCAGATCAAGCCGGTGCTGAAAATCGCCGAGCATTTCTTCCTGCAACCGCCAGCGATTTTGGCCGGTCATGAAGGCCTCGACGGCCTGCTGGATGAGGCTTACCTGGCCCATCGTTTGGTAGAAGAGGTTAACGACCTGTATATCAAGCATTTCGGCCAGCCGTTGATTCCGGCGGACACCACTGTGGCCAACGTGATTGCCCACCAATTGATCGGCGAGCAGTTTGCCAATCAGCTGGATGAAGCCGTGCACTTGGCAGTGGACGAGATGCTCAACGATGACAGCTTCGCGCTGGAGTCGGTCGAAGCCTATCGCGAGCAGTTGAAGAGCCCGCAAACCGAAGCGGCATGGAAGCGCTGGCCGTGCCTGTCGCGGCAGTTGGGGGTTGATCTGGCGCTGGATCAGCCGGCTTAAACCTCAAAACCCGACACAAAAAAACAGGGGAGGAGCACAGCTCCTCCCCTGTTTTTTATGCGTGTTTTGTCAGCGAATGGACGGCGCCGAGCCAATCCCCACGGTCGTGCGCACACGCCCTTCCAGGCGACGCTTCAAGCCTCGCGCCTCGATCACCAGCTTCGAGCCCTTGGCCGAATTCGCCCGGCCCCATTCCTCCAGCAACTCCAGGCAGGAATGGTCGATGTAACTCAAGTTGTTCAGCGGCACATGCACCGTGGTGCCCGCCGGCACCGTCGACAACACTTGAGTCAGCGCCGGCACTTTCAGAAAGGTCGCCGCGCCCGTCAAGCGCAACTCCATTTCGCCATCCTGAGGCAAGTCGATCAGGCTGACCTTCAGTCGCGAAGCCTTGAAGGCCAGCTTCACCAGCGTCAGCGCGAAGCCCAACAGCACACCGGTCAGCAAGTCGGTAAACACGATGGCCAATGCGGTGGCGGCATAGGTGAACATCGGCATGCGGCCATAGCGGCCCAGCCCTCGGAACGCCTTGATGTCCACCAGCTTGATCCCGGTGTACACCAGCACACCCGCCAGGCTCGCCACCGGAATGCTTTGCAGCACGCTCGACAGCAACAGCACGAAACCCAACAGCCACAGGCCATGGAACATCGCCGACAGTCGCGTGGTGGCACCGGCCTGCACGTTGGCCGAGCTGCGCACGATCACGCCGGTCATCGGCAGCGCACCCACCAGGCCGCAGAGCATGTTGCCTACGCCCTGGGCAGACAATTCCTTATCGAAGTCGGAGCGCTGACCGCTGTGCATACGGTCGACCGCCGCCGCCGACAGCAGCGTCTCGGCGCTGGCAATAAACGCCACGGCGAACGCGGCGATCAACAGCTGTGGGTCCGCCAGGTTGAGCAGGTCACTGGGGCGCAGCCAATCGATGGCATCGGCGAGGTTTTCCGGCACTTCCACGCGCTTGACCTGCAACGCCAGCACCAAGCTGGTAATCGTCGCCAAACCCACGCCCAACAAAGCGCCGGGCACGAAACGCAATTTTTGCGGGCGCAATTTATCCCACAGGTACATCACCAACATCGTCGACAGGCCGAGCAAGCCCGCTTGCCAGCCAATGCCACCGCCGAGGCTCGGAATCGCTTCGGCCAGCGCGGCCGGGAAGCCCGCCAGGTTATCCAGCCCCGACGGTTTGGGCGCGCCGTCGAGCATCACATGCACCTGCGACAGCACAATCAACACGCCGATGCCCGCCAGCATGCCGTACACCACCGCCGGCGCGGTGACACGGAACCAGCAGCCGAGGCGCAAACGCCCTGCCACCAATTGCAGGAACCCCGCCAGCAATAAGATTGGGCCAAGCATCATCATGCCGTGCTGGCGCACCAGCTCGAACACCAACACCGCCAAACCGGCGGCCGGGCCACTGACTTGCAGCGGCGAACCGGCCAGCCAACCCACCACCAAACCGCCGATGATGCCGGTGATCAAACCCTTGGCCGGCGGCATGCCGGAGGCAATGGCGATGCCCATGCACAGGGGCAGGGCGACCAGAAACACAACCACGGAGGCGAGCAGCTCCCGTGGCAGTACAGCTTTCAATTGAGCAGCACGCATGATGACTCTCCCGAGGCATTCGCCGGGCGCGGCAAAGCCTGGCTGCATCCATGGCAGCCGCCGCTTTACCCGGCAGGGAAGTGTGTTAGAAGCGCGCTTTAGGCGTCGCGGATGGAATCGGCCCGTCGCCGCTTAGAGATCGGAACGCCGATTGATCCGCATCGTAAGCACGGATTTCGCTGGTTTCGATGTTGTAGATCCAACCGTGGATAAACAATTGGCCATTGGCCATGCGCGAAGCCACAGAAGGGTGGGTGCGCAAATGTTGCAGCTGGGCGATGACGTTTTCTTCGGTCAGCACCTTCATGCTCTCGCCTTCGTTGGCGCAGTCGCAGTTGTCCTCGACCATCGACTTGGCGACCTCGGCATGCCGCAGCCAGGCCCTTACGGTCGGCATCTTCTCAAGGCTGGCAGGGTTGAGTACCGCGCGCATGGCGCCGCAATCAGAGTGCCCGCAAACGATGATGTGCTGTACGCCCAAGGCGAGCACCGCGTACTCGATGGCCGTTGAAACACCGCCGTTCATCTGGCCATAAGGCGGCACCACGTTGCCCACGTTACGCGTCACGAACAGGTCACCCGGGGAGCTTTGGGTGATCAGCTCGGGCACGATGCGCGAGTCGGCGCAGGTGATGAACATCGCGCGTGGGCTCTGGGCCGTGGCGAGTTTCTTGAAAAGCTCTTCCTGCTGAGGGAAGACGTCGTGATGAAAATGCAAAAAGCCGTCAACGATGTGCTTTAACGCTGCATCGGCGGATTCCGCCACCTGAGGGGCTGAAGCCGACGCAGCCAACGGCTGTTTATCCTTGTCACTCATGATTCATCCTCTTGATTAATGCAGGGGGGAGTGTTCAAAAAAGTTCGACGCCCGGCTAGTGGATTAGTTGTAAAACTTCCCACATTCAGGCGCCGACTCATCAGTCACTCGCAGAACAAGGTAACCGCCGAAACTTAACTCAAACTGAATGAACCGCTCTAGAATGGGCGTCTCAGTAATGTCAAAACGCGACTATTGCTACACGGACGCCGCGTTCCTCGCCGTCAGTCTACAACAAAGCCAATTGCCTGCCCGGTGGGCAAAACGCCGCGCAATCCAGGTTGAACCCTTCCCGCCGATTGAGCCCAAGGCGCTTGATTGCCTTGCTGAAGCGCTGCGCCAACAAATCCGCAAAAGGCCCCTCGCCACGCATGCGCACGCCGAAACGGCTGTCGTACACCTCACCACCGCGCACCTGGCGCACCAGGCTCATCACATGCGCCGCGCGCTGCGGGTAATGCGCCGCCAGCCACTCCTCAAACAGCGGCGCCACCTCCAGCGGCAGGCGCAGCATCATGTACGCTGCACTTTGCGCACCGGCGGCGTGCGCTTCGGTCAGCAGGCTTTCCAACTCACTGTCGTTGATCATCGGGATCATCGGCGAACACAACACGCCCACTGGAATACCGGCCTCGCGCATCACCCGAATCGCCCGCAACCGCGCCTTGGGCGCCGCTGCGCGCGGCTCCAGGATGCGTTTGAGTTCGTCATCCAGGCTGGTGAGGCTGATCATCACGCCCACCAGACGCTGGCGCGCCAATTCGGTGAGTAAATCAAGGTCGCGCAGTATCAGCGAGCCCTTGGTGATGATGGTCACCGGGTGCCGGTAGCGCAGCAGCACTTCGAGGGTTTGCCGGGTGATCGTGTATTCGCGCTCGATGGGCTGATAGGGATCGGTATTGGCGCCAAGATTAATCGGCGCACACACATAGCCCGGCTTCGACAGTTGCTGTTCCAACACCTCGGCCGCGTTGGTCTTGGCGATCAGTTTGGTTTCGAAATCCAGCCCCGGCGACATGTCCCAATAAGCGTGGCTGGGCCGCGCATAGCAGTAGATGCAGCCATGCTCGCAGCCGCGATACGGGTTGATCGACCGATCAAACGGCAGATCCGGCGAGGTGTTGCGGGTGATGATGGTCTTGGCCGTTTCGATACGCACTTCAGTGCCTTGGGTCGGCGGCACTTCCTGATACCAGCCGTCGTCTTCGGCCACGCTGACGGTGGGCGCAAAACGGTTGTGCAGATTAGTCGCGGTGCCCCGGCCACGGGGCGGCAGCGGAGTAGACATGAAAACGCCTCGATACTGTTTTTATAAACAGTATCGAGGCGCGAGGTGTCTGACCAGTGCCGTTTGGCGGTCAGCGCAGGCTCAGTGCTTTTGCGTCACTTGGCCGAGGTCATCACCCGAGGTGGTGCGCATATCACTCTTGCGCAGATCCGCCACGTCACTGGCTTTCACCGGCGCACCTTTGTTGCCCCAACTGCCGCGAATGAAACTGACCACATCCGCCACTTCCTGGTCCGACAGCCGCCACGCAAAGGCCGGCATGGTGAAGGTCGACGGTGCGGTGTGGGTGGCCGGCAAGGTGCCGCCGTTCAACACAATGTTGATCAGCGAGGTCGCGTCCGCCGTCTGCAACACCGGGTTGCCCGCCAGCGCCGGAAACACCCGCGTATAGCCGTGGCCGTCGGTGCGGTGGCACGCCGCGCAGTTGTCGATATACACCGAGGCGCCGGGCTTGCTGTCATCGCCTTTCCACAAGGCCTCGGCGACCTGTTTGTCGTACTGGTGCGGCGTGTCTTTGGGATCGACCGCCGGCAGGCTTTTGAGGTAACGCGCGATAGCCGTCAGGTCGTCTTGCGACATGTACTGCATGCTGTGCACCACCACATCGCTCATGCCGCCGAACACCGCACTGCGGTCGCTGCGGCCGGTCTTGAGAAATTGCACCAGTTGCTCTTCGCTCCAACTGCCGAGGCCGTCTTTGTGGTCGCCACGCAGGCTTTTTGCGATCCAGCCTTCGAGTGGCGCGCTGCCGGACAGGAACGCGTCGCCGTCCGTCGCGCTGAGGGCTTTTTCCTGCATGGTCAGTGCGCGCGGTGTGTGGCAGGCGCCGCAGTGGCCGAGGCCTTCCACCAGGTACGCGCCACGGCTGATCACCGGGTCGGCGGCGGCCTGCACCGGCTGCGCCTGCACCGCCGGGGCAAACATCCAACGCCAGGCCGCCAACGGCCAACGCATGCTCAAGGGCCAGGGAATATCACTCGCCTTGTTCTCTTGGGCGACCGGCTCAACGCCTTTCATGAAGTACGCATACAGCGCCTGCATGTCGCTGTCGCTGACGCGTGCGTAAGACGGGTAGGGCATCGCCGGGTAAAGCGTACTGCCGTTTTTGGCGACGCCATGGCGCACGGCTTTGTCGAAGTCTTCGAAGCTGTAGTCGCCCAGGCCGGTCTTGTCCGGGGTGATGTTGGTGGAATAGATCACGCCAATCGGGGTTTCCATTGGCAGGCCGCCGGCAAACGGTTTGCCGCCCTTGGCGGTGTGGCAGGCCACGCAGTCACCGGCGCGGGCCAGGTATTCGCCCTGCTTGATCACGTCGGTGTCGGCGGCGCTTACCGAGCAACTGCTGAGCAACGCCATGGCAGCGATAACGAGTGTTTTCATGGTCATCGCTCCTTATGCCTGAACCAGTGGGCCGGGGTTTTTCAGGTACTGCTCGCGGATAGCGCGAGCCGACCAATAGGTCAACGCCGCCACCAGGCCCGTAGGGTTGTAACCCAAGCCTTGTGGGAAGGCGGACGCGCCAGGCACAAACACGTTGTGTACATCCCAGCACTGCAGGTAGCGGTTCAACGCGCTGGTTTTCGGGTCGGTGCCCATGATCGCGCCGCCGTTGAGGTGGGTGGTCTGGTAGGACGCGGTGTTGAAGTGTTCGCCCACCTGCTTGCCGAGCAGGGCGATGGCCTTGGGGTTCATCGCTGCGGCGACCTTGCTCAGCTTGTCGACCATGAAGCGGTTCATCTTGATGTCGTTTTCCTGCCAGTCGAACGTCATCCGCAGCAACGGCATGCCGTAGGCATCACGGTAAACCGGGTCCAGATCCAGGTAGTTGCCGCGGTAGGACTGATGCGCACCGTGCGCGTCCATCGACACCTGGTGGGTGTAGTAATCGGCGGTCGCGCGTTTCCAGGCACTGCCCCACGCCGGCGTGCCCGGCGGGTTGGAGGTACCGGCAATCGGCCGGCTGCCCGCTTGGTTGACCCACATCGGCGAACCGCCGACAAAGCCGTGCGGCCCGTGGTCGAAGTTATCCGCGTTGAAGTCATCGATAGCCACGCCATTGCCGCCAGCGCCGATGAAGTTGTTGGTGTGGGTGTCTTTGTCGAAGAAGGCCTTGATGGTGGCCATGTTCTGGTAGGCGAAGTTCTTGCCCACCACGCCTTCGCCGCTGATCGGGTCGTAAGGCTTGCCAATGCCCGACAGCAGCATGAGACGCACATTGTTGAACTGGAAAGAACCGAGAATCACCAAGTCAGCCGGCTGCTCGCATTCGCGGCCTTGGGCATCCACGTACGTCACGCCGGTAGCTTTGCTTTTGGTGCTGTCGAGGTTGACCTTGAGCACGTGGGAGTTGGGCCGCAGCTCAAAATTCGGCACCTGACGCAGCGCCGGCAAGATGTTCACGTTCGGCGAGGCTTTGGAGTACATGTAGCACACATAGCCGCTGCAAAAACCGCAGAAGTTGCACGGGCCCATCTGCGCGCCGTAGGGGTTGGTGTACGGCCCCGAGGTATTTGCCGACGGCAGGTTGTAGGGTTTGTAACCCACCTCGGTAGCGGCTTTCTGAAAAAGCTGTGCAGAGACGGTGTTTTTCTGCGCTTGCAGCGGGAACGGGTTGGAGCGGTCCGGCGCATACGGGTTGCCGCCACGGCCCTCGCCAACGAGCTGGCCTTTTACGGTCCAGGCCTGGCCGGAGGTGCCAAAGACTTTTTCTGCATAGTCAAAAAACGGTTCCAGTTCTTCATAGCT
Source organism: Pseudomonas sp. ICMP 460 (assembly GCF_002723595.1). Lineage (NCBI taxonomy): Bacteria > Pseudomonadati > Pseudomonadota > Gammaproteobacteria > Pseudomonadales > Pseudomonadaceae > Pseudomonas > Pseudomonas sp. ICMP 460. Next base: position 61,698 of record NZ_LKBR01000013.1, read on the forward strand.
CACGCCGAAGTCCTGGATGGTCATGTCTTTGGGAATGAAATTTTTGCCGTAGCGCTCTTCGTAGTGGCTACGCATGCGCAACTCGATAGGGTCGACGCGAAAATGCACGCCCGACCAGTGCAGGCCCGCGCCGCCTACGCCGTTGCCCGGCAAGAAAGCGCCCAACTGGCGGTTGGGCATGGCGATGTCATTCACACTGTGGCGAATGGTCACCGTCTCTTTGGAAATGTCCTGGAAGAGTTTTTTACGCACGCTGTAGGTCAGTTCGTCGATGACCTGTGGGTAGTTGCCGTCTGGGTAAGTGTCCTGCATCGGGCCGCGCTCCAGCGCTACCACGTTGAGGCCAGCTTCTGTCAGCTCCTTGGCCATGATCGCGCCGGTCCAGCCGAAGCCCACGATCACCGCGTCGACTTTTTTCATGATGGTTGCCACGTTTATGCCCTCTCGCCGCGAATGGAAACAGCCGGAAAGGGGTATTGCTCGTTGCGTTCAACCCAGTCCATGAAATCGGCGCGGGCGCCGGGGAAGCCGATCATGGTCCAGCCGACCATGCCTTTGTTGCCGCCATGAATCGGGTCGCAGAAGAAGCCTTCCTTGGTGTTTTGCAGCAGCAAATTGAAAAACATCTTCGGTGGCACCGCCGCAAAATGCGCGCTTACTTCGCTGCCGCCAGCTTCCAGACGCCGCAGCATGTCTTCCTGGGTAGCGCTGTCTTGCGCAGCAAAAGCTTTACCGTTAAACGCTTTCGACCATAAGTCCGTGGCGGCAATGCCCAGTCGATAAATCTCTTTGGGCACCAGTTTGCTCTGCCAGCCCATTTCCGGCGGCGCGTCAGCGTTGAACGGGCCTTGCATGAACCACAGGGCACCGCTGGCGTACGGCGTGTTCATCTGGCGGTCGATGTATTCCGGCGCGCCCGCTTCCAGGGCACCTGGGCCTTGGGCGTCAGCCGGGATCAAACGGGCAACGGCGGCATTGATAAACGCCCACTCTTCGGCGGTGAAGTAGCTCGGCTCGTAGGCGTTGTCGCTGCCGGCAGGCTTGGCGGGCGCGGCTTGGGCCGGGGCTGGCGTGGCCATCATCAGCGAGCCGCCAAGGCCGGTGCTGGCAACCGTGACCACCGGGATCAAGGTCAAGGATTTGCGCAAAAAGTCGCGCCGGGGGTTGTCTTGATCTTGATCAGACATGGGTGCACCTCATCATGTGGTCACGGGTTTATCAGCCGCTTCTGGGAGCAGCGTGAAGGCTTGCCTGGAAATGGGATCCAAAAGGATAGAACACACCGGCAATCAATAGTTACAAATGATAGCAGGCTAAGGATTTGAAGAATCGATTCAGCCGCAAAAACACCGCCGCCAGGTTATTCACGATTCTTTGACGAGCGCCTCACGCGCCGTTGACCGGCGGTAGACGAAGCTATCGCCCATCAGCCACTTCCCTATTCGGTCACAAAGCGCATGTTCTCGATTCGACTGCTGCCTGCCCTCGGCGTGGCACTCATGACGCTGTTCACCACCGCTGCCACACACGCCGATGACGCCGGCTCACTGCGCTCCCCTGAATGGGCCCAGCCGGTGGGCAACCAATTCAACCTGCACCAGATGACGCCCACGCTGTATCGGAGCGCGCTGCCCAACAGCAGCGCGGTGCCGGTATTGCAAAACCTGAAGATCGCGACTGTGATTAACTTTTTGCCGGAATCGGACAGCGACTGGCTGAAATCCTCGGACATAAAACAGGTGCAGCTGATTTATCGCACCAATCACGTCGACGATTCCGACGTGCTGGCGGCACTTAGAGCCATCCAGGACGCACAAACCAATGGCGCGGTGTTGATGCACTGCAAGCACGGCTCCGACCGCACCGGCCTGATCGCCGCCATGTACCGCGTGGTGGTTCAAGGCTGGAGCAAGGAAGACGCGTTGAACGAGATGACCCTGGGCGGCTTTGGCAGCAGCAATGGCTTCAAGGACGGCGTTCGCTACATGATGAAGGCCGATGTCGACAAGTTACGCACGGCCTTGGCGAATGGCGATTGCAGCACCAGCGCGTTTGCGCTGTGCTCGATGAACAGTTGGCTCAACACGGCGAGCAGCCGCCGCGTTGAGCCAAAGCAAGACGCTGAAGTGGTACTTACACCCTGAACGGTGTCAGTCTTTTTTCAGCTTGGGGTTGGGAAAAAACTGCACGGCCTGCACTTTAGGGTCCGGCGCTTTCAACGCCGAGGTATTGACCCGCGTGCCCAATTCCTTGGGCACCGACAAACCCTGGTCATTCAGCGTGTCGGTATACCCGCAGGCCACGCATTCGCGGTGCGGCACGCTGTCCTCCGTCCACATTTTCAGCTTGTCCGGCTCGCTGCACGCCGGGCAGACCGCCCCAGCGATGAATTGCTTTTTGCTGATCACAGGCCCTTCGCTCATGCTGCCGCGTCCTCACTGAGGCCGCTGTGGCGCAAGAGTGCGTCAATCGACGGCGCACGGCCGCGGAAGTCGACGAACAGCACCATCGGCGCCTGGGAGCCGCCGCGCGCCAGGATCGCCTCACGGAATGCGCGGCCGGTTTCGGCGTTCAACACGCCGTCTTCTTCAAACTTCGAGAAGGCATCCGCCGACAGCACTTCGGCCCACTTGTAGCTGTAGTAACCCGCCGCATAACCGCCCGCGAAGATGTGCGCAAAACTATTGGGGAAGCGGTTGTAGGCCGGTGGGCGCATCACCGAGACTTCATTGCGCACGCCTTCAAGCACCTGCGCCACGCTGCGGCCATCGCCGTGGGTAGCGTGCAGTTCAAAGTCGAACAGCGAGAATTCCAACTGGCGCACCATCATCAGGCCGGACTGGAAATTCTTCGCCGCAAGCATTTTTTCCAGCAGGTCTTGCGGCAGCGGCTCGCCGGTTTCGTAGTGGCCGGAGATCAACGCCAGGCCTTCCGGCTCCCAGCACCAGTTCTCCATGAATTGGCTCGGCAATTCCACCGCATCCCACGCCACGCCGTTGATACCGGAAACACCGGCGTGGTCAACGCGGGTCAGCAGGTGGTGCAGGCCGTGGCCGAATTCGTGGAACAGCGTGGTCACTTCATCGTGGGTCAGCAGCGCAGGCTTGCCGCTGTCGGCCGGGGTGAAGTTACACACCAGGTTCGCCACCGGGCTTTGCAGCACGCCGTCGACGGTGCGGCGACGGTCGCGGGCGCCATCCATCCACGCACCGCCACGCTTGTTGGCGCGGGCGTAGAGGTCGAAGAAGAAGCGGCCGACGTGCTGGCCGTTTTCCTTGATTTCAAACAGGCGAACATCCGGGTGCCAGGTGTCGAAGCCTTTTTGCTCTGCGATTTCGATGCCGTACAGGCGCTGCACGATGGCGAACAGCCCGCCCAGCACTTTGTCGATCGGGAAGTACGCACGCAGGGCTTCCTGAGACACGCTGTAACGTTGTTCACGCAGCTTTTCGCCGTAGAAACCGCTGTCCCAGCTTTGCAGGTCGGCGCAGCCTTGTTCGGCAGCGTACGCCTTGAGCTGTTGCAGATCCTGGGCGGCAAACGGCTTGCTGCGCTTGGCCAGGTCGCGCAGGAAGCTCAACACCTGGTCACTCGACTCGGCCATTTTGGTGGCCAGGCTCAGCTCGGAGAACGAGGCGTAGCCCAAGAGTTTGGCCAGCTCCTGACGCAGGTCGAGGATTTGCTCCATCACCGGGCCGTTATCGTTCTGGCCGGCATTCGGGCCTTGGTCCGACGCGCGGGTGCAGTAGGCCGCGTAGAGTTCTTCACGCAGGGCACGGTCTTGGGCGTAGGTCATCACCGCGAAGTAGCTCGGGAATTCCAGGGTGATCAGCCAACCGTCGAGGCCTTTGGCCTGGGCGGCGGCGGCCATTTGCGCCTTGGCCGAGTCGGTCAGGCCGGCGAGGGTGGTTTCATCGGTGACGTGTTTGGTCCAGGCTTGGGTGGCGTCGAGCAATTGGTTGGAAAACTTGCTGCCCAACTCCGAAAGCTTGCTTTGCACTTCGGCGTAGCGTTTTTGCTGCTCAGGCGGCAAATCGATACCCGACAGGCGGAAATCGCGCAACGAATGTTCCAGGATGGTTTTTTGCGCCACGTCGAAACCCGCAGCTTCCGGGCTGTTGGCCAAGGCTTCGAAGGCCTGGAACAGCGCACGGTTCTGGCCCATCTCGGTGGAGTAGGCGCTCAACGCAGGCAGACAGCTTTCGTACGCCTCACGCAGCTGCGCGCTGTTACACACGGCGTTGAGGTGGCTGACCGGGCTCCAGGCAGCGCCGAGGCGGTCGTTCAGCTCGTCCATGGCGAGGATCAGCCCGGCCCAGGTCGGGTTTTTACCCTGGCTTTGCAGGATGCCTTCGATGGCGACGCGGTTGTCGGCCAAAATCTGTTCGATGGCCGGTTGCACGTGCTCGGCACGGATCGCCGAGAACGGCGGCAGGTCGTAGGACTGCAGAAGCGGGTTGTTCGCGCTCACGGTGGGCACCTTGGCTGAAGAAACATGTAAGAACAAAGATGGGGCCATCTTAATTACAATCAATGCCCACCGCAGCTATCAACAACAGAGAGAGAAGCTATCGTGACCCTTCGCACCTATCAGAACCACACGCCAGCCTTGGGCGCCGGGGCTTTTGTCGATATTTCGGCGGTGGTGATCGGCGATGTCGAAATCGGCACCGACAGCTCGGTCTGGCCGTTGACCGTGATTCGTGGCGACATGCACCGCATCCGCATCGGTGCGCGCACCAGCGTGCAAGACGGCTGCGTTCTGCACATCACCCACGCCGGGCCATTCAACCCGGATGGCTTCCCGTTGCTGATCGGCGATGACGTGACCATCGCGCACAAGGTGATGCTGCACGGCTGCCGCGTCGGCAATCGCATTTTGATCGGCATGGGCAGCATCGTGATGGACGGTGCGGTGGTCGAAGACGACGTGATCATTGGCGCGGGCAGCCTGGTGCCGCCGGGCAAGACACTCGAAAGCGGCTTTTTGTATGTCGGCAGCCCGGTTAAACAAATCCGCGCACTCACCGACAAAGAGCGCGCGTTTTTCACCTACAGCGCGGCGAACTACGTGAAGCTCAAAGACCTGCACCTGGCTGAGGGGTTCGACCAATGAGCCTGCCCTATCAAACCGTGCTGTTTGACCTGGACGGCACGCTGACCGACCCGCGTGAAGGCATCACCCGTTCGATCCAGTACGCCCTCGGCAAGCTCGGCATTGACGAACCGGACCTGACCAAGCTGGAACACTTCATCGGCCCGCCGTTGCTGCAAGCGTTCATGCAGTTTTACGCCTTCGACGAGGCCAAGGCGTGGCAGGCGGTGAATTTCTACCGTGAGCGTTTCAAGGTCACCGGGCTGTATGAAAACCACGTGTTCGAGGGCGTGATACCGTTGCTCGAAGCGCTCAACGGCCAAGGCCGTCAGTTGTACGTGGCCACCTCCAAACCGTGGGTGTTCGCCCGCGAGATCGCCCGGCATTTCGATTTTGCCAAGCACTTCAAGGCGATCTACGGCAGCGAGCTGGACGGCACACGCACCAACAAAGTCGAGTTGATTGCCCACGTGATCAGCGAGGAGGGCCTGGACCCGGCCACCACGTTGATGATTGGTGACCGCAAGCATGACCTGATCGGCGCACACAGCAACGGGCTGGCTTCGGCAGCGGTCGGCTATGGGTTTGGCAGTTTTGAAGAACTGAGCGCCGAGGCACCGACCTGGCACTTTGAGACGCTGGATGAGCTGCATCAGGCGTTTTTGCAGCGCGGCTGATGCCGCTATCGCAGGCAAGCCAGCTCCCACATTGAATCGGTGCACACAGATCAAAATGTGGGAGCTGGCTTGCCTGCGATGAGGCCCTAACGGCTAGCACCCTCCAACTGCCTCAACGCCGCCTTGCGCTGCTCCACCGGCAACCCACCCAGCTTCTCCACCGCCGCAAAAAACTTCACCCAATCGCCACCTTCCTGCCGAAACAACGCGGCAAACGCCGGCACCCATTGGTCATACAGCCCGAACGGCAGCAACCGCGCATTGTTCATCGGCTGGTTTACCCACACGTCATAACGCTTGTCGCCGCCCCATTGGCTATCGCGCATCTGGCGGTACTCACTGCGCAACCGCTCAAACTCTGCGGCTTTGGCTCGCCGCATCGCATCAGCCGCCAGCGGCTGCGCGTACAACCGTTCAAGGCGTTTGCGCGTGTCGAGTACCAGTCGGATGAATTGATCCCGTTGCTGCACCGCCGCATTGCTGATCGGCGCCAGGCCCCGCGCCGCACGCCATTGGCGGGTGCCTTCCTGCTCGACAAAATTGGCATACGACTCGTTGAACTCGGTGTCGTCCTTCACGTAAAAACGCTGGTGCGCCAGCTCATGAAAGATCAGCGTGGCCAAGCGCTCATCGCCCCAGCTCATCATCGAACTCATGATCGGGTCGTTGAACCAACCCAGCGTGGAATAAGCCTCGACGCCGCCAATCGAGACGTCCATACCGCGTTGCTGCAACAACGCCGCTTCGCCGCGCGCTGCGCCTTGGTTGTAATAACCGCGATAAGCCACGCAGCCGGCAATCGGGAAGCAATGGGTGTCGGGCGACAGGGAAAATTCCTGCGTGGCAAACACATTCCAGACCACGTAAGGCCGGCCAATGTCAGCGTATAACCGGTAACTCTGGTTATCCGGCAGGTGCAGGTGCTGGCTGGCGAACGTGCGCGCTTTCTGCGCTTGCACCAAGTGCTCACGCAGCGCCTGTGGGCGAGAAGGGTCAGCAATAACCTCGGAAACCGGTTCCCGCGCCCGCAACAATTGCCACTGGCCACCGGCCAACTGGCTGTAGTAACTGACGCTGGAACAGCCGCTGAGCAGCAGCACCATCAACCCTGGAAGAAAACGCCTGACCATGCCCCAACCACTCCTGGGTTATTTGCTCGCCAGACTAGCCTGCCAGCGGGGAGTTTTTCCATTGCACGGCATGTTTATACTGATACAGAGCCTGCCGCCCTCGGCGCCGGGTTCAATTCTTTCCAACCGTTGAGTGCCTATCATGCGCCAGCTCGTGCTTCCCATCACCGCCGCGTTTCTCAGCGCCTGTGCGTTGACCCCGATACCGCCGGTCGATCCGAACCAGGCTTGGGTCGACTTCACCACACCGACGCCGGGCGCCAAACTGGTGATGGCCCAGCGCCTGGACGGCAAAAACCTCGACGATGGGCGTTTCTTTCAGGTGCCGCCCGGCAGCCACGAGTTGATGGTGCGCTTTGATTTCGAAGTCAACACGGGTGGGGGCTTGGGCGGGCTGGACCAGACGCGCGACCAAACCTGCTTCATCACCCTGCACTACGACAATTTCCAGGCCGGCCAGCGCTATGTTCTGGAAGGGCGCTCGCTGGCCTTCACGCCGAACATTCGGCTGTATGACTCAGCGCGTCAGTTGCTGGCGCAAGAGCGCAGCGTGAACTGCCTGTAATCAGTCGCTGTTTTTCTGGTAAATGATGCGCTTGGTGCCGTTTTCGCAAGAACCAACAATCATCGCGCTGTCGTGGTTCTTGGCTTCTTCGGCAGTAATGATTTCCAGGGTGTAAGACGGGATCGCCTTGGCCTGGATATTCACTTCAATCTCTTTCCTGAGCTCTTCACAATCTTTTGGAGCGGCCACGGCCGAAGTGGCCAATACACCGCAGATGATCGCCAAGGCAAAACGTTTCATTTTTGAAGCTCCCTGAATGCATTGCGCACGGGTGTGCGTCTAAGGCTGCATAGGCTATAGGACCACATCCGGGAAACACGAGTTCTGATTTAAAGCAGAACTAAATGCAGGAGGGAGCGTGCTCCCGATTGCGGCAGGCCAGCCAATGCTTGGCTGCCTGGTACACCGCTATCGAGAGCAAGCTCCCTCCCACTTTGGACCTGCTGTGTTTCTCAGAGCGCGTTAGCTAACCAGCGTGGCATCCAGGCTGATTTTAGCATTCAGCAGCTTGGACACCGGGCAGCCTTCTTTGGCTTTTTTGCTCAGTTCATCGAACTGCGCCTGGCTCGCGCCCGGAATCTTGGCCTTAAGGATCAAATGCACCGCGGTGATGGCAAAACCGCCGTCAACCTGGTCAAGCGTCACTTCAGCGTGTGTGTCGATGGTGTCAGCCGTAAGGCCGGCGTCGCCCAGGATCATCGAGAACGCCATCGAGAAACAACCCGCGTGGGCCGCGCCAATCAGCTCTTCAGGGTTGGTGCCCTTGCCGCCTTCAAAACGAGCCTTGAAGCCGTAAGGCGCGTCGCGCAGTACGCCGGTTTCGGTGGAAATCGAACCCAGACCTGTCTTCAGATCACCTTCCCAATGCGCGGATGCTTTTTTAACGATACTCATAGCTTTCTCCTCGAACGGTGGTTTTGCTTCAGTAAGGGTTCTGAGGATAGAAGCGCTGGCAAAGTTCATCTTGTCGGAGAAACCTAGCAATTCAGTAGGAAATTTCCCTAGCGGCTATTGAATCTCGGGTATATGCCCTCATTTCATAGAGCATGCACATGAAGCGGCAGGTTTTGGTTCGACTTAAAAGCCTGCGCCCCCATTGGAGAAGCAGGCTTATGAAATCGCTGTCCGACGTGAAGTACTCGACCCTCGACCTGGTGCCCGTACGGGCCAACGGCAGCCCGGCAGAGTCGCTGCGCAATTCCCTCGACCTCGCCCAGCACGTCGAAAAGATGGGCTACAACCGTTTCTGGGTCGCCGAACACCACAACATGGACGGCATCGCCAGTTCGGCCACCTCGGTGTTGCTGGGCTACCTGGCCGGTGGCACCTCGACTATTCGCGTCGGCTCCGGTGGCGTAATGCTGCCCAACCACGCGCCCTTGGTGATCGCCGAACAATTCGGCACGCTGGAAAGCTTGTACCCCGGCCGTATCGACTTGGGCCTGGGCCGCGCGCCCGGTTCCGATCAGATGACCGCCCGCGCCCTGCGCCGTGAGCGCTCGGGCAGCTCGGATGACTTCCCGGACGACGTGGCTGAGCTGATGGCCTACCTGGGGCCGCGCACGCCAGACCAACGGGTGATCGCTGTGCCAGGCACCGGCACCAACGTGCCGGTGTGGCTACTGGGCTCAAGCCTGTTCAGCGCGCAATTGGCCGGTGAACGCGGTTTGCCCTACGCCTTCGCCTCACATTTCGCACCCCGCATGATGCATGAGGCGGTTCGCGTGTACCGCAACCACTTCAAGCCTTCAGCCGTGCTGGACAAACCCTACGTGATGCTCGGCGTTCCACTGGTAGCCGCCGACACCGACGAGCAGGCCGAGTACCTCGCCACCTCGGTGTACCAGCGCATTCTCGCGTTGATGCGCGGGCAAAGCCTGGTACAGCGCGCACCGGTGAAAAGCATGGATGGCCTGTGGTTGCCGCATGAAAAAGAAGCGGTCGGCAGCTTCCTTGGACTGGCCATGGTGGGCAGCCCGGCAAAAATCCGCGCCAAGCTGGAAGTGTTGGTGGAGCAAACCGGCGCCGATGAGCTGATCTTTACCTGCGACCTGTACGAACACGCCGATCGGATTCATTCCTACGAGCTGCTCGCGCAAGTGATGAAGGGCTAAACCTCAGGCTAAAAAAAACCGACGCACTCGCGTCGGTTTTTCATGTCTGCAACACGGGATTAACCGCGCTTGTAGACGATTTCCTTGGTGCCACCTTCGCAGCTGCCAATAACTTTGGCATCGGCGCCTGCAGTGCCTTTGTCCACAGCATCCAGCGAATAGTGCTGAACGCCTTTGGCATCAAGCTTTGCCGCGAGTTCGCTTTTCAGCTCTTCGCATGGCTTGCCCGCCGCCAGGGCTGTACCGGCAATGCTCAACAGACCGACTGCTAACAGAAACTTCTTCATCCGTTACTTCCTTACGCTGATCGAATAGAACGCGCCGACGCTAGCGCATCGGCCCCCCAACGTTGTAGCGCAGGTTATGGCAATCGGCCAGTCAGCAAGTTCAACTCGCAGGATCAACTGCTGGCAATTCGGAAACCTACCTTGAGCGTGACCTGATAATGCGCAACCTTGCCGTTCTCGATATGCCCACGGGTTTCAGTCACTTCAAACCATTCCAGGTGCTTGAGGCTCTTGTTGGCTTCAGCCACGGCATTGTTGATGGCGTCTTCGATGCTGGTGGTGGACGAGCCTACCAGCTCGACTTTCTTGTAGGTGTGATGATCAGACATGGCATTTCTCCTGAGGTCTTTAGTGAGCGTAGCAGTCGATGTTCGTAATGCTTCTGGCGACCTTTCCTACGCAAAAGTTCAGATTTACTGCACTTTCTGAAATCACCGCAGTCGGTATCTACACCTGCCACTCAATCATTTCAGGAGAGTCCAAATGGCCAACACTTCTTTACGCAAAGCGTCGCTGGAAAGCATGGAAGCCGAGATTTCGAGCCTGCTCAAATCCCTCGAAAGCCTCAAGGACGATGCATCCGACGAGTCGCGCAAAACCTTGAAGGCCCTGAAAAGCAATGCCGAGAACGCACTCAAGCATTCTCGCCACCTGATCAGCGATGCCTACGAAGAAAGCAAAGTCAAAATCCGCGAAACCAGTGTTGCGACCCGTGATTACGCACAAGAGCACCCATGGACCACCGCCGGCGTTGCCGTTGGCGCGCTGGGTCTGGTAGCTGCTTACCTGCTGTTCAAACGCGGTGACTGATTGACGGGCTACATCGGCTGGCGCAACAGCTCTGCCTTGAGCCACTGCGCCAGTTGACCCGCGCGCCCGTCTGCGGCGCGCTTGGGAAGCCACAACGCCAGGCGCGCCGGGGTTTCACTGAAACCCCACGGCGCGACCAGGCGACCCGCTCGCAGGTCTTCTGCCACAAGCGGTTCTGGCGCAATGGCCACGCCCAAACCGGCAACCGCCGCCTCCAGTAAATAATACAAATGCTCAAAACCCTGGCCTTGTTTCAACGCGCCGGGCTCGATGCCGTGTTGCCGCGCCCACACGGGCCAAGCTTGCGGGCGTGAAGTGGTGTGCAGCAACGCTTCGTCGCACAAGGCTGAGGCAGGCGCTTGGCGCAGGCGTTCGTAACCGGCGAAACGCGGGCTCAGCACCGGGCCGATGCGTTCGCTGGCCAGCTGAAATACCTGCATATCGGTTGGCCACGGCGGTTCGGCGAACACCAGCAAAGCATCCAGACCCGGGCGGCGCGGGTCGAGGTCGCCTTCACCCGCCGACAGGTGCAAGCGCAAGTCGGGCAGGTCGGCATTCAGGCGGCCCAGGCGCGGGATGAACCAGCGCGCCAGCAAACTGCCCGAGCACCCCAACACGAACGGCGCGTCGGCGCTGCTTTGCGTGAGTTCTGCGCACACATCCCTCAAGCGCTCGAACGCCTCGGCACTCGCATCGCGCAGCCGCACGCCTGCATCTGTGAGTTTAAGGCCGCGCCCGTCCTTGACGAACAGGCTCAGGCCCAAGTGCTCTTCCAGCACTTTCAATTGGCGGCTGACCGCGCCGTGCGTCACGTGCAATTGCTCGGCAGCCTGGCTAACGCTGTTGAGGCGCGCAGTCGCTTCGAACGCGCGCAGGGCGTTAAGCGGTGGAAGGTCTCGGCTCATCTGTGAGTTTTCCTGACAGGTTGCGGCGATCTTATCGGTTTTCAGCGCAGCGCGTCAGGGGTAGAGTGGCCTTCATTGCCTCTACTCACGTTTTCCCTGGAGCGTCCCATGACTCAGTCCCAGACCGACCTTCGCAACGGCCCCGACGCCAACGGCCTGTTTGGCGGGTTCGGCGGCCGCTACGTCGCTGAAACCTTGATGCCGTTGATCCTTGAATTGGCCCGCGAATACGAAGCGGCCAAGATTGATCCGGCCTTCAACGAAGAATTGGCCTACTTCCAACGCGACTATGTTGGGCGTCCAAGCCCGCTGTACTTCGCCGAACGCCTGACCGAATTCTGCGGCGGCGCCAAGATTTACCTCAAGCGCGAAGAGCTCAACCACACCGGCGCGCACAAGATCAATAACTGCATCGGCCAGATTTTGCTGGCGCGGCGCATGGGCAAAAAACGCATCATCGCCGAAACCGGCGCCGGCATGCACGGTGTGGCCACGGCCACCGTCGCCGCGCGGTTTGGCCTCGATTGCGTGATCTACATGGGCACCACCGACATTGAGCGCCAACAGGCCAACGTGTTTCGCATGAAGCTGCTGGGCGCAGAAGTGATCCCGGTAATCTCCGGCACCGGCACCCTTAAAGACGCGATGAACGAAGCGCTGCGTGACTGGGTAACCAACGTCGACGACACCTTCTACTTGATCGGCACCGTGGCCGGCCCACACCCGTACCCGGCCATGGTTCGCGACTTCCAGGCGGTGATCGGCAAAGAAACGCGCACCCAGATGCAAGCCCAGGAAGGCCGTCTGCCCGACAGCCTGGTGGCGTGCATCGGCGGCGGCTCGAACGCTATGGGCTTGTTCCACCCGTTTTTGGATGACACCGGCGTCGAGATCATCGGCGTTGAAGCCGCAGGTTTTGGCATCGAAACCGGCAAACACGCCGCCAGCCTTAACGGCGGCGTACCCGGCGTACTGCACGGCAACCGCACCTTCCTGTTGCAGGACGACGACGGCCAGATCATCGACGCGCACTCGATTTCTGCCGGCCTCGACTACCCTGGCATCGGCCCGGAACACGCCTGGTTGCATGACATCGGCCGCGTTCAGTACACCTCGGTGACCGACGACGAAGCGTTGGACGCGTTCCACAAATGCTGCCGACTCGAAGGGATTATCCCGGCGCTGGAAACCGCGCACGCGCTGGCCGAAGTGTTCAAACGTGCACCGAACCTGCCGAAGGATCACCTGATGGTGGTCAACCTTTCCGGTCGTGGCGACAAAGACATGCAGACCGTGATGCACCATATGCAATCCAGCCAGCAGGAGAAACACTGATGAGCCGCCTGCACACACGCTTTGCGCAGCTGAAAGAACAAAACCGCGCCGCCCTGGTGACCTTCGTCACCGCCGGCGACCCGGGTTATGACACCTCGCTGGCGATCCTCAAAGGCTTGCCGGCCGCCGGTGCCGATGTGATCGAGTTGGGCATGCCCTTCACCGACCCGATGGCCGACGGTGCAGCCATTCAACTGGCGAATATCCGCGCGCTGACTGCCAAGCAGAACCTGGCGAAAACCCTGCAAATGGTTCGCGAGTTCCGTAAAGACAACAACGACACGCCGCTGGTATTGATGGGCTACTTCAACCCTATCCATAAATACGGCGTGCCGCAGTTCATCGCTGACGCCAAGGAAGCCGGGGTTGATGGCCTGATCGTGGTCGACATGCCGCCCGAGCATAACGCCGAGCTGTGCGACCCGGCCCAGGCTGCGGGCATCGACTTTATCCGCCTGACCACGCCGACCACCGATGACGCGCGCCTGCCAACCGTGCTCAACGGCAGCTCCGGCTTTGTGTACTACGTGTCGGTGGCCGGTGTCACCGGTGCCGGCGCCGCCACCCTGGAGCACGTCGAAGAAGCCGTGACTCGCCTGCGTCGGCATACCGACCTGCCGATCAGCATCGGTTTTGGTATCCGCACACCGCAGCAAGCGGCCGCTATCGCGCGCCTGGCGGACGGGGTAGTCGTGGGTTCTGCGCTGATCGATCACATCGCCAATGCGAAAAATGATCAGCAAGCGATTGATGGTGTGTTGAGCCTGTGTGCCGCACTGTCGGAAGGTGTGCGCAACGCGCGTAAGTAAACGCGATGTAGCGGGAAGTAAAGTTCCTGATACAGAGGAATCAAACCTCCGGATCAGTACCTAAAGTGACAAGACCAAGGGATTTCGAACCGCGTTCGAAATCCCTTTTTTGTTCGTGCAGTACTGAGGAAACACCCATGAAAATGCCTAAACGCTTGATCGCTGGCCTTGGCGTACTGATGCTCGGCGCAAGTGCCCTGGCGCAGGCCGCGCCCAACGATCAAGGCGGCCCCGACCGTGGCGGCCCGCAAGGCCAGCACGAACAACGTGGCGACGACCATCGCGGCCCGCAGGGCAACCGCCGTGGCGGCCCACCCGAGGATTTCGGCCCGGTGCGCCAGATCATCCACGACAACCACAGCCAGTTCTCGCGCGGCGCTCCTCCGCCACCGAACGTACGCCTGGTGCGTGGCCAACCCTTGCCAGGCGGCTACTACGGCGAACGCCTCGACGGCCGCGCGCTGGCCCGCCTGCCCACGTACCCAGGCTACGAATGGCGCCGCTCCGGCCCAGACGTGGTGCTGATCGCCGTCGGCACCGGCATCGTCTACGAAATCCTCGACGGCGTGCTCAACTGACACCTAACCCGTTCTGCAGCCAGCCATCTTGTGTGGCGAGCGGGCTTCTGTGGCGAGCAAGCCCGCTCGCCACAGAAGCCCGCTCGCCGGAAAAATCTATTGGATAGCCACAGGGCTTAATCGCCTGCTACAGCTCGATGCGCTCGACCTTGCCCACCAGCAATACGTACGAAAGCGCGCCCAGCAACGCCAGCACGGCGATGTAGGTGATCGCTGGCGCAAACGAGTCGCCGCTGGCCAGAAAGCCGATCACGATCGGCGTGGTAATCGCCGACAGGTTACCGATAAAGTTGAACACGCCTCCCGTCAGGCCGAGCAACCGTGCGGGCGCCAGGGTGGATACCAGTGACCAGGTAATCGACGCCAGGCCATTGCCGAAAAACGCCACAGCCAGAAACGCAATCACCCAGGCCGTCGAGTCCACGTAATTGGCGCCGATGATCGCCGTGGAAATCAGCAAGCCACTGATGATCGGTAACTTGCGCGCAAAACCCACCGACGCGCCCCGGCGAATCAGCCAGTCAGAGAAAAGCCCCGAACACAGCACGCCGACAAACGCCGCCAGAAACGGCAGCGACGCGAGCAGGCCGGACTTGATGAAGTCCATGCCGCGGTATTTCACCAGGTAAGTCGGAAACCACGTCAGGAAAAACCACAGCGTGGAGTTCAGGCAGAACTGCCCCAGGTAGATGCCCCATAGCTTGCGCTTGGTCAGTACGATGCCGAGGTCGACCCAACTGAACGGTGCCTTGACCACTTTGGCCTGCATATCCACAAGCCCGCCGCCTTCGCGGATCAGCTCGATTTCAGCGGCGTTGGCGCCTTTGAAATCCTTCGGCTCGCGGTACACCGCGTACCACACCAGCGCCCACAGAATGCCCACGCCGCCGGTGGCGACAAACACCATGTGCCAGCCGAAGGTGTGTTGCAGCCACGCCAGCACCGGCGTGAGAAACGCCAGCCCGACAAACTGCCCGGACGTGTAAACGCCAATCGCCGTGGCGCGCTCGCGCTCGGGAAACCAGGTGGTGACCACGCGGCTATTGATCGGGTAGGCCGGCGCTTCGAGCGCGCCGACCGCCATGCGCAGCACGAACAGCGCGATAAAGCTGGCGGCAAAGCCAAGCATTACGGTGGCAATCGACCACAACAACAGGGCCACGGTGTAGAGGATGCGCGGCGGCACGCGGTCTACCAGCCAGCCGCCGGGAATTTGCATGGCGGCGTAGGTCCAGCCGAAGGCCGAGAAGATCAGCCCGACGTGCACCGGGTCGATACCCAGCTCGCTGGTCAGCGCTGGCGCTGCAATCGACAGGTTGCTGCGGTCGAGGTAGTTGATCACCACGGTGATAAACAACAGCAGCATGATGAAGAAACGCTTTCTGCTGGGCGCGACTAAGGGAGCCTGCCCAGTGAAGGATTCAGGTTGCATGGGTAGCCTCTTCTTATGTTTATTGAGGACGCAGTAAACAACTCTCGGGAGCAACGCGGTCACTGTGGGAGGGGGCTTGCTCCCGATGGCGGAGTGTCAGTCGACTTCTTCGGCGGCTGGTCCACTGCCATCGGGAGCAAGCCCCCTCCCACATGTTGATCCGCATTACTTCAGATAAAAATCACCACTCGGCGAAGCTGCCGTCGGCGTGGCGCCAGATCGGGTTGCGCCAGCGGTGGCCGATGGCCGCGCGTTCGATCACGTATTCCTCGTTGATCTCGATGCCCAGCCCTGGCCCATTGGGGATCTTCACGAAGCCTTTGTCATAGTCGAACACGCCCGGGTCGCGCACGTAGTCGAGCAGGTCGTTGCTCTCGTTGTAATGGATGCCCAGGCTTTGCTCTTGGATAAACGCGTTGTAACACACCGCGTCGAGTTGCAGGCAGGCCGCCAAGGCAATCGGCCCGAGCGGGCAGTGCAGGGCCAGCGCCACGTCGTAGGCTTCGGCCATGTTGGCGATTTTGCGGGTTTCGGTGATGCCGCCCGCGTGGGAAGCATCGGGCTGGATGATGTCGACGTAACCTTCGCTGAGCACACGCTTGAAATCCCAGCGCGAGAACAGGCGCTCGCCCAAAGCGATCGGCGTGCTGGTCAGCGGCGCGAGTTCTTTGAGTGCCTCGTAGTTTTCGCTGAGCACCGGCTCTTCGATAAACATCAGCTTGTAAGCGTCCAGCTCCTTCATCAGCACTTTGGCCATGGGCTTGTGCACGCGGCCATGGAAGTCGACGCCGATGCCGACGTTAGGGCCGACGGCATCGCGCACAGCGGCCACGTTGGCCAGCGCCAGGTCGACCTTTTCAAAGCTGTCGACGAACTGCAATTCTTCGGTGCCGTTCATTTTTACTGCGGTAAAACCACGGCCCACGGCTTCTTTGGCGGCACGCGCAGTGTCGGCCGGACGGTCGCCGCCGATCCACGAATACACGCGGATTTTGTCGCGCACCTGGCCGCCGAGCAAATCGCTGACCGACACACCCAGCGCCTTGCCCTTGATGTCCCACAGCGCCTGGTCGATACCGGCGAGGGCGCTCATGTGCACGGCGCCGCCCCGGTAGAAGCCGCCGCGATAGAGCACGGTCCAGATGTCTTCGATATTGCGTGGGTCTTTGCCGATCAAGTAGTCGGACAGTTCCTCAACCGCGGCGGCCACCGTGTGGGCGCGGCCTTCGACCACGGGCTCGCCCCAGCCGGTCACGCCCTGGTCGGTTTCGACCTTGAGGAAGCACCAGCGCGGCGGAACGATGAAGGTAGTCAGTTTGGTGATTTTCATCTTCTTATCTCTCTTGTCGATGCAGCGCCCAGGGCGCAAAGCTTGCAATCAATGAAGCGCGTTCCAGGCCGCGACGTACGCCTGCGCGCTGCTCGCCACTTGATCCACAGACATGCCCGGTTTGAACAACCCCGAGCCCAGCCCGAAGCCCTTGGCGCCGGCGTCGAAATACACCTGCATGTTGTCTGGTGTAACGCCGCCGACCGGCAGCAACAACGTGCCCGCTGGCAATACCGCGAGCCAGGCCTTGATCACTGCCGGGCCCATTTGCTCGGCCGGGAACAGCTTCAACACGTCCGCGCCTTCAGCCAGCGCAGCAAACGCCTCGGTCGGCGTGGCCACGCCTGGCGACAGGTACAGGCCCGCCGCTTTGGCGGCGCGCAACACCTTGGCATCGCTGTGGGGCATAACGATCACCTGGCCACCGGCGGCCTTGACCTGTTCAACCTGCTCTGGCGTCAACACCGTGCCCGCACCGATCAGGCAATCGGCGGGCAGGCTGTCGCGCAGCGTGCGGATGCTGGTGTAAGGCTCGGGTGAATTGAGCGGCACTTCGATCACCCGGAAGCCCGCGGCGTAAAGCACCTGGCCAATCGCACGGGCTTCGTCCGGTCGCACACCGCGCAAAATCGCGATCAAACCGTTGTGTGTGAGTGCTTGCTTGAGCATGTCAGGCCTCCGATACAGGTTGAGTGAGCCCGGCCGCCACGGCCAATTGCCACAAGCCGCGCTCGGTGGCTTCTTGCGCCAGGCTGACGTGGGCGAAGCCGCAAAGGGCGAGGGCGCGTTGGTAGCGCGTGCACAGGGCGGCGGCGCCGACCAGAATGATCGGCTGGTGTTTGGCGCTGGCCGGCAAGCCCGCGAGTTCGTGGCCAATCAACAGGCCAGACAAGTAGTCGGGCTGTTGCTCAGGCGCAAGCTCAGCCGTCAGCCCCAGCGTTCGCGCGCTGAACAGCGTCGACAGCACGCCACGCTGGCCGTCTGCCGACAGCGCCACCTGCACGCCTCGGTCAAAGGCCTGTGTCTGGAACTGTTCCACGGTTTTTTGAGTACGCCCCAAAATGCTGTGCTTGCTGAGTATCGCGAACAGTTCACCGGTCATGAAGGTGTCGAAGTGCGTGATGCGACCACCCACCACCTCGACCCATTTGGAATGGCTGCCAGGCAGGCCGATCAAGGCGTCGCTGTTAAGGCTCTGCAACACGCCGAGCACTTGGGTTTCTTCACCGCGCATCACGTTGGGCAAGCCGACCTGCTCAATCACGCCTGGCACGATGTGCACCACCACGCCACGCAGGCTGCGGACTGTATGCAGCGCCTGGCCCAAGCTTGCGACATCCACCGGGGTGTTGCGATAGGCCGCTTCGCTCCAGCCCTGAGCGCTGCCAACCATGCCGCAGGCAATCACCGCCAGGCCGGGCTGGGCGTCGAGCCAATCGCCGCAGGCGGCATCGAACGCCAACTCGAAGCCATCGCTGCAGCGCACGCCGGCGATGTCGCGGGGTTCGCTGGGCAGGTGCATGATCCCGAACGCCAGCGAGCGCTGTTCGAGCACCTCACCAGCCGGGCCGAGTTTATAAGCACGAAGGGAGCTGGTCCCCCAGTCGAGCGCGATCAATTGCGCCTGCATCGCTTCACCTGAAATGAGTGGGTGCTGAAAAAAGCAGATGGGCGAATATAAACCTACGCGCTGATAAATCTCAATATATAAATAACAGTCCCATATATTGGGTTTTTACGTGCAAAAATCCCGCGTGCCTGCACACGCTGACGGGGTGCGTATCAGCCGGCGTTAGAGCGCAGACAGATTCAGCTCGCGCATCGCACCCATCCAGATCGCATAATCGGTGTGGTCCTTCAGGTCGTCGCCGGTATTGGGGTGCAAGAACACCACCAGCCCTTCGCGGTGCAGCGCCAGCCATGGCAGCACCACGCCGATGTATTCCGGGTCGAACGCCAGTTGGCAGCTCCAGTCCGGGTGCGGGCCTACGGGCCGCTCATGCACGTTGCCCATGCGCAGCGGAAACAGCTTGGCCGCGTCTTCACACAAGGTGCGCGCTTGTTCGATGCTGTGGGCGTCAAAGTAGATATGGGCGTGGTAACCCTTGATTCGTTGCATGGCGAAATCCGTCTGCGATGTGCGCCAAATCCTAGACCGCAATCGACGGTAGGGCCAGCCCGGTCAGCGACTGCACATTGCTGGCTTGCTCGGCCACCAGCCAGTCGACAAAGCGCTCGACCAACTGCCCGCGACGTTTGCGCTGCGGCTGCACCACGTAATAACCGTAGCGCGAGATCACCGTGTCGCGGATCGGCCGGCACAGCCAATTCTGTTCGAGCATGCTGTCCACCAGGTGCCGCCAACCGATGGCCACGCCCTGGCCGGCTATCGCCGCCTGGATCAGCAGGGTGTAATTGTCGAAACGCAGTTGGCCGGGCGTCGGTGTGGTGGTGATGCCCAGCTCGCGAAACACGCCGCTCCAGTCGAACCAATGGCTGTTGTTTTCCTGGCGCAGGTGCAGCAACGGGTAGTCGGGCAAACTCTGCACCGTCAGCGGCGTGGCCTGGTCTTTGAGCCATTGCGGGCTGCACACCGGGAACGCCTCCTCATTGAACAGCCACAGGCTGTCGCCCTGTTTGAAACGGCCATCGCCAAACAACACCGCCACGTCAATATCGCTGCGCAAGGTGGCGTGGTTGCGCTGGCTGGTGACCAGGCTCACGTCGACGTAAGGGTTGGCCGCGTGAAAACGATGCAGGCGTGGCATCAGCCAATACGCGGCGAAGGCGAAGTCGGTGGCTACCTGCAGCACTTCGTGCTGGTCTTGTTGGGTGATCGCGCTCAAGCCGTGGTTGATGCTTTGCAAGCCGCCCTGCACGTGTTCGAAGAGCAAGGCGCCCGCGTCGGTCAGTTCGATGCCACGGTAGATGCGATCAAACAGGCGAATCGCCAGTTGCTCTTCAAGGCGCTTGATCTGCTGGCTGACGGCTGGCTGGGTGCTGCCCAGCTCCATTGCGGCGGCGGTAAAGCTGCGATGACGCCCCGCCGCTTCAAATGCGCGGAGCAGGTCGAGCGACACATCACCGAGGGCTTCATACATAAGCTGTGCTTATCCTAGACATTGCTTTTCATGGGCTTTACCCCAATTTCCATGGGCCGCATGCTCATTCGCATAAACACCGCCTATGGAATGCCGAAGACTCATGAAGCGCAAGAACATTCTTTTCATCATGGCCGATCAAATGGCCGCGCCGTTGCTTCCGTTCTACGGTCCTTCGCCTATCAAGTTGCCCAACCTCAGCCGCCTCGCCGCACAAGGCGTGGTGTTCGACGCCGCGTATTGCAACAGCCCCTTGTGCGCGCCGTCGCGCTTCACGCTGGTCAGCGGCCAGTTGCCGAGCAAAATCGGCGCCTACGACAATGCGGCCGACTTTCCCGCCGATGTACCGACCTACGCGCATTACTTGCGCCGCCTCGGCTACCGCACTGCGCTGTCGGGCAAGATGCACTTCTGCGGGCCAGACCAGTTGCACGGCTTTGAGGAGCGCCTGACCAGCGACATTTACCCCGCCGACTATGGCTGGGCGGTGAACTGGGACGAGCCGGATGTACGCCCCACGTGGTATCACAACATGGCGTCGGTGCTGCAAGCCGGGCCGTGCGTGCGTACCAACCAACTGGATTTCGACGAAGAGGTGGTGTTCAAGGCGCAGCAATACCTGTTCGACCATATTCGCGAAGACGGTGACCAGCCGTTCTGCCTGACCGTGTCGATGACTCACCCACACGACCCGTACACGATTCCCAAGCCGTTCTGGGACCTGTACGACGACAGCGACATCCCGTTGCCTGCCACGCCCGCGCAAGCTGACCAAGACCCGCATTCGCAACGCCTGCTCAAGGTCTATGACCTGTGGGACAAGCCGCTGCCGCTGAATAAAATCCGCGATGCACGCCGCGCCTACTTCGGTGCCTGCAGCTACATCGACAGCAACGTCGGCAAGCTGCTGCAAACCCTCGAAGACACCGGCCTGAGTGATGACACCATCATTGTTTTCTCTGGCGACCACGGCGACATGCTTGGCGAGCGCGGCCTCTGGTACAAGATGCACTGGTTTGAAATGGCCGCGCGCGTGCCGCTGCTGGTCAGTGCGCCGGGGCAGTTTGCCGCTGGCCGCGTGAGCAAGGCGGTGTCGACTGCCGACCTGCTGCCGACCCTGGTGGAACTGGCCGGCGGCGCGCTGGACCCGCTTCTGCCGCTGGACGGCCGCTCTCTGGTCCCGCACTTGCTGGGGCAGGGCGGGCACGACGAAGTGTTCGGCGAATACATGGCCGAAGGCACCATCAGCCCGCTGATGATGATCCGTCGTGGCGCGTACAAATTCATCTACAGCGAAGACGACCCTTGTTTACTCTTCGATGTGCACAATGACCCGCACGAGCGGGAGAACCTCAGCCAGTCACCGGAACACCGGCCACTGTTCGAGGCGTTTTTGAGTGAGGCGCGGGCCAAATGGGACATCCCGGCGATCCACCAACAGGTGCTCGCCAGCCAACGCCGCCGTCGTCTGGTGTTTGAAGCACTGACCGAAGGCAAGCTGAAGAGCTGGGACCACCAGCCACTGGTAGACGCCAGTCAGCAATACATGCGCAACCATATCGACCTCGACGACCTGGAGCGCAAGGCACGTTATCCACAACCCTGCCAAGACCAATAATCAGACAAAGGGAAGGCCATGCAAAAGTTGACTGTGATGCTAGCGACGTTGGCGCTGACAAGCGCCAATGTGTACGCGGATGCCAGTTGTGAAACGGTGAAGATGGCCGATCCGGGCTGGAGCGACATTGCCGCCACCAATGCCATCACCGGTTTTCTGCTGACGGGCATGGGTTACAAAGCCAAGGTCGACACGCTGGCGGTGCCGATCACGTTTGGTGGGCTCAAGGAAGGCAAGGTCGATGTGTTTATGGGCAACTGGATGCCGGCGCAGCAAGGTTTCTACGACAAGTTCGTGGCCAACGGCGACGTGGTGCAACTGGCGAAAAACCTCGACGGCACCGAGTTCACCCTCGCCGTGCCGGACTATGTGTGGGAGGCCGGCGTGCATGAGTTTGCCGACCTGAACACGTTTGCCGACAAGTTCGACAAAAAAATCTACGGCATCGGCTCCGGCGCGCCGGCGAATATCTCGTTGCAGGAAATTATCAAGAAAAACGACTTTGACCTCGGCCAGTGGAAGCTGGTGGAATCCAGCGAGCAGGCGATGCTCGCCGAAGTGTCGCGGGCAGTGAAAAAGCAGCGATTCGTGACCTTCCTCGGCTGGACGCCGCACCCAATGAACGTGCAGTTGAAAATGCATTACCTCAAGGGTGGCGAGAAGTACTTCGGCGACACCGGCAGCGTGTACACCTTGACCCGCAAGGGTTATGCGCAGTCCTGCCCGAACGTAGGAAAGTTGCTGACCAACCTGAGTTTTACCCAAGAGATGGAGAACGCAATCATGGCCGAGGTGGCCAACAACAAGGCCAGCTATGCCGAGGCGGCGAAGGCGTGGATCAAGGCCAACCCGGCCGTGCTGGACAAGTGGCTGGATGGCGTGAAAACCGTCGATGGCCAGAATGCGTTGGCAGCGGTAAAGGCCAAGCTCTAGCACGCGGATCATTCCCACGCTTCGCGTGGGAATGCATCCTGTGACGTTCCCACGCAGAGCGTGCGAACGATCATTACGCTCATTAGCAGCCTGATATTCTGACTCAAACCTTTCAACCCGAGTTTGCGATGCCCCGGCCCAACCGCCATACACTCTTGCCCTTCCTCTCTTGGCTCCCGCGCCAAACCCGCGCCAGCGTTGGCCGGGACGCGATGGTCGGCCTCAGTGGCGCGGTGCTCGCGCTGCCACAGTCGATAGCCTACGCGCTGATTGCCGGCCTGCCACCGGAGTACGGCCTGTACGCGGCGATTATCCCGGTGCTGATCGCCTGCCTGTGGGGCTCGTCGTGGCACCTTATCTGTGGGCCGACGGCGGCGATTTCCGTCGTGCTCTACGCCAGCGTCAGCCCACTCGCCGTGCCGGGTTCGCAGGACTACATCACGCTCATCCTGCTGCTCACCTTCCTCGCCGGGGTTTTCCAGTGGTTGCTCGGCATGCTGCGCTTCGGCGCGCTGGTGAATTTTGTTTCGCATCCGGTGGTGCTGGGTTTCACCCTCGGCGCCGCCGTGGTGATTGCCCTGGGGCAACTACCCAACCTGTTGGGGCTGGATTTGCCGAGCCAGGCCACGGCGATCAAAAGTGTGCTGGCGCTTATGGATCACGGCGGCGAATGGGACCACGCCTCGCTCGCCCTCGGCTTAAGCACATTGTTGGCCGGCGCGCTGCTCAAGTATTGGCTGCCGCGCTGGCCGACGCTGCTGATTGCGCTGGCCTTAAGCAGCCTGGCGGCGTGGCTGTGGCCGGCCATGTTCGGGCAGGTGGCGCGGGTGAGCGCGTTTGTCGGCAAGCTGCCGCCGTTCAGCCCATTGCCGCTGGACTTGGACATGCTTCTGCGCCTGCTGCCCAGCGCGGTGGCGGTAGGCATGCTGGGGCTGGTCACCAGCCTGTCGATTGCCCGCTCGTTGTCGGCGCGCTCGCAACAGTTGCTCGATGCGAACCAGGAAGTCCGCGCGCAGGGCTTGTCGAATATCGTCGGCGGATTTTTCTCTGGCTACCTGTCGGCCGGTTCCTTTACGCGTTCCGGCCTCAGCTACGAAGCTGGCGCCTGCTCGCCGCTGGCCGGGGTGTTTTCGGCGGTGTGGGTGGCGCTGTTTGCGCTGTTCGGCGCCGCGTTGATCGCGCACATTCCGCTACCGAGCATGGCTGCCAGCATCTTGCTGATTTGCTGGGGCCTGGTGGACCATCGCAGCATTCGCGCGCTGTGGCGCGTCAGTCGCGCCGAATGTGTGGTGATGGGCCTGACGTGCACCGCCACCTTGCTGTTGGAACTGCAAACCGCGATCTACGCCGGGGTGCTGGCATCGCTGTTTTTCTACCTCAAACGCACCTCGCAGCCGCGCGTGCAGCAGTGGCGCGACGGTGATGAGGACGTGTTGCGCGTCGGCGGCTCGATCTTTTTTGGCGCCAGCCATTACCTGCAAGTACGCCTGCAACGCTTGCACGGCGAGCGCGTGGTGATCGAAGCGCAGCAGATCAACTTTATCGACTATTCCGGGGTCGAGATGCTGCACCAGGAAGCGCGGCGGCTACGAGCTTCAGGCCGTAGCCTGACGTTGCGCCGAGCGCGACCGCAGGTCGTTGAAGAATTGAAAAAACTCGAAGGGGCTGAAAAATGCCCCATCCATTTCGAAGACTGATGTGGGCACAATAATTGTGCACACAGTTGCCGCTGCGTCAGGCCAGTTGGCGGCGCAGTTCGGCCAACACCGGCGCCGAATCCGGGCGTACGCCGCGCCACAGGAAGAACGCTTCCGCCGCCTGCTCCACCAACATGCCCAAGCCATCCATTGCCACGGATGCACCGTGTTCAGTGGCCCAGCGGCAGAACGCCGTCGGCTCTTTGGCGTACATCATGTCGTAGCAAAAGGTTTTGCCGGGTTCGATCAGGCTGCCGGCAATCGGCGGCACATCGCCTGACAGGCTGGCGGATGTGGCATTGATGATCAGGTCCACCGGCTCACTTAGCCAGTCGAAACCGCTGGCGGAAACCGGCCCAAGATCATCGAACAGCTCGGCGAGCAACTCGGCCTTTGCCACCGTGCGGTTGGCGATGATCAGCGCGCCAGGCTGCTCCGCCAACAAGGGCTCCAACGCCCCGCGCACCGCGCCACCGGCGCCCAGCAACAGGATGCGTTTGCCGTGCAGTTGCAACCCGGCGTTCACCGTCAGGTCGCGCACTAAACCTGCGCCGTCGGTGTTATCACCGAGCAGGCTGCCATCGGCCAACTTGCTCAGGGTGTTCACCGCGCCAGCGCGCTGGGCGCGTTCGGTCAGGCTGTTGGCCAGGCGGTAAGCGTCTTCCTTGAACGGCACGGTGACGTTGGCGCCACGCCCTTGCTGAAAAAACTCACGCGCACAGCCGCTGAAGTCCTCTAGCGGTGCGAGCAAGGTGCTGTAGTCCAACCGCTCACCGGTCTGTTCGGCGAACATTCGATGAATCAACGGCGACTTGCTGTGGCCGATGGGGTTGCCGAACACCACATAACGGTCCATCAGACCGCCGCCTTGGGCGTGGCCACGCCAAGCCAGTCGCGGTCTTGCAGGAAATAATCAGTCAAGCGTGCTTCCTCGCTGCCAGCCTCGGCTTTCCAGTCGTAGCTCCAGCGCACTTGCGGCGGCAGTGACATCAGGATCGACTCGGTACGCCCGCCCGATTGCAGGCCGAACAAGGTGCCACGGTCGTAAACCAGGTTGAATTCGACGTAGCGGCCACGGCGAAATTCCTGGAATTCACGCTGCTGCTCGGTATAGGCCATGGCCTTGCGCCGCTGCAGAATCGGCAAGTAGGCGTCGATGTAAGCGTCGCCGATGGCGCGAATAAAGGCGAAGCTGGTGTCGAAGCCCCACTCATTCAAATCATCGAAGAACAGCCCGCCGATACCGCGCGGTTCGTTGCGGTGCTTGATATGAAAGTAGGTGTCGCACCAGGCCTTGTAGCGCGGGTACACGTCGGCACCGAACGGCGCACACGCCTGCTCTGCCACGCGATGCCAATGAATGCAGTCCTCTTCATGGCCGTAGTAGGGCGTGAGGTCGAAGCCGCCACCGAACCACCATACGGGTTCTTCGCCTTCTTTTTCGGCGATGAAAAAGCGCACGTTGGCGTGGGATGTCGGTGCATGCGGGTTGTGCGGGTGAATCACCAGCGACACGCCCATGGCTTCAAACCCGCGACCGGCCAGTTCAGGGCGATGCGCACTGGCAGACGGTGGGAGGCCGCTGCCAAACACGTGGGAAAAGTTAACGCCGCCTTTTTCGATGACCGAACCGTTTTCAATCACACGTGTGCGCCCGCCGCCGCCGGCTGGCCGGGTCCAGGCGTCTTCAATAAAACGAGTGTCCGGCTCAAAGGTTTCCAGAGCGCTGCAAATGCGCTCTTGCAGATCAAGCAGGTAGGCTTTAACAGCCTCGGTGTGGGTAGTCATGGCGTCACCTTTATCGGGCAAAGCTACGCGAGGCCATTGGGCGTCGGCGGCAAATGGGCGCACAGGATAACACCGCACACACGTGCGCCGCAGTTGACGAAGGTCACGCTTAGGAGTCCGATAGGGTGCTTCGTACAGTCGACTCAAGGAGAAGGTAGATGGCTAAACGTATCCAGTTCAGCGCCCATGGCGGCCCGCAAGTGCTTGAATATGTTGACTACACACCGGCAGAGCCAGGCCCGCAGCAGGTTCGGGTGCGTAACAAGGCGATTGGCCTGAATTTCATCGACACCTATTTTCGCAGCGGCCTTTATGCACCGCCGGCATTGCCATCGGGGTTGGGCGCGGAGGGCGCCGGCGTGGTCGACGCGGTCGGCAGCGACGTCACTCAATTCAGCGTCGGCGACCGTGTGGCCTACGGCAGTGGCCCACTGGGCGCCTACAGCGAACTGCACGTGTTGCCCGCCGCCAACCTGGTGCACCTGCCGGACGACATCAGCTTTGAACACGCCGCCGGTGCCATGCTCAAGGGCCTGACCGTGCAATATTTGCTGCGCCAGACCTATGAGCTGAAGGGCGGCGAAACCATTCTGTTCCACGCGGCGGCGGGTGGCGTGGGCTCACTCGCGTGCCAATGGGCCAAAGCCTTGGGCGTGAAGCTGATCGGTACCGTAAGCTCGCCGGAGAAAGCCGCCTTGGCCAAATCCCTCGGCGCGTGGGAGACCATCGACTACAGCAAGGAAAATGTCGCACAGCGCGTACTGGAATTGACCGACGGCAAAAAGGTGCCGGTGGTGTACGACGGCGTCGGCAAAGACACCTGGCTGACCTCGCTGGACTGCGTAGCGCCACGAGGTCTGTTGATAAGTTTTGGTAACGCATCGGGCGCGGTGGATGGCGTGAACCTTGGGATTTTGGCCGCCAAGGGCTCGCTGTATGTCACCCGGCCAACGTTGGCGACTTACGCCAGCAACCCAAAAGACCTGCAGGTAATGGCGGATGACCTGTTCTCGATGATCAAGAGCGGCAAGCTGCGCATTGACATCAACCAACGGTTTTCATTGGCCGAAGCGGCGAAGGCGCACACGGAGTTGTCGGGGCGTCGCACCACCGGATCGACGATTCTGTTGCCGTAAGAGCGTGAGGCCTCATCGTGAGATTGCGCCTATAGCGGGGCGCTTCCCACATCAAAAGCCGACCCAATCTCCCAGGCAGAATGCACTCAAACTGTGGGAGCGGGCTTGCTCGCGATTGCAGTGTGTCAGATGAGTATTTTTAAACTGACACACCGCAATCGCGAGCAAGCCCGCTCCCACAGAAAGCGTGTTTGATCCACTCCGCCAACTCGGTCTCAAGAGGGCCGCACAACCTCACCCGTCGCCAGGTCACGAATCAGGCTTGGGTTTTTACGCCCGCCCAAGGCGCCACCCAATACCAGGTCGACCTGGCCACGGAAATACTGCTCCACACGAATTCGCGTGCGCGCTGCCGGGCGGCCCTGCGGGTTGGCCGAGGTGGAAATCAACGGCCCTGTCAGCGCGCACAAATCGCGCACCAGCGGGTGATCGCTGACGCGCAAGGCGACCGTGTCGTGCACACCGGTCACCCACTCGGGCAGCAAGTTCTGATGCGGCACCAGCCAGGTATTCGGCCCAGGCCAGGTACTGGCCATGCGCTCGATCCAGGTGTCGGGGAAGTCTTCAAATAGAAAATCGAACTGGCGAATGTTGTCTGCCACCAGGATCAGGCCCTTGTCCACCGACCGATTCTTGATCGCCAGCAGACGGTCTACCGCTGCCTCGTTCCAAGGGTCGCAGCCCAAGCCCCAGACCGCTTCGGTCGGATAGGCAATCACCGCGCCTGCGCGAATTTCTCGTGCGGTTTCCAGCACACGCCACCTGTTGACCATTGCTCACTCTCCGGACTAAAGCTCTGCGCAGTTTACCGATGTTCTTTGCAAAACCCAGCCACAAAAACCACGCTAAAAAAGCTGGCGGCGCGCAAGCCAGCGCCCGCTATCGCAGGTCACCAAGCCTTCAAGCTCAAGCTCCGTCAGCGTCGCCAGCACCTGCGACAATGCGCGCCCGCTGGCAATCGCCAGGGCTTCGCTGGTGTGCGGCGCCGCGTGCAGCAGTGCCACCAACGGATGGGTGACGGGCATCGGCGCAGGGCGGGACAACGCTTGCCAACCGCGCAGGCCTTCGAGAATGTGCTCGATGGACTCCACCAACGTTGCGCCATCGCGGATCAATTGATGACAGCCCTTGGCGCCGGGATGATGGATGGAGCCTGGGATCGCATACACCTCGCGCCCTTGCTCACCCGCCAGCCGCGCGGTGATCAACGAACCACTGGCCATGCCGGCTTCTACCACCAGCACCCCCAACGACAGCCCGCTGATGATTCGATTGCGCCGCGGAAAGTTGGCGGACTGCGGTGCGGCGTCCAGCGGAAACTCGGAAACCACTGCGCTGCCTTGGGCAATCATCGCTGCCGCGAGCTGTCGGTGGCGCTGTGGATAAAAGTTTTCGAGGCCTGTGCCGAGCACGCCGATTGTCTGCCCGCCGACATCCAGCGCCGCTTGATGCGCAGCGCCGTCGATGCCCAACGCCAAGCCGCTGGTGATGACAAAACCGGCGCTCGCCAGGCTGCGCGAAAAGGCCGCTGCAGTGTCCAGGCCGGGCCTGGAAGCACGGCGGCTGCCGACCATCGCCAACTGTGGTTTTTCAAGAATTTTCGGGTCGCCTGCAACAAACAATAAAGGTGGCGCATCGTCAATCTGTGCAAGCAGCGCGGGGTACTCGGGCTGGTCCCACATCAGCAAATGCTGGGCGGGACGCGCAAGCCACGCTAATGCGTGGCTGGCGCCATCACGTATTTCGGGGCTGCGTCGGGCCTCGGCGCTGCTGGCCGGCAACCCCAGCGAGCGCCAGGCACTGGCCGGCGCACTGATCGCCTTTGAGGCAGAACCGAACGCGTCAATCAATACGCGAAACCGCTTGGGACCCAGCTCCGGCAGCCTGTGCAAGCGTAGTCGAGCTTCCAGCTCAGACGGGGAAATTTCACTGCTGTTTATCGGATACATTTAATCGTCCTTGACCGGAACAAGCTGTGGATAACTCTGTTGGTAACTTATTTAGCAAGCTACTTATTCGGCCCGATCGGTAGCCTCGAATCGATCCATTACGGCCAGTGAACGCGAAGCGCTGAGCACCAGGCCATAACTGAGCTTTTCGTACGTGCGAAACACCAGCACGGTGCCGGCACGCTCATCCGGCAGTGTTGTCGCCGCCCCGCTGATAACGTCGCGCACGGTGGCGCCAGCCTTGATCACCGTCAGCAGTTGGCCTTCGAGCAGGCCGTCGCGGCGGCCCTTGTTCAAGGTCACGGCATCCCGCACGCCGATCTGGGTCACGCCTTTGGGGATGTCGATGATGTGCCCTTCGATAAAGGGTGCAGGCTTGGGCGTTTGCAGGTTGGCCAGCTCGACACGCGGTTCGGCACGCAGCAAACGGTCGCCCGGGCGCACTTCCTGAGTCACCCGTTGCACCGCCAGGGTGGTGAGGTCGCCGGCCGTTACAAAACGTGCGGTGCCGATGTCGTCGGCGTTGATACCCAGCAATTCCTGGGTGTCGGGGTCGATGTAGGTTTTGCCCCGACGAAAGATCCCATAGGTTGGCTGGGCCGGGTCCAGATGACCCCGCGCGTGCACACGCTCGCCATTGGCGCCGAGTACGCGACCGGCCGCGGCTGCGACGATGTACGGCGCGCTGTCCAGTTCCTGGGGCGTATTGAGG
This sequence comes from Pseudomonas sp. ICMP 460, assembly GCF_002723595.1. Lineage (NCBI taxonomy): Bacteria > Pseudomonadati > Pseudomonadota > Gammaproteobacteria > Pseudomonadales > Pseudomonadaceae > Pseudomonas > Pseudomonas sp. ICMP 460. The sequence goes on from NZ_LKBR01000013.1 coordinate 91,699, forward strand.
ATGCGGTTATGCACTAGAAAGTGCTTAATAGCCTGCTGCGTCGTTTGATTCAGCGCTTGGCCGGGCTTTGGAATCAGGGCCGTGGCGAGCGGTGCCCACAGCAGCAAGACGAGTAGCGATTTCCTCATGGGGTGAATCTCCTTTATTATGTGCGTTCGCGTGAAATGCCATAGCCTTCGCGGCTTCCGAACGTTTCACACCGGCTGTGTGGGTCCATCCCAACGCCGATTTGCCTCTACCTCACATGTGCAGCAATTACGCTTATGGCTATTTTGAACATCCTCGAATTTCCCGACTCGCGCCTGCGCACAATCGCCAAACCGGTGGACGTAGTGGACGACAAGGTTCGTCAGTTGGTCGATGACATGTTTGAAACAATGTATGAAGCACCGGGCATCGGCCTCGCCGCGACCCAGGTCAACGTGCATCAACGCGTCGTGGTCATGGACCTGTCGGAAGATCGCAGCGAACCTCGGGTGTTTATCAACCCCGAGTTCGAACCGCTGACCGAAGAGATGGGCGAATACCAGGAAGGCTGCCTGTCGGTGCCGGAGTTCTACGAAAACGTCGAACGCCCGGTACGCGTGAAGATCAAGGCCCTGGACCGTGACGGCAAGCCCTACGAGCTGGTTGCCGAAGGCCTGCTGGCGGTGTGCATTCAGCATGAATGCGACCACCTCAACGGCAAGCTGTTTGTTGATTACCTGTCCACGCTTAAACGCGACCGGATCAAGAAGAAGCTGGAAAAAAAGCATCGCCAGCAAGCTTGATTCCCTTCTTCCAAAGGCTTGCTGCGGCAAGCCTTTTTCTTTTGTGACTGTTTTTAACGAGACCTCCCATGACCGAGCCACTGCGCATTGTTTTTGCCGGCACTCCTGAATTTGCCGCCGAACACCTCAAGGCGTTGCTTGCCAGCCCTTATGAAGTCGTCGCGGTGTACACCCAACCGGATCGCCCGGCCGGTCGCGGGCAAAAACTGATGCCGAGCCCGGTCAAGCAGCTGGCGCTTGAGCACACTATTGATGTGTTGCAACCGCCGACGTTGCGCAACGCCGAGGCTCAAGCTGAGCTGGCAGCATTAAAACCGGACCTGCTGGTGGTGGTGGCTTATGGCTTGATCCTGCCGCAAGCCGTGCTGGATATTCCACGCCTGGGCTGCATCAACAGCCATGCGTCGCTGCTGCCGCGCTGGCGCGGTGCGGCGCCGATTCAGCGCGCGGTGCAAGCCGGTGACGCTGAAAGCGGCGTGACCGTGATGCGCATGGAGGCGGGTCTGGACACCGGCCCGATGCTGCTCAAAGTCATCACCCCGATCAGCGCCGAAGACACCGGCGGCAGCCTGCACGACCGCCTCGCCGAGATGGGCCCGCCCGCCGTGATCCAGGCCATCGCAGGGCTCGCTGCCGGTACGCTGGAAGGCGAAGTACAGGACGACAGCCTGGCCACCTACGCGCACAAACTGAACAAAGATGAAGCCCGCATCGACTGGAGCCGCCCGGCCGTGGAACTGGAGCGCCTGGTGCGCGCCTTCAACCCTTGGCCGGTCTGCCACAGCATGCTGAATGGCGAAGCGTTGAAAGTACTCGCCGCCACGCTGGCTGACGGCCAAGGCGCCCCCGGTGAGATCATCGGCGCCAGCAAAGACGGCCTGCTGGTGGCCTGTGGTGAGCAGGCGCTGTGCCTGACCCGCTTGCAATTGCCGGGTGGCAAAGCGCTTAATTTCAGCGATTTGTTCAACAGCCGTCGTGAGAAATTTGCCTTGGGCAGCGTACTCGGGGCGGTCGCGCAATGAACCCGCGTCTGGCCGCCGCCAAGGCTCTCGCCGCCGTGCTCAATGGCAAGGCGTCGCTGAACAGTTCATTGCCGACTCAGATGGACAAGGTGGAAGACCGCGACCGTGGTTTCACCCAAGACCTGGCCTTTGGCACCGCGCGCTGGCAGCCTCGTTTGTCGGCGCTGGCCGCCAAGCTGCTGCAAAAGCCATTCAAGGCAGCCGATGCGGATGTGGAAGCGCTGCTGCTGGTCGGCCTTTATCAGCTGCTTTACACCCGTGTGCCAGCCCACGCCGCCATCGGTGAAACCGTCGGTTGCGCCGAAAAACTCAAAAAGCCTTGGGCCAAAGCGCTGCTCAACGCCGTGTTGCGCCGCGCGCAACGCGAGAGCGAAGCGCTGCTGGCCGAGCTGGAACATGACCCGGTGGTGCGCACCGCCCACCCGCGCTGGCTGCAAAAATCCCTCAAGGCGTTTTGGCCTGAGCAATGGGAAGCCATTTGCGCGGCCAACAATGCGCACCCGCCGATGATTCTGCGGGTCAACCGCCGCCATCACCGCCGCGACGCGTACCTGCAATTGCTGAGCGCTGCCGGCATCGCGGCCACACCGTGCGTGTTCAGTGTGGACGGCATCGTGCTGGACGCCGCCAGCGACGTGCGCAGCCTGCCGGGCTTTGCCGAAGGCTGGGTGAGCGTGCAGGACGAAGCCGCGCAACTGGCCGCCGACCTGCTCGACCTGGCGCCTGGCCAGCGCGTGCTGGACGCGTGCTGCGCACCGGGCGGCAAGACCTGTCACATCCTCGAAGTCGAAAAAGACCTCGCCGGTGTGGTTGCGGTGGACCTGGAAGCCAAACGGTTGGTGCGCGTGCGCGAAAACCTTGCGCGCCTGGGCCTGAGTGCCGACCTGATCGCCGCCGACGGCCGCGACACCGCCACCTGGTGGGACGGCAAACCGTTCCAGCGCATCCTGCTGGACGCGCCCTGTTCCGCCACCGGCGTGATCCGCCGCCACCCGGACATCAAGCTGACCCGCCAAGCTGATGACATCGCTGCCCTGGCCGCGTTGCAAGGCGAACTGCTCGACGCGCTGTGGCCGACGCTGGAAGTCGGCGGCATCCTGCTCTACGCCACCTGCTCGACCTTGCCCACCGAAAATACCGAGGTGATCGCGGCGTTCCTGGCCCGCACCAGTGGCGCACGTGAGCTGGACCTGGCCACGGCTGCCGGTATCAAGCAGCCGCATGGTCGCCAGTTGCTCGCGCAAGAAGGCGGGCACGATGGCTTCTACTACGCCAAACTGATCAAGATTGCCGCCGCGCGCGGCTGAATGGGTTTAAGGGAGTGACCGGATGAAAATCATCATCCTCGGGGCAGGGCAGGTGGGTGGCTCGCTGGCTGAACATTTGGCCAGCGAAGCCAACGACATCACTGTGGTCGACACCGATGCCGAGCGCCTGCGCAACCTCGGTGACCGCCTCGACATCCGCACCGTGCAAGGCCGCGCGTCATTCCCGACAGTGCTGCGCCAGGCAGGCGCCGACGATGCCGACATGTTGGTGGCCGTGACCAACAGCGACGAGACCAACATGGTCGCCTGCCAGGTCGCACACACCCTGTTTCACACCCCGACCAAAATCGCCCGCGTGCGTGAGGCGGCTTACCTGACCCGCGCCGGCCTGTTCGACAACGACGCGATTCCAGTCGACGTGCTGATCAGCCCGGAGCAGGTGGTAACCCATTACATCAAGCGCCTGATCGAAATTCCCGGCGCCTTGCAGGTGATCGACTTCGCCGGCGGTAAAGCGCAATTGGTCGCGGTAAAAGCCTATTACGGCGGGCCGCTGGTGGGCCAGCAACTGCGCCAACTGCGCGAACACATGCCGAATGTGGAAACCCGCGTAGCCGCGATTTTCCGTCGCGACCGGCCGATTCTGCCGCAAGGCGATACGGTGATAGAGGCCGACGACGAAGTGTTTTTCATCGCCGCCAAGGCGAATATTCGCGCCGTCATGAGCGAAATGCGCCGCCTCGATGAGACCTACAAACGCATCGTCATCGCCGGCGGTGGGCAGATCGGCGAGCGCTTGGCCGAGGCGATTGAAAGCCGCTACCAAGTGAAAATCATCGAGATGAGCCCGGCGCGCTGCCGGCATTTGTCCGACACGCTCGACAGCACTGTCGTACTGCAAGGCAGTGCCTCGGACCGCGACCTTCTAATGGAAGAAAACATTGCCGACGCGGATATTTTCCTGGCCCTGACCAACGATGACGAGGCCAACATCATGTCTTCCTTGTTGGCCAAGCGGCTGGGGGCGAAGAAGGTGATGACCATCATCAACAACCCGGCTTACGTGGACCTGATTCAGGGCGGCGACATCGACATTGCCATCAGCCCGCAACTGGCGACCATCGGCACCTTGCTCGCGCACGTACGCCGTGGCGATATTGTCAGCGTGCACTCGCTGCGGCGTGGCGCGGCGGAAGCCATCGAGGCAATTGCCCACGGCGATTCGAAGTCGAGCAAGGTCATCGGCAAGGCCATTCGCGATATCGGCTTGCCGCCGGGCACCACCATTGGCGCGATCATCCGTGACGAAGAAGTGATCATCGCCCACGACGACACGGTGATTGCAACGGGCGACCACGTGATCCTGTTCCTTGTGGATAAAAAACACATCCGCGATGTGGAGAAGTTGTTCCACGTCGGGCTGAGCTTCTTCTGACACAACGGAGTACACCTGCATGCTCGAATCGCTGGAGAAAATGCTCGCCAAGGGTGTGGATAACTCGCTGCTGCGCTTTGGCTTGGGCAAGGGTTATCTGGACCTGAAGGACTACGCCAAGGCGGCGGAGCATTTGCTCAGGTGCGTCGAATTTGACCCGAAGTACTCGGCGGCGTGGAAGTTGTTGGGCAAGGCGCAGCAAGCGCAGGGCGACAGTGGCGCAGCACGACAGGCGTGGGAGAAGGGTATCGAAGCGGCCCAGGCGCATGGCGACAAACAGGCCGAGAAAGAGATGACGCTGTTCCTGAAGAAACTCGACCGCAAGGCTTAACGCGCTACCCAAAAAGTTGGCTTAACTGCTCAGGCCAAAAATGTGGGAGGGGGCTTGCTCCCGATAGCAGAGTGTCAGTCAATTTATCTGTAACTGATAGACCGCCATCGGGAGCAAGCCCCCTCCCATAGTGTTTGTTGTCGACCTTGAGTCAGCCGTGTATCAATACCACCGCGCCTCGCCCGGCGGGCGTTTCTTGAAGCGCTTCATGCTCCACATGTACTGGCTCGGGTAGGCGCCGACATAACGCTCGACCACCTTGCTCATCGCCGCGCAGGAGGTGGCGGTGTCGGTGCTGTACATGTCTTCCGGCGCGGCTTCCAGAATCACTTTGTAACCCGAGCCGTCCGGCAGCCGCAGGGCATGCAGGAACACGCCAACCGCCTTGCCACCGGCGAGCATGTTCGGCACGAACTTGCTGGTCAGCGCCTGAGTGGCGAAGAACGGCACAAAGATGCCGGCCGATTCTGCCGGTTCCGGGTCGGCAGGAATGCCCACCTGGCCACCTTTACGCACTTCTTTGATCACACTGAGAATGCCTTCCTTGGTCGACGCCGCGACGCGGTTACCCAGTTGCACGCGCTGCTTGCGCAGCAAATCATCCACCGCCTTGAGCTTCGGCGGGCGGTAGAAAATGATCGGTTTGCACTGGCTGCAATAGAAGTGGTTCAACACCTCCCAGTTGCCCAAGTGGCTGGTAATGCCGACCACGCCTTTGCCGGAGGCCAATGCTTGGTGCAGCACGTCCAGGCCTTCGACTTCGCGTACCAGATCAATCGAGCGCTGCGCCGGCCAGATCCACGCGCAGGCGCTTTCAGTCAGGGACTTGCCGATGTCCATCAAGCTCTGGCCGACCAAGCGCTCGCGCGCGGCGGGGTCCATGTCCGGGAAGCATTTGGAGAGGTTGATCCGCACCGTTTCGCGCGAGCGGTTGGGGGTTTTCCACATGATCCAGCCAATCGCCGTGCCGACGGCCTGTACAGCGCGCCAAGGCAGCAGGGCAAACAACCGCAGAGCGCCTACCAGCAAGGCGCCTTTAAACTTTTCCACAGGTCACTCCTGATCAAATGTAGTGCGCAAAACCGCCATTCTAACCGGCGTTGGCCAAAACCGCGTAACGGTCGCAGTCTTGGGTGTGGTCCATGACCATGCCCGAGGCCTGCATGAATGCGTAGCAAATGGTCGGGCCGACAAAGGTGAAGCCGGCTTTTTTCAAGGCTTTACTCATGGCTTCGGCTTCTGGCGTGATCGCCGGGACTTGGCTGCGATCCTTGAAGTGGTTGACCTTGGGCATGCCGCCGACAAACGACCAAAGCCAACCTACCGGGTCTTCCAGCGCCAGCCAGGCGGCGGCATTACGCCGGGTGGCATTGAGCTTGAGGCGATTGCGCACAATGCCGGGGTCGAGCATCAGCGCCTCAATCTCGGCGTCGGTCAGTTGCGCCAAGCGCTGCGCATCAAAGCCGAACAGGACCTTTCGATAATGCTCGCGTTTGCGTAAAACGGTGATCCAGGACAGGCCCGCCTGGAACCCTTCGAGCAAAAGTAACTCGAACAAGCCCTGCGCATCGCGCAGCGGCGTTCCCCACTCCTGATCGTGATAAGCCATGTACAGCGGATCTTCAGAACACCAAAAGCAGCGTGGCATAAGGCTCCAGGGGATGGTGGCGCGGCCGAATCGGGTATACTCCCGCTCTTTAAATCGCAGCCCAAGTAACAGGTGAATTTCGTGAGCCAGCCTACGCCAGCCGTGCGTACCTTCCAAGACTTGATCCTCGCCCTCCAGCAATACTGGGCCGAGCAAGGTTGTGTGGTACTTCAGCCCTACGATATGGAAGTAGGCGCCGGCACTTTCCACACCGCTACCTTCCTGCGGGCCATCGGCCCGGAAACCTGGAACGCCGCTTATGTGCAGCCCAGTCGTCGCCCGACTGACGGCCGCTACGGCGAAAACCCGAACCGCCTGCAGCATTACTACCAGTTTCAGGTGGTGTTGAAGCCGAACCCGGACAATTTCCAGGAGCTGTACCTCGGCTCGCTGAAACATGTTGGCCTGGACCCGCTGGTGCACGACATCCGTTTCGTCGAAGACAACTGGGAGTCGCCAACGCTGGGCGCCTGGGGCCTGGGTTGGGAAGTTTGGCTGAACGGCATGGAAGTCACGCAGTTCACGTACTTCCAGCAAGCTGGCGGCATTGAGTGCTACCCCGTGACCGGCGAGATCACCTACGGTCTCGAGCGCCTGGCCATGTACCTGCAGGGCGTGGACTCTGTGTACGACCTGGTGTGGGCTGACGGCCCGTTCGGCAAAGTCACCTATGGCGATGTGTTCCACCAGAACGAAGTGGAGCAATCCACTTACAACTTCGAACACGCCAACGTCGAAAAACTCTTCGAACTGTTCGACTTCTATGAAAGCGAAGCCAAGCGCCTGATCGAACTCGACCAGCCGCTGCCGTTGCCGAGCTATGAAATGGTCTTGAAGGCGTCCCATACCTTCAACCTGCTGGACGCCCGCCGTGCCATCTCGGTAACCGCGCGTCAGCAATACATTCTGCGTGTACGCACCCTGGCGCGTTCCGTCGCCCAAGCCTACCTGCTGGCGCGCGCCAAGCTGGGCTTCCCGATGGCAACCCCGGACCTGCGTGATGAAGTGTTGGCTAAGCTGGAGGCTGCACAATGAGTGCTCAAGATTTTTTGGTTGAACTGGGCACCGAAGAGCTGCCACCCAAGGCACTCAATACCCTGGCCGATGCGTTCCTGGCCGGTATCGAAAAAGGCCTGCACAGCGCTGGCCTGAAGTTTGAAGCGAAAAAAGTCTACGCCGCGCCACGTCGCCTGGCCGTGTTGCTGACCGCGCTGGAAACCCAGCAACCGGACCGCAGCATCAACCTCGACGGCCCGCCGCGTCAGGCGGCGTTCGACGCGGAAGGTAACCCGACTCAAGCCGCGCTGGGTTTTGCCAAGAAGTGTGGCGTCGAGCTGAGCGAAATCGACCAGAGCGGCCCGAAACTGCGTTTCAGCCAGGTCATCACCGGCAAGCCAACCGCCAGCCTGTTGCCGACTATCGTTGAAGACTCGCTGAACGACTTGCCGATCCCCAAGCGCATGCGTTGGGGCGCGCGCAAAGAAGAATTCGTACGCCCAACCCAGTGGCTGGTGATGTTGCTCGGTGACCAGGTCATCGATTGCACGATCCTTGCTCAGACAGCCGGTCGCGAATCGCGTGGTCACCGCTTCCACCACCCGCAAGCGGTGCGTATCACCTCGCCGGCCAACTATGCCGCCGACCTGCGAGCCGCCTACGTGCTGGCCGATGCCAACGAGCGTCGCGAACTGATCAGCAAGCGCACTGAAGAGCTGGCCCGCCAGCAGGAAGGCACCGCTATCGTGCCGCCAGGCCTGCTTGATGAAGTGACCGCGCTGGTTGAGTGGCCAGTGCCGCTGGTGTGCTCGTTCGAAGAACGTTTCCTCGACGTGCCGCAAGAAGCGCTGATTACCACCATGCAGGACAACCAGAAGTATTTCTGCCTGCTGGACGTGGACGGCAAATTGCTGCCGCGCTTCATCACCGTGGCCAACATCGAAAGCAAGGACCCGCAACAGATCATCGCCGGTAACGAGAAAGTCGTTCGCCCGCGCCTGACCGACGCCGAGTTCTTCTTCAAGCAAGACAAAAAGCAGAAGCTCGAAGACTTCAACCTGCGCCTGCAAAACGTGGTGTTCCAGGAAAAACTCGGCAGCGTTTACGACAAAGCCGTACGCATTTCCAAGCTGGCCGCCTACATTGCGCCGCGCATCGGCGGTGACCCTGCCTGGGCTGCGCGCGCGGGTGTGCTGTCCAAATGCGACCTTGCCACCGAGATGGTGGGCGAGTTCCCTGAGATGCAAGGCGTTGCCGGTTACTACTACGCCCTCAACGATGGCGAGCCGGACGAAGTAGCCCTGGCGCTGAACGAGCAGTACATGCCGCGCGGTGCCGGCGCAGAATTGCCGACCACCTTGACCGGTGCGGCCGTGGCCATCGCCGACAAGCTCGATACGCTGGTCGGTATCTTCGGTATCGGCATGTTGCCCACCGGCAGCAAAGACCCGTATGCCCTGCGCCGTGCCGCGCTGGGCGTACTGCGCATCCTGATCGATAAAAAGCTCGACCTCGACCTGACCCAAGCCGTGGTGTTCGCGGTCGGCCAATTCGGCGCCAAGGTCAAACAAGCCGGCTTGGCCGAGCAAGTGCTCGAATTCGTCTTCGACCGCCTGCGTGCGCGTTACGAAGACGAAGGCGTGGACGTGTCCGTGTACCTGTCGGTGCGTGCCCTGCAACCGGGTTCGGCGCTGGACTTCGACCAACGCGTGCAAGCCGTACAAGCGTTCCGCAAACTGCCGGAGGCCGATGCACTGGCTGCCGTGAACAAGCGTGTGTCGAACCTGCTGAGCAAGGCCGATAACCTCGGCACTGCCGAAGTCGACCCTGGGCTGTTTGCCGATGCCAAAGAGTTCTCGCTGAACTCCGCCATCGCCAAGGCAGAAAACGCGGTGAAGCCATTGATCGCCGAGCGTAATTACGCCGAAGCGTTGGCGCGACTGGCCAGCTTGCGTGAGCCGGTGGATGCGTTCTTCGAAGCCGTGATGATCAATGCCGAAGATGCGGGTGTACGCAAAAACCGCTACGCCATGCTGGCGCGTCTGCGCGGCTTGTTCGTCAATATCGCTGATATTTCGACGCTGAGCTGACTATGTTGAAACTGCTGATTCTCGATCGGGACGGGGTGATTAATTATGACTCCGACGCTTACATCAAATCGGTGGCGGAATGGATTCCACTGCCCGGCTCGATCGAGGCCATCGCGCAGTTGAGCAAAGTCGGCTGGACGGTGGCCATCGCTACCAACCAGTCCGGCATCGCCCGCGGCTATTACGACATCGCCACGCTGGACGCCATGCACGCGCGCTTGCGCACGTTGGTGGCTGAGCAGGGCGGTGAGCTGGGGTTGGTGGTGTATTGCCCACACGGGCCGGATGAGGACTGCGATTGCCGCAAACCCAAGCCCGGGATGTTGAAAACCATTGCAGAACATTACAAGGTACCGCTGGCTGGGCTATGGTTTGTCGGGGACAGCCTCGGTGACCTGGAGGCGGCCAAAGCCGTCGACTCTCAGCCAGTTTTGGTTAAGACCGGGAAAGGCGAAAAGACCCAGGCGAAAAACCTGCCGGTAGGCACCTTGATTTTTGACGATCTGGCGGCGGTTGCCGCAGAACTTATTAACAACTAGCCGCCCCGACTTCCTGATCAGGATTGCTCGGGAGTGCGCTTTTAGCAGGCGGGCCATGACCCGCAACGGTAAATGCTGCCATGTCGATCTTGCAGGCCATCAGAACCTTTTTCTTTTACCTGCTGCTGGGCACCAGTTCGTTTCTCTGGTGCACCCTGAGCTTTTTTATTGCGCCGTTCCTGCCGTTCAAGGCGCGCTATCGTTTTATCAACGTTTACTGGTGCCGCTGCGCGTTGTGGCTGAGCAAGGTATTTCTCGGCATCCGCTTCGAAATCAAGGGCGCTGAAAACGTCCCGCAGCAGCCTTGCGTGATTCTGTCGAACCACCAAAGCACGTGGGAGACGTTCTTCCTCTCGGCGTACTTCTCGCCGCTTAGCCAAGTACTCAAGCGGGAGCTGCTGTACGTGCCGTTTTTCGGCTGGGCCATGGCCATGCTGCGGCCGATCGCTATCGACCGCGATAACCCCAAGGCTGCGCTCAAGCATGTGGCCAAGAAGGGCGACGAGCTGCTCAAAGATGGCGTTTGGGTGCTGATTTTCCCGGAAGGGACTCGCGTGCCGTTCGGCACCGTCGGCAAGTTTTCGCGCGGCGGCACAGCACTCGCGGTCAACGCCAACCTGCCGGTGCTGCCGATTGCGCACAACGCCGGCAAGTTCTGGCCAAAGACTGGCTGGGCGAAACGCGCCGGTACGATCACCGTGGTGATTGGCCAGCCCATGTACGCCGAGGGCGAAGGCCCGCGTGCGATTGCCGCGTTGAATGACCGCGCTGCAGCCTGGAACGAAGCGCAGCAACGCGCCATGGGTTCGCTGCCGCCGGAGCCTGTTGTGGTCGAGACGCCAGTGCTATAAAAAATTGTGGATAACCTGTGTACGGTTTGTTCGTAAACTGCCAGTTTTCATACATAAAGAGCTGATTTTATTACATATTTCTTAAGCTCATAAAATACCGAAAACCGTGCATAAGTTTTTCCCGCATTAAAAAACCGGTCCTTGAGACCGGTTTTTTATGCACAACCAAAAAGCCGGTTATTTCAGTCGTCCAGCAACGGCAATCGCAGGCTGAAGGTAGAGCCTCTACCCAACTCGCTTTGACATAAAATGCGCCCGTCGTGACGCTCTATTACCGCTTTAACCATCGTAAGGCCCAACCCCAAACCCTCGCTGCCTTGCGCCGAATCAAACCGCCGATATTGGCTAAACAGCTCCGGCAGATCCGCTGCGGCGATGCCTGACCCTTGATCGCTGATACGGCATTCCAACCAACCTTGCGCGCTGCCATGGCTCAACCTGACTGTGGTGCCGGAGGGTGAGTATTTAATCGCATTCTCCAGCAGGTTGAACAACGCGCGAGTCAGCAGTGATTGATCGGCTAACACCATGCCGTCGTCCGCCTCATCCAGGTCATGCACCAGACGGATACCCTTGAGTTGAGCGGTTACCGCCACCTGGTCGAACGCATCCATTACCAACATAGCGAACAGTGACGGCTGGAATTGGTAACCGTCCGCTTCGGCTTTGGCCAACTGCACGAAGGATTCGGTGAGGTTCAAGGCGCGCTTAACCTGTTGTTCGATCTGGGCAAATATCGGTGAGGTGTCGTTGTGCACATCCAGCAACGCGAGGATCGCCGAATGCGGGGCGCGCAGGTCGTGGGAAAGGAACCGCAGCATGGTCTCACGATGCTGCTGAGCGTCACGCTCTTTGCTCAAGTCGGTAAGGCTCAACAGCCAGCCAAGCGCGAGATCCCCTTCAGCCGGCAACAGCGGTGCAAGCTCTATGCGCAGGCTGCGCTGATGCACGTCACGAAACTCAATCAGCTGCATCGCCGACAGGGCAGGGCGAACGCCATTGTGCAGCGGCGGATACCCCAGGTCGGCGAGTTGCTCCAGGATGTTTTCAGTCACCAGGTCATTACCAAACACATCACGGGCAACACGGTTGGCCAACAGGACGCTACCCTTCGGGTCGGTAATCAGCGTTGCTACCGGCAGGCATTCCAAGCCGTCTGCCATAAAGCGGCGCGTATCGCGTGTACGACTGACCGCCTGCTCAAGCGCAAATATCTGCCCTTGCAGCACATCACCTTTGCTGGCCGGTGCACGACGCCGTTCCGGCAGTACTTTGGGTTCGTTATCCAGGCGGGCGAGTTCCCAGCCGAAGTACGCAACGATCACGCTGAGTCGGCGCCAATTCCAGATCAAATAACTGAGCAGCAAGCCAATCAGGCACGCAGCGGGTGACCACCAATGACCGAAGCGCAGCAGCGCCCATGAGCCAAGCAACGCACCAGCCATGCAAAGCAGCGTCATCCACAGCGCATAGCGAGGTCGATACAGCAGCAAGCCCAGCAGCAATGCCACCAGAGAAGTCGCCGTCAGCGCCGCGAACCAACCGGGCACATCGACGATGCTGCGACCTTGCACCCAACCCTTCAGCACATTCGCCTCAAGCTCTACGCCAGCCGTGGAGGAAAAGGCCAGCGACAGGCAAGCAGTGAAAGGCAGCAAGACCAAACCAATCCACACCCACTCGCGAAACAAGTCGTGAAACAGCAGCTGCGCCCGAGTCGGCTGGCGTTGTTCGGCCTTGCGCCACAGCATCACGAGGCTACCGCTGCGCGCTGGCGCTGCGGTTGATAACGAATTGTTGAAGGTTTCATAGAGCCCAGTACACCTTCCAGGTGATGTGCGTTAACGCGAGTGGCTGATTTGTGACCCTTCAGGCCTCACGGTGAAAAAAGCGCTTGCAGCACCATAGCGTACATCGGGGCAGTGCATGACACGCCCGAAAGGCAGCAAATGCATTTGGCACTGATACTGTTCCTAACAGGTGAGAGCCGGTATCTTCGCTGTAGGTATCGCGGTCCTTGAATGGACTTCAGGCGTCTTGGTATCAGCGTACCGCCAGAACCGAAGGTCGTTGAATCCAGCCACAATTATTCAGATTCAAAGACTGGCAACGGCGCAGTCAGTGCCGTTATCAAACGGGCCGTCGGCTGCCGTATTCTTAGTAGAAAGGACCCTCCTATGCGTGTCGCGATACTGGATGACGAGCCCGCTGAATTGCGTCGGGTTGAACAGACACTGCGGCAGATCCCCAGCACGGCGGATCAACCTTGGTCACTGCATTGCTTCGAGCGTGGTGAAGACCTGCTGCGTCAGTTGCGCCGCGAGACCTTTGACCTATTGATACTCGACTGGCAATTACCCGACATCACAGGTATCGCACTGTTGCGCTGGACGCGTGAACACATGGAGTCACCGCCCGCGGTCATCATGCTCACCAGCCGTGATGCCGAAACCGATATTGTCACCGCGTTGAACAGCGGGGCGGATGATTACCTCAGCAAACCGTTTCGCCCCAACGAGCTAAAGGCTCGGGTCAGCGCCGTTTTACGCCGCCACGGCCTGCAAAAATCTTCCACCCATGAAGTACAGAGTTTCAACGACCTGACCTTCGACGATGCCGAGCTGACCGTCACCCGCGCGGGTAAACCCATCACATTGACCGAGCGCGAATACCGCTTGGCGAGCTGCTTGTTTGCCAACCTGGCACGCCCGCTGTCTCGGGAATACCTGTATGAGCGCTTCTGGACGCATGAAGAAATAGCCTCATCGCGGCCACTCGACACGCATATCTATCGACTGCGCAACAAGCTGGGGCTCACCGCGGATCGCGGTTGGCAGTTGCTGACGATTTATGGGTATGGGTATCGATTGGAGAGCGTGACGCCGGCTTAAGCTCGGTGGGAAATTCGATGTTCCACGTGGAGCATTCTCAAATACCGGGCAATAAAAAAGGCCAACGCTAAGCGTTGGCCTTTTAGTTTTGGCAGAGCTACCTGATCAGAAGTCCAGGTTGGACACCGCCAAGGCGTTGCTCTCGATGAAGTCACGACGAGGCTCGACCGCATCACCCATCAGGGTGTTGAAGATCTGGTCCGCGCCAATGGCGTCTTCGATGGTCACGCGCAGCATGCGACGCTGAGCGGGGTCCATGGTGGTTTCCCACAGTTGATCCGGGTTCATTTCGCCCAGACCTTTGTATCGCTGGATGGTGTGGCGCTTGGTGCTTTCGGCCATCAGCCAGTCGAGGGCTTCTTTGAATTCCTTGACCTGCTTCTTGCGTTCACCACGTTGAATATAAGCACCGTCGTCCAATAGCGTGCTCAGTTGCGCGCCCAAGGTTACGACCGTCTTGTAGTCATTGCTGCCGAAGAAGTCGCGGTTGAAGGTGACGTAGTTCGACAGGCCGTGGGAGATCAGTTCGACCTCTGGCAGCCACACGTTGCGTTCACGGTCTTCACGCAGGCTGGCTTTGTAGACCAGGCCAGACTTCTCGACGGTACGCAGGCGCACTTCGTATTGGGCCAGCCAATCCTGCATCACTGCATGGTCACCCAGCTGCTCAAGGCTTACAGCCGGCAGGTAGATGAAGTGCTCGGTGAGTTCCTGAGGGTACAGGCGCGACAGACGCTTGAGGGTCTTCATGACCATGCGGAAGTCGTTAACCAGACGCTCCAGCGATGCACCGGAGATGCCCGGAGCTTCGTCGTTCAAGTGCAGGCTTGCATCTTCCAGGGCCGACTGCGTCATGTATTCTTCCATGGCGTCGTCGTCTTTGATGTACTGCTCTTGCTTGCCCTTTTTCACTTTGTACAACGGCGGCTGAGCGATGTAGATGTAACCACGCTCGATCAGCTCCGGCAGCTGACGGAAGAAGAAGGTCAGCAACAGCGTACGGATGTGCGAACCGTCGACGTCAGCATCGGTCATGATGATGATGTTGTGGTAGCGCAACTTCTCGATGTTGTACTCGTCGCGGCCGATACCGCAGCCCAGCGCCGTGATCAACGTGCCGACTTCCTGAGAGGAAATCATCTTGTCGAAGCGGGCTTTCTCAACGTTGAGGATCTTGCCTTTCAACGGCAGGATAGCCTGGGTGCGACGGTTGCGACCCTGCTTGGCGGAACCGCCAGCAGAGTCACCTTCCACCAGGTACAGCTCGGAGAGGGCAGGGTCTTTCTCTTGGCAGTCGGCCAGTTTGCCCGGCAAGCCTGCGATGTCCAACGCGCCTTTACGACGAGTCATCTCACGGGCTTTACGTGCTGCTTCACGCGCACGTGCCGCGTCGATCATCTTGCCAACAACCAGTTTGGCTTCGTTCGGGTTCTCGAGCAGGAAGTCGGAGAAGTATTTGCCCATCTCCTGTTCCACTGCGGTCTTCACTTCGGAAGACACCAGCTTGTCTTTAGTCTGGGAACTGAATTTAGGGTCTGGCACTTTCACCGAAATAATCGCTGTCAGGCCTTCGCGCGCATCGTCACCGGTGGTGGCAACTTTATGCTTCTTGGCCAAGCCTTCGGCTTCGATGTAGTTGTTCAGGTTGCGCGTCAGCGCGGAACGGAAACCCACCAAGTGAGTACCGCCGTCGCGTTGTGGAATGTTGTTGGTAAAGCACAACAGGTTCTCGTTGAAGCTGTCGTTCCACTGCAGGGCGATTTCCACGCCGATGCCGTCTTCACGCTGGATGTTGAAGTGGAACACCTGGTTAACCGCAGTCTTGTTGGTGTTCAGGTATTCAACAAATGCACGCAGGCCGCCTTCGTACTTGAACAGCTCTTCTTTGCCGCTGCGCTCGTCCTTGAGGACGATACCCACACCGGAGTTGAGGAAGGACAGTTCACGAATACGCTTGGCCAGGATGTCCCAGCTGAAGTGAATATTCTTGAAAGTCAGGTCGGACGGTTTGAAGTGGATCTGCGTACCGGTGGTTTCACTCTCGCCAACGATTTTCATCGGCTCTTGTGGAACGCCATGCACGTAGGTCTGTTCCCAGATTTTGCCGCTACGGCGAACCGTAAGCACCAACTCTTCGGACAGCGCGTTCACTACGGACACACCTACACCGTGCAAACCGCCGGATACTTTATAGGAGTTGTCGTCGAACTTACCGCCGGCGTGGAGCACAGTCATGATGACCTCTGCCGCCGATACGCCTTCTTCTTTATGCACATCGACCGGAATGCCGCGACCGTTGTCGCGCACGGTGATGGATTCATCCGGGTGGATGATGATGCTGATGTCGTCGCAGTGACCGGCCAAAGCTTCGTCGATGGAGTTGTCGACCACCTCGAACACCATGTGGTGCAGACCGCTACCATCATCGGTGTCGCCGATGTACATACCGGGACGTTTGCGTACGGCATCCAAACCTTTCAGCACTTTAATGCTGGTCGAGTCGTACGTGTTTTCTTCGCTCATGCCTTCACTCCCGGTGGTCGTGGGTCTGGGTGATACGGCCTTGTTCCACGTGGAACAAAGCGACTGGCGTTTCCGTCTGCCAGCCTTCCCTCAATAATTCGTGGTCTACACAGGTGATAAACACCTGGCAGCGTAAGTCTTCCAACAAGCGGCATAACGCGCGGCGGTGTTGCTCGTCGAGTTCAGACGGCAAGTCATCCACCAGATAAATACACTGACCGCGGCGGGCCTGGCTAACCAGGTGACCCTGCGCGATCCGCAATGCACACACCACCAACTTTTGCTGACCACGGGACAAGATGTCCGCGGCATTATGTGCGCCTAATCTAAGGCGCAAATCAGCGCGTTGGGGGCCGGCCTGGGTGTGGCCAATTTGCTGATCCCGTTGTAGAGAGGTGGCGAGCACTGCGCTCAGCTCACGTTCTTTATCCCAACCACGGTAGTAACTCAGCGTCAGCCCCTCGAGATCCAACAACTCACTCAAGGTCTGCTCAAAGACTGGTTTCAAGGCTTTGATATAGGCACGGCGGTATTCATCTATTTCGTCGCTGGCCAGGCACAGTTCCCGGTCCCAAGCTGCTTGCGAAGCGGCGTCAAGTGTACCATGCCGCAGCCACGAGTTCCGCTGCCGCAGGGCCTTCTGCAACCGCTGCCACGTGGCCATAAACCGTGGTTCCACGTGGAACACTCCCCAATCGAGGAACTGCCTGCGGATTTTCGGGGCACCTTCTAAAAGGCGGAAGCTGTCGGGGTTGATCAGTTGCAGCGGCAGAATTTCCGCCAGCTGCGCGGCACTGCGAGCATTTTGCCCATCAATGCGAATTTGAAATTCACCGCCGCGATCACGGGATATGCCCAGGCTGCTATGCCCGCCCTCAGCCAATTCAACCTGGCCAAACACCGTGCATGCCAATTGCTCGTACTGAATCACCGGCAACAGGCGCGCACTACGAAAGGAACGCGCAAGCCCGAGCAAATGGATGGCTTCCAGCACGCTGGTTTTGCCACTGCCGTTGGCGCCATGGAGGATATTGATGCGGGGGGAGGGGGAGAAGGTCACCGGGTGCAGATTGCGCACCGCGGTGACCGAGACGCGACTGAGGGACATCTAGCTTCTGCTGAGCATGATTACAGGCGCATCGGCATAACAACGTAAGCCGAGTCGTCGTTGTCGGATTCTTGCACCAAGGCGCTGCTGTTGGAGTCAGACAGAATCAGGCGTACCTGTTCAGTCGTCATCACGCCCAGTACGTCGAGCAGGTAACTCACGTTGAAGCCGATCTCCAGCGAACCGCCGTTGTAGTCGACGCCCACTTCTTCTTCCGCCTCTTCTTGCTCCGGGTTATTCGCCTGGATTTTCAGCTGACCATTAGCCAGTTGCAGGCGAATACCACGGTACTTTTCGTTCGACAGAATCGCAGTACGGCTGAACGCTTCACGCAGTGCCTGACGATCACCGACCACCAGCTTGTCGCCGCCTTTAGGCAGCACGCGCTCGTAGTCCGGGAACTTGCCGTCAACCAGCTTGGAGGTGAAGGTGAACTCGCCGGTAGTCGCACGGATGTGGTGCTGACCGAGGACAATACTCACGTTGCCTTCCGGCTCGGTGAGCAAACGTGCCAGTTCAAGGATACCTTTACGCGGCACGATGACCTGGTGACGGTCCGGCTGACCGATATCGGCCTTCATCGAACACATCGCCAGGCGGTGGCCGTCGGTAGCGACTGCACGGATGATGCCTTCCGATACCTCGAGCAGCATGCCATTGAGGTAGTAACGCACATCCTGTTGAGCCATGGCGAAGCTGGTGCGCTCGATCAAACGGCGCAGTTTGCTTTGTTCAAGGCTGCACGTCAGCGAGCCAGGGCCTTCCTCCACAGTAGGGAAGTCGTTGGCAGGCAAGGTCGACAGGGTGAAGCGACTGCGACCGGCTTTGACCACCAACTTTTGCTCATCAACCTTTATGTCGATCAGCGCGTCGTTGGGCAAGCTTTTGCAGATGTCCATCAGCTTGCGCGCCGGCACCGTAATTTCGCCCGGTTCTGCAGGTTCTTCCAGCTGTACACGACCCACCAGTTCGACTTCCAGGTCGGTGCCGGTGAGGGACAATTGCTGGCCTTCGACAACCAGCAATACGTTGGAAAGCACCGGCAAGGTCTGTCGGCGCTCAACGACGCCTGCGACCAGTTGCAGGGGTTTCAACAGGGCTTCGCGTTGAATGGTGAAATGCATGGTCTAGTCCCTTGCCTTAATAAGCTGCGCTGGTGTCATCACGTAGTCAGTGTACGCAGCAGGTTCTTGTAGTCCTCGCGAATATCCGCGTCGGATTCCTTAAGTTCGTTGATCTTTCGGCAGGCGTGCAAAACCGTGGTGTGGTCACGACCGCCAAACACATCACCGATTTCCGGCAGGCTGTGGTTGGTCAACTCTTTAGAGAGCGCCATCGCCACCTGACGCGGACGTGCTACCGAGCGCGAACGGCGCTTGGACAACAGGTCGGAAATCTTGATCTTGTAGTACTCGGCAACAGTGCGCTGAATGTTATCCACACTCACCAGCTTGTCTTGCAGCGCCAGCAAGTCTTTCAGGGATTCGCGGATCAGCTCGATGGTGATGTCGCGGCCCATGAAGTGCGAGTGAGCGATGACACGCTTGAGCGCGCCTTCCAACTCACGCACGTTGGAGCGAATGCGTTGGGCGATAAAAAACGCCGCGTCGTGGGGCAGATCGACTTTCGCCTGGTCGGCCTTTTTCATCAAGATGGCGACGCGAGTTTCAAGCTCCGGCGGCTCGACCGCAACGGTCAGGCCCCAGCCGAAGCGCGACTTCAAACGTTCTTCCAGGCCTTCGATCTCTTTCGGGTAACGGTCGCTGGTCAAGATGACCTGCTGGCCGCCTTCGAGCAAGGCGTTGAAGGTGTGGAAAAACTCTTCCTGGGAACGCTCTTTGCGCGCAAAGAATTGAATGTCATCGATCAACAGTGCATCGACAGACCGATAGAAGCGCTTGAACTCGTTGATTGCGTTGAGCTGCAAGGCCTTGACCATGTCGGCCACGAAGCGTTCCGAGTGCAGGTACACGACCTTGGCATTCGGGTTCTTCTTTAACAGATGGTTACCCACAGCGTGCATCAAGTGCGTCTTACCCAAACCAACGCCGCCATACAGGAACAGCGGGTTGTAACCGTGCTTGGGGTTATCAGCCACCTGCCAGGCAGCCGCGCGGGCCAGCTGGTTGGATTTGCCTTCAACGAAGTTTTCAAAAGTAAACGTGCGGTTCAGGTAACTGGTGTGCTTCAGCGCGCCTTCAACCTGCACGGTGCGCTGTTCGGCGCGTACCGGTGCTTGTTGGGAGCTGGCACCCGCCATTGGGTCAAAGCTGTCGCGCGACGGCTCTTCATTAATAGGCGCGTTTTTCTGCGACGTGGATTTCGAAGACGCTTGGGCAACGGGCGCTTGCACGTTATTAACAGGTGCCGAGGTTTGCTGCGCCTGCGAAGCACTTGCCGCCAACGGCGCATTCGGAGCCGCGCGCGGTGCGGAGCTGCGTTTGCTGCCTATTAATAAGGAAAGAACGGGCGCGATGCCATTGCCGTGTTCATCGAGCAATTCGAGAACGCGGCTCAGGTACTTCTCGTTAACCCAGTCGAGAACAAAACGATTCGGCGCGTAGACACGCAACTCGTCGCCTTCGGCTTCGACCTGTAGCGGACGGATCCAGGTGTTGAATTGCTGGGCAGGCAGCTCTTCGCGCAAAAGCTCCACGCACTGCTGCCAAAGTTCCACTGACACGGATATCCCCTAAGTTGAAAGCCGGTGAGGCAAAAACAGCCGCCATTGTAGCGGTCGGCCGCCTACTTATCCACATGTAGGTTGCTCACAAGGCAGGCAGAATCAACGCGTTAAGCATCAAAAAGCCGACCAATGGTGTGTGCATAAGCTCTGTGGATAAGCGTACCTAAGCCCGTTGCACAAGTGGGGTCAAAAGTCTGTGGGTAACTGGCCTGTGGATAACAAGCCATTCCACACACAGCTTATCCGACAGCGCAGCACAGGCAGAGCACCGTTTCTCCCCCGCTTTGTCATCCTCTGTACAGCACGTAAAACGTGGTCTAAAGGTAGTTATCCACAGATAAGTGGCCCTATAGCTTTTATAAGCTTTACAGAAAAGCTTTAAATAACTTCCTTCTTTATTTTTATATCTATGGCACTGCTCATGAAAGCCCAGTCGGACAAAAACGTGCCGATGGGCCACAAACATATAATTAGAGGAAAAGCTGGTTGGAAATTGACCTAGAGGCTTGCTTTCTCTAGAATCGCCGGTCTCTTAAAACGGGGGCCATTCCGGCCCGTTGTGGACGAACCAGGTAACAACGCCATGAAACGTACTTTCCAACCAAGCACCATCAAACGCGCCCGTACTCACGGCTTCCGTGCTCGCATGGCTACCAAGAACGGCCGTGCTGTCCTGTCGCGTCGCCGCGCCAAAGGTCGTGCGCGTCTGGCAGTTTGATAATCCGGTACTGGTGGTGAGTCAGGACTTCAGTCGGGAAAAGCGTCTGCTAACCCCCCGGCATTTCAAGGCAGTCTTTGACTCCCCCACCGGCAAGGTTCCGGGGAAAAATCTCCTGCTCCTTGCGCGTAACAACGATCTGGATCACCCCCGTCTCGGGTTGGTGATCGGCAAGAAGAGCGTAAAGCTCTCCGTTGAGCGCAATCGCCTCAAGCGTCTGATGCGCGAATCGTTTCGCCTCCACCAGGACACTCTGGTTGGTTGGGATATTGTTATCGTCGCGCGCAAAGGCTTGGGGGACGTAGAAAACCCCGAATTGATTCAGCATTTCGGCAAGCTCTGGAAACGTTTGGCGCGTACCAACAAGCCAGCACCAGCAGTCAGCACCGAAACTGTAGGGGTAGACAGCACCAATGCGTAAACTGGCCCTCGTTCCGATCCAGTTTTACCGTTATGCCATTAGTCCTCTGATGGCTAATCACTGTCGTTTCTACCCCAGTTGTTCCTGCTACGCGTTAGAGGCCATAGAAAATCATGGCCTTGTGCGCGGTGGCTGGCTGGCCTTTCGTCGTTTAGGTCGCTGTCATCCGTGGAATCCCGGTGGTTATGACCCGGTTCCGCCTATCCCTACCTCCCGTTCTTCTTCGATGGCCGAGTAATCATGGATATTAAACGCACGATCCTGATCGTCGCCCTGGCAATCGTGTCCTACGTCATGGTTCTTAAGTGGAACCAGGACTACGGCCAAGCTGCCCTGCCGACTCAGAATGTTGCTACCAATCAGGCTGCGCCGGCTATTTCGGACACGCCTCTGGGTACCAATGCGTCCGCGAGTGCCGATGTTCCCAGCGCGAATGGCGAGACAAGCGCCCCTCTAGAAACGCCAGTGGTCACCAATAAAGACCTCATCCATGTAAAAACGGATGTGCTCGACCTGGCTATCGACCCACAAGGTGGTGATATCGCGCAGTTGAAACTGCCGCTGTATCCACGTCGCCAAGACCATCCGGATGTGCCGTTCCAACTGTTTGATAACGGTGGCGAACGTACTTATCTGGCACAAAGTGGCCTGACCGGCACTGACGGTCCGGATGCGCGTGCTACCGGTCGTCCGGTTTATTCGACCGAACAAAAGACTTATCAACTGGCTGATGGCCAGAACCAGTTGAACGTCGACCTGAAATTCAGTCAGGACGGCGTCAACTACATCAAGCGTTTCAGCTTTACCCGTGGTCTGTACGACTTGAAGGTCACTTACCTGATCGACAACGAAAGTGCCAAGCCGTGGACGGGCAACCTGTTTGCCCAGCTCAAGCGTGACAACAGCGCCGATCCTTCTTCCAGCACCGCCACCGGCACCGCGACTTACCTGGGCGCAGCCCTGTGGACAAGTGGCGAGCCGTACAAAAAAGTGTCGATGAAAGATATCGACAAGGGTGCGCTGAAAGAAACTGTTCAAGGTGGCTGGGTTGCCTGGTTGCAACACTACTTCGTGACGGCATGGATCCCGAACAAGGGTGAAGCCAACCTGGTTCAGACCCGCAAAGACAGCCAAGGCAACTACATCATTGGCTTTACTGGCCCGGCGTTGAACGTCGCTCCAGGTGCCAAGGCTGAAACCAGCGCTACTTTGTACGCCGGCCCGAAAAGCCAGGCCGTGCTGAAAGAGTTGTCCCCAGGTCTGGAACTGACGGTGGACTACGGCATTCTGTGGTTCATTGCCCAGCCGATTTTCTGGTTGCTGCAACATATCCACAGCATCGTCGGTAACTGGGGCTTCTCGATCATCTTCCTGACCATGCTGATCAAGGGGATCTTCTTCCCTCTGTCGGCAGCCAGCTACAAGTCGATGGCGCGCATGCGTGCCGTGGCACCGAAACTGGCCGCTCTGAAAGAGCAACATGGTGATGACCGGCAGAAAATGTCGCAGGCCATGATGGAGCTGTACAAGAAAGAGAAGATCAACCCGTTGGGTGGATGCTTGCCGATTCTGGTGCAGATGCCGGTGTTCCTGTCGCTGTACTGGGTACTCCTGGAAAGCGTAGAGATGCGCCAGGCGCCGTTCATGCTGTGGATAACTGACCTGTCGATCAAAGACCCGTTCTTTATCCTGCCGATCATCATGGGCGCAACCATGTTTATCCAGCAGCGTTTGAACCCGACTCCGCCGGACCCGATGCAGGCGAAGGTCATGAAAATGATGCCAATCATCTTCACCTTCTTCTTCTTGTGGTTCCCAGCCGGTCTGGTGCTGTACTGGGTGGTCAACAACGTGTTGTCGATCTCTCAACAGTGGTACATCACACGTAAAATCGAAGCGGCTACCAAAAAAGCTGCGGCGTAATTTACTCTGTGGATAACCACTCAAGACGCCCCCTAGTGGGGCGTTTTGCTTTCCGTCACTTTTGTACTGGAACCTGCTGATGAGCTTTCCTCGTGAAACCATCGCTGCTGTCGCTACCGCTCAGGGTCGTGGCGGTGTCGGTATCGTTCGAATTTCCGGGCCGCTTGCAGGCGTAGCAGCCAAGGCGATCAGCGGCCGCGAGTTGAAACCGCGCTATGCGCATTACGGTGCCTTTCTGGATGCCGATGAAACAGTGTTGGACGAAGGCCTGGCGCTGTATTTTCCGGGGCCGAATTCCTTCACCGGTGAGGACGTTCTGGAATTACAGGGCCACGGTGGCCCGGTGGTGCTGGATATGTTGCTGCAGCGCTGCCTGCAACTGGGGTGCCGCCTGGCGCGCCCGGGTGAGTTCAGCGAGCGCGCATTCCTCAACGACAAACTCGACCTGGCTCAGGCCGAAGCCATTGCTGACTTGATCGAGGCCAGTTCGGCACAGGCGGCGCGCAATGCGTTGCGCTCGTTGCAGGGCGCGTTCTCTTTGCGTGTGCATAACTTGACCGAACAGCTGATCAGCCTGCGCATCTACGTTGAGGCGGCGATTGATTTTCCCGAAGAAGAAATCGACTTCCTCGCCGATGGCCACGTGCTGGCAATGCTGGATAAAGTCCGTGATGAGTTATCCACAGTACTGCGTGAGGCGGGCCAGGGTGCCTTGCTGCGCGACGGGATGACCGTGGTGATTGCCGGGCGGCCGAATGCGGGCAAATCGAGCCTGCTGAATGCCTTGGCAGGGCGTGAAGCCGCAATCGTGACTGAGATTGCCGGCACCACGCGGGACATCTTGCGTGAACATATCCACATCGACGGCATGCCGCTGCACGTGGTCGACACCGCTGGCTTGCGCAACACCGACGACCAGGTGGAGAAAATCGGTGTGGAGCGTGCGCTAAAAGCCATAAGCGAAGCAGACCGCGTGCTGTTAGTGGTCGACGCCACGGCGCCTGAGGCGCTGGACCCGTTCGCACTGTGGCCGGAATTCCTCGAGCAGCGGCCAGACCCGGCCAAGGTTACCCTGGTGCGTAACAAGGCCGACCTGACAGGTGAAGCCATTGCGCTGCACACCAGTGAGGATGGCCACGTCACCATCAGCCTGAGTGCCAAGTCTGCCGGCGATGGGTTAGAGCTGCTGCGCGACCACTTGAAGGCCTGCATGGGCTATGAGCAGACCTCAGAGAGCAGCTTCAGCGCGCGTCGCAGGCACTTGGAGGCGTTACGTCACGCCAGCGCAGCGTTAGAGCATGGTCGTGCTCAGTTGACCTTGGCGGGAGCAGGCGAGCTGCTGGCTGAGGACTTGCGCCAAGCGCAGCAACTGTTGGGCGAAATCACCGGCGCTTTCAGCTCGGATGATTTGTTGGGGCGGATCTTTTCCAGCTTCTGTATCGGTAAATAACCCTTTGATGTTCACAGACAGGCCACTCGCGCCTGTCTGTCTCCCCGATTTCAGCTTTTCTCCTACCTTTTTGACTTATTACCAGGCGCCTGGCGGCTTTTGTGTGGGTGTTATTTGTATCTACGTACAGAATTCCGTCGATTAAGCTCTGTGTATAACCGCCCCTGTGCCCAGTTGATAACAGGGCTTGAAACCTGAGTAAAAACCCCTCTGTGGATAACCACCTGTTTAATCCACAGGCTTAAAGCACTTATCCAAGCCCCTCATGGGCACATGACCACAGACTTTTGAATCTCTGTACACATCATAAATAAAGGCCTGTAGCAATCTATCCACAGAAAACAAGCTCAGTATAAATAAACATAAAAACAAAGATTTAATAAATCTCTCTCTTTTAATTTCTATTGTCTGTGATTCATCCACAGCTGGTTAAATTTTGTGCAAAGGGTTCTTTAGGCACGGCTAAGTCCCTATACTTGCCGCCAAGCTGTAAAACCCTTTCAACCCATAATTCCTGATTACCTACATAAGCAGGCACGAGGTGCGTGGTGGATTTCCCTTCCCGTTTTGAAGTGATCGTCATCGGCGGCGGTCATGCCGGTACCGAGGCAGCACTGGCGTCAGCACGCATGGGTGTAAAAACCCTGTTGCTGACGCACAACGTGGAAACCCTCGGTGCCATGAGTTGCAACCCCGCCATCGGCGGTATCGGCAAAAGCCATCTGGTCAAAGAAATCGATGCCCTCGGCGGTGTCATGGCCATGGCCACCGACAAGGGTGGTATCCAGTTTCGCGTGCTCAACAGCCGCAAAGGCCCGGCCGTACGGGCAACCCGGGCGCAGGCTGACCGCATTTTGTACAAGGCTGCAGTACGCGAAACCCTGGAGAACCAGCCGAACCTGTGGATATTCCAGCAAGCCGCCGACGACCTGATCGTCGAGCAGGACCAGGTACGCGGTGTTGTTACCCAAATGGGCCTGCGTTTTCTCGCAGAGTCCGTGGTGTTGACCACCGGTACGTTCCTTGGCGGACTTATCCACATCGGCATGCAGAATTATTCCGGCGGCCGTGCCGGTGACCCGCCGTCGATTGCCCTGGCAAAACGTCTGCGTGAACTGCCGCTGCGCGTCGGTCGCCTGAAAACCGGTACGCCGCCGCGTATTGACGGGCGCTCGGTGGATTTCTCGGTGATGACTGAGCAGGCCGGTGACACGCCGATACCGGTGATGTCGTTCATGGGTTCCAAAGAGCAGCACCCGAAACAGGTGAGCTGCTGGATTACCCACACCAACGCCCGTACCCACGAAATCATTGCCGCGAACCTCGACCGTTCGCCGATGTATTCCGGGGTGATCGAAGGCATTGGCCCGCGTTATTGCCCATCGATCGAAGACAAGATCCACCGTTTTGCCGACAAGGAAAGCCACCAGGTGTTCATCGAGCCAGAAGGCTTGACCACCCACGAGCTGTACCCGAACGGGATTTCCACGTCCCTGCCGTTCGACGTGCAAATCCAGATCGTGCAGTCGATTCGCGGCATGGAAAACGCGCACATCGTGCGTCCGGGCTACGCCATCGAGTACGACTATTTCGACCCGCGTGACCTGAAATACAGCCTCGAAACCAAAGTTATCGGTGGCCTGTTCTTCGCCGGGCAAATCAACGGCACCACCGGTTACGAAGAAGCCGGCGCCCAGGGTTTGCTGGCCGGCACTAACGCAGCGCTGCGCGCGCAAGGCAAAGACAGCTGGTGCCCGCGTCGCGATGAAGCGTATATCGGCGTGTTGGTTGATGACCTGATCACCCTGGGCACCCAGGAACCGTACCGGATGTTCACCTCCCGGGCGGAATATCGCCTGATCCTGCGCGAAGACAACGCCGACCTGCGCCTGACCGAAAAAGGTCGCGAGCTGGGCTTGGTCGATGACGCGCGCTGGGAAGCCTTCTGCAAAAAACGCGAAAGCATTACGCTGGAAGAACAGCGCCTGAAAGGTACCTGGGTACGCCCAGGCACCGAGCAAGGCGATGCAATTGCGGAAAAGTTCGGCACGCCGTTGACCCACGAATACAACCTGCTGAACCTGCTGTCGCGCCCCGAAATCGACTACGCTGGCCTGGTCGAAGTAACCGGTGGCGGCGCAGAAGACCCACAGGTCGCCGAGCAGGTTGAGATCAAAACCAAATACGCCGGATACATTGATCGCCAACAGGACGAAATCGCTCGCCTGCGCGCCAGTGAAAACACCAGGCTGCCTGTGGATATCGACTACACCGGTATTTCCGGGTTGTCGAAAGAAATTCAAGGCAAGCTGGGGATAACTCGTCCTGAAACGCTGGGTCAGGCATCACGCATTCCTGGTGTCACACCGGCGGCCATTTCGCTGTTGATGATTCATTTGAAAAAACGCGGCGCGGGCCGTCAGTTGGAGCAAAGCGCTTGAGTTCGTTGGTCACCTCGCAACACGCCGAAGAGTTATCCACAGGTGCACGCCAGTTGGGCGTCGACCTGACTCAAGCCCAGCACACGTTGCTGCTGGGTTATCTGGCCCTGTTGATCAAATGGAACAAGGCTTACAACCTGACGGCGGTGCGCGACCCTGACGAAATGGTCTCGCGCCATTTGCTCGACAGTTTGAGCGTGATGCCGTTTATCGAAAACGGCCGTTGGCTCGACGTTGGCAGCGGCGGCGGTATGCCTGGCATTCCGTTGGCCATCCTGTTTCCCGAGTCGCACGTGACGTGCCTGGACAGCAACGGCAAGAAAACCCGCTTCCTCACCCAAGTCAAACTCGAACTCAAACTGGATAACCTGCAGGTTATCCACAGCCGTGCTGAAACCTTCACGCCTGAGCTGCCATTCAACGGGATTGTTTCCCGGGCGTTCAGCAGCATGGAGAACTTCAGCAACTGGACCCGCCACTTGGGCGACCGCGACACCCGCTGGCTGGCAATGAAGGGCGTTCATCCAAGCGACGAGCTGTTAGCATTGCCGGCAGACTTCCACCTCGATAGCGAACACGCTTTGGCCGTACCCGGTTGCCAAGGCCAACGCCATCTGCTGATACTGCGCCGCACGGCATGATTGGGAACACAAGCAAGAATGGCTAAGGTATTCGCGATAGCGAACCAGAAAGGTGGCGTGGGCAAAACCACCACCTGTATCAACCTCGCAGCATCCCTGGTGGCTACCAAGCGCCGGGTGCTGTTGATCGATCTCGATCCACAGGGCAACGCCACCATGGGTAGCGGTGTGGATAAACACGGCCTGGAAAACTCGGTCTACGACTTGCTGATTGGCGAGTGCGACCTGGGGCAGGCGATGCACTATTCCGAACACGGCGGTTATCAACTGCTGCCGGCCAACCGCGATTTGACCGCGGCGGAGGTGGTGCTGCTCGAAATGCAGATGAAAGAAAGCCGTCTGCGCAGCGCGTTGGCACCGATCCGGGAGAACTACGATTACATTTTGATCGACTGCCCGCCGTCGTTGTCGATGCTCACGCTGAACGCATTGGTGGCTGCCGATGGGGTGATTATCCCCATGCAGTGCGAGTATTTCGCACTGGAAGGCTTGAGTGACCTTGTGGATAACATCAAGCGCATCGCCGAGTTGCTAAACCCCAACCTGCAAATCGAAGGCCTGTTGCGGACCATGTATGACCCGCGCCTGAGCCTGATGAACGATGTGTCGGCGCAGCTCAAGGAACACTTCGGCGATCAGTTGTATGACACCGTGATTCCACGCAACATCCGCCTGGCCGAAGCACCAAGCTATGGCATGCCCGCGCTGGCGTACGACAAATCATCGCGCGGTGCCATTGCTTACCTGGCGCTGGCCGGCGAGATGGTTCGCCGTCAACGCCGCAACTCACGCACCGCTGCCGCCCAGCCAACTTAAGGAATCCCCATGGCCGTCAAGAAACGAGGTCTCGGACGTGGACTGGATGCACTGCTGAGTGGTCCGACTGTCACTTCGCTGGAAGAACAAGCGGTGCAGGCCGACGAGCGCGAGCTTCAGCACCTGCCGCTGGACCTGATCCAGCGCGGCAAATACCAGCCGCGCCGGGACATGGACCCCCAGGCGCTGGAAGAACTGGCCAATTCGATCAAGGCTCAGGGCGTGATGCAGCCGATTGTGGTGCGCCCCATTGGCGGCGGCCGCTTTGAAATCATCGCCGGCGAGCGCCGCTGGCGTGCCAGCCAGCAGGCCGGCAAGGAAACCATCCCGGCGATGGTGCGCGATGTGCCGGATGAAACCGCCATCGCCATGGCGTTGATCGAGAACATCCAGCGTGAAGACCTCAACCCGATCGAAGAAGCCATCGCGTTGCAGCGTTTGCAGCAGGAGTTTCAGCTGACTCAGCAACAAGTGGCCGATGCGGTGGGCAAGTCTCGTGTGACCGTGTCCAACTTGCTGCGCCTGATTGCGTTGCCGGAAGTCATCAAGACCATGTTGTCGCATGGCGATCTGGAGATGGGCCACGCCCGTGCTTTGCTCGGTTTGCCGGAAAATCAACAGGTTGAAGGGGCGCGACACGTTGTCGCACGGGGGCTCACCGTTCGTCAGACCGAGGCCCTGGTTCGCCAGTGGCTGAGTGGCAAACCTGAGCCCGTCGAAGCCGCAAAACCTGACCCGGACATTGCGCGCCTTGAGCAGCGCCTGGCCGAGCGCCTAGGCTCTGCGGTGCAAATTCGCCACGGCAAGAAAGGCAAAGGGCAATTAGTCATCGGATATAACTCCCTTGATGAGCTTCAGGGCGTCCTTGCCCACATCCGCTGAAACATTTGCTTATGTAGCGCGCGATCGGAAAACACTACCCGACAGTTGAATAGGGGCAGAACCGCCCCTATACTCTGCGCGCATTTTGTCGGCACAAATTATGCCAAGTTATTGATTTCCGGCAGCCGACCATTGAGGAGCAAGAGTGATGGAAACCCGCACGCCAAACACGTTGCCGTTCCATCGCTTGGCCGTTTTCCCGGTTTTATTGGCGCAATTTGTCGTGTTGCTGATCGCCGCTTTGGCGCTTTGGTATTGGCAGGGAGTCGTCGCCGGGTATTCAGGACTTTGCGGAGGCCTGATAGCCTTGCTGCCCAATATGTATTTTGCTCACAGGGCCTTTCGGTTTTCCGGCGCCCGAGCAGCCCAAGCTATCGTCCGGTCTTTTTATGCCGGTGAAGCAGGCAAACTGATTTTGACGGCAGTGCTGTTCGCACTGACCTTTGCAGGTGTGAAGCCATTGGCGCCGCTGGCTGTATTCGGCGTGTTCGTGTTGACCCAACTGGTCAGCTGGTTCGCTCCCCTGCTAATGAAAACAAGACTTTCGAAACCTTAGGGCGTTTGAGGCAACCATGGCAGAAACAACCGCTTCGGGCTATATCCAGCACCACTTGCAGAACCTGACCTTCGGTCAGCTTCCCAACGGCGGCTGGGGCTTTGCCCACTCCGCAGCAGAGGCCAAAGAAATGGGCTTCTGGGCTTTCCACCTGGATACTCTGGGCTGGTCGGTCGCACTGGGTCTGATCTTCGTCCTGATTTTCCGCATGGCGGCAAAAAAGGCGACTTCCGGTCAGCCAGGTGCCTTGCAGAACTTCGTTGAAGTACTGGTCGAATTCGTCGATGGCAGCGTGAAAGACAGCTTCCATGGCCGTAGCCCGGTGATTGCACCGCTGGCACTGACCATCTTCGTCTGGGTGTTCCTGATGAACGCCGTCGACCTGATCCCGGTTGACTGGATTCCTCAGCTCGCCATGGCGATCAGCGGCGATCCGCACATTCCATTCCGTGCCGTGTCGACCACTGACCCGAACGCCACCCTGGGCATGGCCCTGTCGGTGTTTGCGTTGATCATTTTCTACAGCATCAAGATCAAGGGCATCGGCGGCTTCATCGGCGAACTGACCCTGCACCCGTTCGGCAGCAAGAACATATTCTTGCAAGCGCTGCTGATCCCGGTGAACTTCCTGCTGGAATTCGTGACCCTGATCGCCAAGCCGATTTCCCTGGCTCTGCGACTGTTCGGCAACATGTATGCCGGCGAGCTGGTGTTCATTCTGATCGCTGTGATGTTCGGCAGCGGTCTGCTCTGGCTTAGCGGCCTGGGTATTGTTCTGCAGTGGGCGTGGGCTGTGTTCCACATCCTGATCATCACCCTGCAGGCCTTCATCTTCATGATGCTGACCATCGTCTACCTGTCGATGGCGCACGAAGAGAACCATTAAGACCGGCCTCGGCCAGTCTGATGTCCTTCCCGGTGAAACGGGAAGGTGGCCTGAAAGGGCTATGAAACGATTTGTTTTACCGCTTTAAAATCTAAAAAACCTAAACCATACGACGTAAAAGTCGGGAGGAAAGATGGAAACTGTAGTTGGTCTAACCGCTATCGCTGTTGCACTGTTGATCGGCCTGGGCGCCCTGGGTACTGCCATTGGTTTCGGCCTGCTGGGCGGCAAGTTCCTGGAAGGCGCAGCGCGTCAGCCAGAAATGGTTCCAATGCTGCAAGTTAAAATGTTCATCGTTGCCGGCCTGCTCGACGCCGTGACCATGATCGGTGTTGGTATCGCTCTGTTCTTCACCTTCGCGAACCCCTTCGTTGGTCAACTCGCCGGTTAATCACTCGTTTTTTCGAGTGATTGGTGTGTTGTGCAACGAATGAGCGAGGTATTGGCGTGAACATTAATGCAACCATTATTGGTCAGTCCTTAGCGTTCTTGATTTTTGTCGTTTTCTGCATGAAGTTCGTATGGCCTCCGGTCATCGCAGCTTTGCACGAACGTCAGAAGAAGATCGCGGATGGACTGGACGCTGCCGCACGAGCAGCTCGCGACCTGGAGTTGGCCCACGATAAAGTGGGTCAACAACTGCGCGAAGCGAAAGCTCAGGCAGCCGAAATCATTGAGCAAGCCAAGAAACGCGGTAACCAGATTGTTGAAGAGGCTGTTGAAAAAGCCCGTATCGACGCTGACCGTGTGAAGGTTCAGGCTCAGGCCGAGATCGAGCAGGAACTGAATGGTGTCAAAGATGCGCTGCGTGCCCAATTGGGTGCTCTGGCCGTCGGCGGTGCCGAGAAGATCCTGGGTGCCACAATCGATCAAAACGCGCACGCGGAGCTGGTTAACAAACTGGCTGCTGAAATTTAAGCGAGGGCGATCATGGCAGAATTGACCACGTTGGCCCGACCTTACGCTAAGGCAGCCTTCGAGCACGCCCAGGCCCACCAGCAGCTGGCCTCTTGGTCAGCCATGCTCGGCCTGGCTGCAGCAGTGTCGCAAGACGACACCATGCAGCGCGTGCTCAAGGCCCCGCGACTGACGAGCGCAGACAAGGCCGCCACGTTTATTGACGTGTGCGGCGACAAGTTTGATGTGAAAGTGCAGAACTTCATTCACGTCGTTGCCGAAAACGACCGTCTCCCGCTTCTGCCGGAGATTGCCGCTCTGTTCGACCTGTACAAGGCCGAGCAAGAGAAGTCGGTAGACGTTGAAGTCACCAGTGCTTTTGCATTGAACCAAGAACAGCAAGACAAACTCGCCAAGGTTCTCAGTGCACGACTCGACCGGGAAGTGCGCCTGCAAGTTGCGGAGGATGCCACCCTGATTGGTGGTGTCATCATTCGCGCCGGCGACCTGGTTATCGATGGCTCGATTCGCGGCAAACTCGCGAATCTTGCCGAAGCATTGAAATCTTGAGTTTGAAGGGGCAGCAGAGCAATGCAGCAACTCAATCCTTCCGAAATAAGTGAAATTATCAAGGGCCGCATCGACAAGCTCGATGTGACCTCCCAAGCCCGTAACGAAGGCACTGTCGTCAGCGTATCTGACGGCATCGTGCGGATTCACGGTCTGGCCGACGTAATGTACGGCGAGATGATCGAGTTTCCGGGCGGCGTCTACGGTATGGCCCTCAACCTGGAGCAAGACTCCGTAGGTGCCGTTGTATTGGGCGCGTACACCAGTCTGGCTGAAGGCATGAGCGCCAAGTGCACAGGCCGCATCCTGGAGGTTCCGGTTGGTAAGGAGCTGCTGGGCCGCGTAGTCGACGCACTGGGTAACCCAGTTGACGGCAAAGGTCCGCTGAACAACACCTTGACCGATGCGGTCGAGAAAGTTGCTCCAGGCGTGATCTGGCGTAAGTCGGTAGACCAGCCTGTACAGACTGGCTACAAGGCTGTCGATGCCATGATCCCTGTCGGCCGTGGCCAGCGTGAGCTGATCATCGGTGACCGTCAGATCGGTAAAACCGCTCTGGCGATCGACGCGATCATCAACCAGAAGAACAGCGGCATTTTCTGCGTCTACGTAGCCATTGGTCAGAAGCAATCGACCATCGCCAACGTGGTTCGCAAGCTGGAAGAAAACGGCGCCCTGGCCAACACGATCATCGTGGCTGCCAGTGCTTCGGAATCTCCTGCGCTGCAATTCCTGGCACCGTACTCCGGTTGCACCATGGGTGAATTCTTCCGCGACCGCGGTGAAGACGCGCTGATCGTTTATGACGATCTGTCCAAGCAAGCAGTGGCTTACCGCCAGATCTCCCTGCTGCTGCGCCGTCCACCAGGCCGTGAAGCTTACCCAGGCGACGTGTTCTATCTCCACTCCCGTCTGCTGGAGCGCGCATCCCGCGTTTCGGAAGAATACGTAGAGAAGTTCACCAACGGCGCAGTGACCGGCAAAACCGGTTCCCTGACCGCACTGCCGATCATCGAAACTCAGGCTGGCGACGTTTCCGCGTTCGTTCCGACCAACGTGATTTCCATCACCGACGGTCAGATCTTCCTGGAATCGGCCATGTTCAACTCAGGCATCCGTCCTGCAGTGAACGCCGGTGTTTCGGTATCCCGTGTGGGTGGTGCCGCTCAGACCAAGATCATCAAGAAGCTCTCCGGTGGTATCCGTACCGCTCTGGCTCAGTACCGTGAACTGGCGGCATTCGCCCAGTTCGCTTCTGACCTGGACGAAGCGACCCGTAAGCAACTTGAGCATGGTCAGCGCGTTACCGAGCTGATGAAGCAGAAGCAATACGCCCCAATGTCGATCGCTGACATGGCGTTGTCGCTGTATGCCGCTGAGCGTGGGTTCCTGACCGACGTTGAAATCACCAAGGTCGGCAGCTTTGAACAAGCGCTGATTGCTTACTTCAACCGCGATCACGCCGAATTGATGGCGAAGATCAACGTGAAGGGTGACTTCAATGACGATATCGATGCTGGCATGAAAGCCGGTATCGAGAAGTTCAAGGCCACCCAAACCTGGTAAGCCGCAGCGGGAGCCGCAAGGCTCCCGCTTGCTAACCTGATAGGTGTTACATGGCAGGCGCAAAAGAGATTCGCAGTAAGATTGCGAGCATCAAAAGCACGCAAAAGATTACCAGCGCCATGGAAAAAGTGGCGGTCAGCAAAATGCGCAAGGCACAAATGCGCATGGCTGCTAGCCGTCCTTATGCGGAGCGTATCCGCCAGGTAATTGGGCATTTGGCTAACGCTAACCCGGAATACCGCCACCCGTTCATGATCGACCGCGACGTTAAGCGTGTGGGTTATGTGGTAGTGAGCAGTGACCGTGGTTTGTGCGGTGGTCTGAATACCAACCTGTTCAAGGCCCTGGTCAAGGACATGGCGGTAAACCGCGAAAAGGGCGTCGAGATCGATCTGTGTGTTGTGGGTAGCAAGGGTGCGGCCTTTTTCCGTAACTTCGGCGGCAACGTCGTAGCAGCTATCAGCCACCTGGGTGAAGAACCGTCGATCAATGATTTGATCGGCAGTGTGAAGGTGATGCTGGATGCGTACCTGGATGGCCGGATTGACCGCCTGTCCGTGGTATCCAACAAGTTCATCAACACCATGACCCAGCAGCCAACCGTGGAGCAATTGATTCCACTGGTGGCGACTCCGGATCAGGAACTCAAGCACCACTGGGACTACCTCTACGAACCAGACGCCAAAGAGCTGCTTGACGGCTTGATGGTGCGCTACGTGGAGTCGCAGGTGTACCAGGCGGTGGTCGAGAACAACGCAGCTGAACAAGCGGCGCGGATGATCGCGATGAAAAACGCTACCGATAACGCCGGTGATCTGATCAGCGATTTGCAGCTGATCTACAACAAGGCGCGTCAGGCTGCGATCACCCAAGAGATCTCGGAAATCGTCGGCGGCGCTGCCGCGGTTTAACGGTTCAAATATTCAGAGGATCCAGCTATGAGTAGCGGACGTATCGTTCAAATCATCGGCGCCGTTATCGACGTGGAATTCCCACGCGACAGCGTACCGAGCATCTACAACGCTTTGAAAGTACAGAGCGATGCCGGCACCACTCTCGAAGTTCAGCAGCAGCTGGGCGACGGCGTGGTACGGACCATTGCAATGGGTTCCACCGAGGGCCTGAAGCGCGGTCTGGGCGTGCTTGACACTGGCGCTGCCATCTCCGTACCGGTCGGTAAAGCGACCCTGGGCCGGATCATGGACGTGCTGGGCAACCCGATCGACGAAGCTGGCCCGATCGACACCGAAGAGCGCTGGGGCATTCACCGTCCAGCACCTTCGTTCGCCGAACAAGCTGGCGGCAACGATCTGCTCGAAACCGGTATCAAGGTTATCGACCTGGTTTGCCCGTTCGCCAAAGGCGGTAAAGTTGGTCTGTTCGGTGGTGCCGGTGTAGGCAAAACCGTAAACATGATGGAACTGATCCGTAACATCGCCATCGAGCACAGCGGTTATTCCGTGTTCGCCGGTGTGGGTGAGCGTACTCGTGAGGGTAACGACTTCTACCACGAGATGAAGGACTCCAACGTTCTGGACAAAGTGGCACTGGTTTACGGTCAGATGAACGAGCCGCCGGGTAACCGTCTGCGCGTAGCACTGACTGGCCTGACCATGGCCGAGAAGTTCCGTGACGAAGGTAACGACGTTCTGCTGTTCGTCGACAACATCTACCGTTACACACTGGCCGGTACTGAAGTATCCGCACTGCTGGGCCGTATGCCTTCTGCAGTAGGTTACCAGCCGACTCTGGCTGAAGAGATGGGCGTTCTGCAAGAACGTATCACTTCGACCAAAGAAGGTTCGATCACCTCGATCCAAGCGGTATACGTACCTGCGGATGACTTGACCGACCCGTCGCCTGCGACCACCTTCGCCCACTTGGACGCCACCGTCGTTCTGTCCCGTGACATCGCTTCCCTGGGTATCTACCCAGCGGTCGATCCACTCGACTCGACATCTCGCCAGCTGGACCCGAACGTGATCGGCCAGGAGCACTACGACACCGCTCGCGGCGTTCAGTACGTGCTGCAGCGTTACAAAGAACTGAAGGACATCATTGCGATCCTGGGTATGGACGAGCTGTCGGAAACCGACAAGCAGTTGGTAAACCGTGCTCGCAAGATCCAGCGCTTCTTGTCGCAGCCGTTCTTCGTGGCTGAAGTCTTCACCGGTGCTTCGGGTAAATACGTTTCCCTGAAAGACACCATTGCTGGCTTCAAAGGCATCCTCAACGGTGACTACGACCACCTGCCAGAACAAGCGTTCTACATGGTCGGCGGCATCGAAGAAGCGATCGAGAAAGCCAAGAAACTGTAATCCCGGCGCCCGGCAACGGGCGCTCATCAGGTTGAGGCAATCAGATGGCTATGACAGTCCATTGCGATATCGTCAGCGCGGAAGGGGAAATCTTCTCCGGTCTGGTAGAAATGGTGATTGCACACGGCGAACTCGGTGACCTGGGTATTGCCATGGGCCACGCGCCATTGATCACCAGCTTGAAGCCAGGTCCGATCACTCTGACCAAGCAAGGCGGGGAACGTGAGGTGTTTTACATCTCCGGTGGTTTCCTCGAGGTTCAGCCGAACATGGTCAAGGTACTTGCCGACACCGTGCAACGTGCTGGCGACCTGGATGAAGCCTCCGCTCAGGAAGCCGTAAAGGCTGCCGAGAAGGCCCTGAACGAAAAGGGCGCGGACTTCGACTACAGCGCTGCTGCTGTACGTCTGGCCGAGGCTGCAGCTCAGCTGCGCACGCTCCAGCAGATCCGCAAGAAGTAAGCGGCCCAGCCGTAATGCTTCATGTGTGATTGATTAAAAAGGGTAGCCTCGGCTACCCTTTTTCTTTTTTTGCAAAACACTTCTCAGGTCTGAACCCGGACCACCCAGGATTGGTAGCCATTCATGTCTCTTGAAATCGTCATTCTCGCCGCAGGCCAGGGCACCCGTATGCGTTCAGCCTTGCCCAAAGTGCTGCACCCGGTGGCGGGCAACTCCATGCTTGGCCATGTTATCCACAGCGCTCGTCAACTCGACCCACAACGCATTCACGTGGTCATCGGCCACGGTGCCGACGCGGTGCGTGAACGCCTGGCGGCGGATGACCTGAATTTCGTATTGCAGGACAAACAACTGGGCACCGGCCACGCCACGGCTCAGGCCGTACCGTTCATCAGCGCCGACACCGTACTGATCCTTTACGGCGACGTGCCGCTGATTGAAGTCGACACCCTGCAGCGCCTGCTCAAACACGTGGTGCCTGGCCAGATGGGCCTGCTCACCGTTGAGCTGGACGACCCTACCGGCTATGGGCGCATCGTGCGCACTGCCGACGGCAAAGTCGCAGCCATCGTTGAGCACAAGGATGCCAGCGAAGCCCAACGCGCCATCACCGAAGGCAACACCGGGATTCTCGCGGTGCCGGCCGATCGCCTCGCGGATTGGATGAGCCGTTTGTCCAACAACAACGCGCAGGGCGAGTACTACCTGACTGACGTGATTGAAATGGCGGTAAATGACGGCCTGCTGGTCGCCACCGAACAGCCTCACGACCCGATGGAAGTGCAGGGCGCCAACGACCGCAAGCAGCTGGCAGAGCTTGAGCGCCACTACCAACTGCGCGAAGGCCGCCGCCTGATGGCGCAAGGTGTGACCTTACGCGACCCGGCACGCTTCGACGTACGCGGTGAGGTGACCGTAGGCCGCGACGTGCTGATCGACATCAACGTGATCCTCGAAGGCCGCGTGATCATCGAAGACGACGTGGTGATTGGCCCGAACTGCGTGATCAAGGACAGCACCTTGCGCAAAGGCGTAGTAGTGAAAGCCAACAGCCACATCGACGGCGCCGTGATGGGCGAGGGCAGCGATGCTGGCCCGTTCGCGCGCTTGCGCCCTGGCAGCGTGCTGGAAGCCAAAGCCCATGTGGGTAACTTTGTCGAACTGAAAAACGCCCACTTGGGTGAGGGCGCGAAGGTCGGCCACTTGACCTACTTGGGCGATGCCGTGATCGGCGCGCGCAGCAACATCGGAGCAGGCACCATCACCTGCAACTATGACGGCGCGAACAAGCATCAGACGACCATTGGTGAAGACGTGTTCATCGGCTCCAACAATTCGCTGATTGCGCCTGTGACCATCGGTGACGGCTCCAACACCGCCGCCGGTTCGGCGATTAACCAGGATGTGGATAAGTCGCAACTTGCCGTCGCTCGCGCTCGTCAGCGCAACATCGACGGCTGGAAACGCCCGGTCAAAATCAAAAAGACCTAAGTTATCCACAGCTGCATAAGCAACCTGCATCCAGTGTGGGAGCGGGCTTGCTCGCGATGGCGGTGTATCAGTCACCTATTCAGTGACTGACCAACCGCCATCGCGAGCAAGCCCGCTTCCACATTTATCAGGCGCTGCAGCAAAAATCGCTATCCACCGCTTGACGATTTTCCGCCAATAGGTTTTGATTGCCTTCGTTATCTTTCGAAACGAAACTTATCATCACAATGTCGAAACGAAATACCCCCCAACGACGCCACAACATCCTGACCTTGCTCACCGAACAGGGCGAAGTCAGTGTGGATGAATTGGCCAAACGTTTCGAAACTTCGGAAGTGACCATCCGCAAGGACCTCGCAGCCCTCGAAAGCAATGGCTTGTTGCTGCGCCGCTACGGCGGCGCAATCACCATGCCGCAGGAACTTGTCGGCGACGCCGCCCAACCGATCTCGGCCTACAAGCGCGCCATCGCGCGGGCGGCCGTCATGCGTTTGCGCGAACACGCGCGCATCATCATCGACAGCGGCAGCACCACCGCCGCGATGATTCCCGAGCTGGGCCACCAGCCCGGCCTGGTGGTGATGACCAACTCCCTGCACGTTGCCGGGGCCTTGAGCGAGTTGGAACACGAACCGGTGCTGTTGATGACCGGCGGCACCTGGGACCCGCATTCCGACTCGTTCCAGGGCCAGGTCGCCGAGCAAGTACTGCGTTCTTATGATTTTGATCAACTGTTCATCGGCGCCGATGGCATCGATCTACAGCGCGGCACTACCACGTTTAACGAATTACTTGGGCTGAGCCGCGTAATGGCCGAGGTTGCCCGTGAAGTGGTGGTGATGGTTGAGTCCGACAAGATCGGCCGCAAGATTCCTAACCTGGAACTGCCCTGGAGCAGCGTCCATACCCTTATTACCGATGATCGCCTGCCGCTTGAGGCCCGCGACCAGATCCAAGCCCGCGGCATAACGCTGATATGCGCGGCCGTCATCTAGGAGATACACCATGTGTGGAATTGTTGGCGCAGTCGCCGAACGTAACGTTACTGCCATTCTGATCGAAGGCCTCAAGCGCCTTGAATACCGCGGCTATGACAGCGCCGGCGTGGCGATCTTCACGAATGCCGGCAAACTTGAGCGCATGCGTCGCCCGGGCAAAGTCAGCGAGTTGGACCAGGCCCTGGCCGGCGAGCCGCTGGTCGGCCGCCTCGGCATCGCTCACACCCGCTGGGCGACTCACGGCGCGCCGTGCGAACGCAACGCGCACCCGCATTTCTCTGGTGATTTGGCGGTGGTGCACAACGGCATCATCGAAAACCACGAGGTGCTGCGCGAACAGCTCAAGGGCCTGGGTTACGTGTTCACCTCCGACACGGACACCGAAGTCATCGCGCACCTGCTGAACCACAAGCTCAAGGACCACAGCGACCTGACCACCGCCCTCAAGGCGACGGTCAAAGACCTGCACGGCGCCTATGGCTTGGCCGTGATCAGCGCCAGCCAGCCTGACCGTTTGGTCGCCGCGCGCAGTGGCAGCCCATTGGTGATTGGCCTGGGCCTGGGTGAAAACTTCCTTGCGTCCGACCAACTCGCCTTGCGTCAGGTCACCGACCGTTTCATGTACCTGGAAGAAGGCGACATCGCCGACATTCGCCGTGAAAGCGTGCAGATCTGGGACATCAACGGCCAGACCGTCGAGCGCGAAGCCGTGCAATACCGCGACGGCGCTGAAGCCGCTGACAAAGGCGAATTCCGCCACTTCATGCTCAAGGAAATCCACGAGCAGCCCTCCGTGGTGCAGCGCACCCTGGAAGGTCGCCTGAGCCAGAACCAAGTGCTGGTCAACGCCTTCGGTCCACAAGCCGCCGAACTGTTCGCCAAAGTGCGCAACGTGCAGATCGTCGCCTGCGGCACCAGCTACCACGCAGGCATGGTTGCGCGTTACTGGCTCGAAGAACTGGCCGGCATCCCGTGCCAGGTCGAAGTCGCCAGCGAGTTCCGCTACCGCAAGGTAGTGGTGCAGCCCGACACCCTGTTTGTGACCATCTCCCAGTCCGGCGAAACCGCCGACACCCTGGCCGCACTGCGTAACGCCAAAGAGCTGGGCTTCCTCGGCAGCCTGGCCATCTGCAACGTCAGCATCAGCTCGCTGGTGCGTGAATCCGACCTCACCCTGTTGACCCAGGCCGGTCGCGAAATCGGCGTGGCATCGACCAAAGCGTTCACCACCCAACTGGTCGGCCTGTTGCTGCTGACCCTGTCTTTGGGCCAAGTGCGCGGCATCCTCGCCGAAGGCGTCGAAGCTACGCTGGTCGAAGAACTGCGCCGCCTGCCAACCCGTCTGGGCGAAGCGTTGGCCATGGACAGCACCGTGGAAAAAGTCGCCGAGCTGTTCGCTGACAAAAACCACACCCTGTTCCTCGGCCGTGGCGCGCAGTACCCGGTAGCGATGGAAGGCTCGCTGAAACTCAAGGAAATCTCGTACATCCACGCCGAAGCCTACCCGGCCGGTGAACTGAAACACGGCCCGCTGGCCCTGGTGGATGACGACATGCCGGTGGTCACCGTCGCGCCAAACAACGAACTGCTGGAAAAGCTCAAATCCAACCTGCAGGAAGTGCGCGCGCGTGGCGGCCAACTGATCGTGTTCGCCGACGAAAAAGCCGGCATGACTAACGGCGAAGGCACCCACGTCATCAACATGCCGCACATCCACGACACCTTGTCGCCGATCCTCTACACCATTCCGCTGCAACTGCTGTCGTACTACGTTGCTGTGCTTAAGGGCACTGACGTTGACCAGCCACGTAACCTGGCGAAATCGGTGACGGTGGAGTAATACCGCAGACTCTGGAGGCCCAACTTGGCTTCTAACAATAAAGATTGACACTTAACAATAAAGATTGACACGCCGTAACATAGATTGACACAAGGCCGAAACCCCCGTATTTACGGGGGTTTCCATTTTTTGGCTGAGCCATCGGTCTAGATTCTCCGCTTCGCCACGCTCCGGGAGTAGGCTAAAGAGGGCTGTACCATGAACAGGTGGTGGGCGATTTTTTCCTATAACTATTTTTCAGGGCGAGGAGAGGCGGTCCCGGCGGACGAAGGAGGTAGCATTGCGCGGTCGTAGGTTTTCGTCTGAGACAGATATTCAGCGGCATATTTCGAATGGATTCGGTAGCGGAGCTGGTGCCAGTTATCTGCCGTGGCTGCGCGTCCAAGACGTGCCTTCCAGAGGACGCTCCCACAAGATCCAAGGTGTGAAGATCGATCGTCTCCACCACCTCTTTTCTGACCTCGAACGCGCTTATTTTTTGGTATGTGAATTTTCGGAAAATGTTGTGGATATACGCGAACAGTATCCACTGCTACCGCGAGAAAGTGCTCAAGCAATCGCGAGCTCTATGGGAGTGCGATACCCGAAGTATCCGAAGACAGTGCTTCCTTACGTTATGACCACGGATTTTTTATTAACGATAAAAAAGCCCGATGGCAGCTTTAAATCCGTAGCCAGAACAATCAAATACCGCAGTGACCTCGAAGGCAAAAAAGCCAGGAGGACGTTGGAAAAATTTGAGATCGAAAAGCGTTTCTGGACTGGCCAACACGTTGATTGGGCCATTGTCACCGAAGAAATGTTCAGCCCCGATTTGATCAAAAATTTAGGCTTACTCAGGAAGTTCGCTCAACTGCCGCGCGCCTTGGCAGAGCCATCATTACACACAGATTTTCTGGGGCACTTAGCGAGCTGTCGTCCCTACCCGTGGAGTACTGCTGAATCTCTGCGAAAGATTGCCGCACGTTTATTTATCTCCTATCAAGACTCTCGGGCTTTATATCATCACCTGATATGGGCTAAGTCGATCAAGGTAGATTTGGTTGGTACTCCCATTCAAATGACTGCACCACTACCAACATTTGAAATCATTGAGAAACCAATGAAAATTTCACTGACGGCGGAGGGCCTATCATGAAAGTCCAAGTCAATGATTGTTTCGAACCGCTTACTGAGTTTTCCGTCGTGCCGGGCTTCGTTAGGGTCTTGTACCTCAATGAGCGATACGATGCGGTCGTTTTGATCCAATTAACGGATCCGCCCCGCCAACCGATTGGTTTAGGCCTGGAGGAGCTTCGCGGATCCGTCATTGCAGGTGATACGAAGCTAGCCAAGGTCGTTACGCCTGAGTTTCTCTTAGTGTTAGAGGATGACTTGGATGAGAAAAAGAAGCGGGAAAGGGATGAAAAGTGGAACATCATCGCACCCCTGATCGACTCAGGTTATCCAGGTCAGATATTCGCTCCTGGTGAGATGGGTCAAATGGTCGGCGCTAGAGCTGTTGAGCTCGGTATACAGCGCAAGAGCATCTATCGGCTTCTGTACCGTTACTGGATCAACGGCCAAGTTCGAAATGCGCTATTGAAAAACTATGCGGGCGTCGGAGTTCCTGAGCGCAAGTATGATCCCGCAAAGCCCCCGGGTAGGAAGCCAAGGTATCAAGGTATTGCCGTTTCACCGACCAAGGTTATCGATGCAGTGGATAAGCGCTGTATCCGTATCGGCTACTCGTTATTTGTCGGGGATAAGACTTCTACGATAACCAACGCCTATGTTGAGATGCTCAGGAGGTTCTATACCGCGAAAGACCTGTCGAAAAATCCAGAATCAGGCGGTCGTTTGCTACCCGAATCGGAAATTCCTTCCTTTAGACAGTTCGATTATTGGGGAAAGCAATATTTCGACGAGGTTGAAACTGAACGTGGCCGTAAGGGAATGCGTAAGTGGCTAAAAGATTGCCGCCCCCTTTCTGGAACCGTCCGTGACTGGCTTCGTGGCCCCTGCCATCAGTTTGAGATCGATGCCACCATTGCGGACATTTATCTCGTGAACGGATACTCCAGGCGAATGCTCATTGGACGGCCGGTTGTGTACGTCGTCATTGATAGCTTTTCCGGCATGATCGTCGGTCTCTATATCGGATTAGAGGGCCCGAGTTGGAACGGAGCCAGGCAAGCGCTTTTCAACGCTTTCACTTCGAAGGTTGAGTTTTGCGCTACCAATGGGGTCACAATCGATTCAGAGGAATGGGCCTGTCATCACCTCCCACATCACATCTACGCTGATCGAGGCGAGATGTTGGGGAAAGCAGCTGAGGGTCTTGCCACTGGCCTGAATATCGAGCTGGGAATCGCTCCGCCTTACCGCCCTGACTGGAAGTCGATGGTTGAGAGCCGGTTCGGTATCCTGAACAACCTGACAGGCATCAGGTGGCTTCCTGGTGGTGTAGCTGCTAGGGAGAAGGAACGTGGCGAGCGAGATTACCGACTCGATGCAACGCTGAGCATTAAAGAGTTCACCAAGA
This sequence comes from Pseudomonas sp. ICMP 460, assembly GCF_002723595.1. Classification (NCBI taxonomy): domain Bacteria; kingdom Pseudomonadati; phylum Pseudomonadota; class Gammaproteobacteria; order Pseudomonadales; family Pseudomonadaceae; genus Pseudomonas; species Pseudomonas sp. ICMP 460. Next base: position 135,256 of record NZ_LKBR01000013.1, read on the forward strand.
TTATCATCCAGTGTGTCCTTCACTATAACCGCTTCAACAGGCAGCCCGACAGGCTCACTCAAGAGATGATGAACGACGGTGTCGATCCGACGCCGTCAGGTATCTGGACTTGGGCATTAGAAAATGGTCATGTCGAACCAAACAATCATCCCGACGAGATGGTCTATCTCCATTTGCTTCCGCGTGAGCAAGCGACGGTGCAAAAGGGTGGTGTGCTATTCCGAGGGATGCACTATGTCTGTGATGTAGCGATCGAGAACAACTGGTTTGCGAAGGCCCGTAGCCGCGGGGTTTGGTCGATAGAGTGTTGGTATGACCCAAATTCCTCAGCACATATTTGGATTCGGGGAGACAACAAACAGTTCATCCGTTGCGATTTGCGTAAGTCTGATAGCAAGTATGCTGGTTATCGATCCGATGAGATTTTCGATCTGCTCGAAGCTTACCGCCAGACTCCACCGACTCATAAACGTGCTGAGCTGGAGAGTCGGATTTCGTTGCTGGAGGAAGTTAATAAAGTCGTCAGCGGTGCGATCGCTGAGCGAAATGATGAGCCAGCGCCTGCGACCAAAGCTGAGATGATTGGAAATATTCGTGAGAATCGCGCCGTTGAGCGCCTCAAGGAGCGTGAGACCGCCCATGTGCCAGAGGGTGTGAGGATTGAATCGCCTGTGCTCAAGACAGAGATCTCCCAAGATCGCTCAGAAAACTTTGCCGGCCCTCGCAGCGCTCAGGTTATCGATATGCTCAAACGCCTCCGCCCAGGACAAAACTCATGAAAGGCGCCCAAGTTTTCGCAAGCTACACGAAGCAGGCGATAGCGGACTACGCGGGAAATCCACTCATCGAAGCGCTGCCACCGATCTTCTCAGAAGAGGTGGCAATGCAACTAATCTCGAACTTCCCCCGTCCTGTTGATCCAGAAGAGCTGACCCTCGACCGATCGACTCGGGTTCACTGCATCGACCGCTTGAGAACGGTGGTCCAGCCTTTGTTGGTCCACATGGATCTGGAGTCCGTATTTTCATTGCTGGTACGACGTGGGTACGTCGGACGCAACCCGACCTCTCCAGACACTGTCAGACATCTTCACTCACTTTCGGGCGCACAGCGCTACCACGATGGATTCAAGTCCACTGCCGAAACGTTCAGTCTGGTTGGCCTTAGTGGCATTGGAAAGTCCACCGCACTCGAAGCCATTTTGAGTCTCTACCCTCAAACGATTCGCCACGAGCGTTATGAAGGAAAGCAGTTCGTTCATACCCAGATCACCTGGCTCAAGCTTGACTGCCCCCGAGATGGTTCGCTGGCAGGCTTCTGTCAGCAATTTTTCTATGCGGTCGGGCGAGCTTTAGGTGATGAGGATTACTACAAGCGGTATAGGGCTCGGAACATCAATGACTCGTTGCAACAAATGGAACAGGTTGCGAGTACATTTTTCATCGGAGCTTTGCTGATCGACGAACTTCAGAACCTGCACCTTGCAAAAACTGGGGGCAAGGACAACATGCTCAATTTCTTCCTCCATCTAGTGAACAACATCGGCATTCCCGTGGTGTTCATCGGGACAAATTCGATGATCAGCCTATTTTCGGACGTCATGCGCAACGCAAGGCGTTGCTGCGGCGTCGGGGTACTCGAATTTAAACGTTTTGAGAAGGACGATGACGAGTGGCGCATGCTTGTTGAAAACCTCTGGAGCTATCAGTGGTACCAGCAGCCGGTCGAACTGACAGAGGATGTGTTTGATGCGCTGTATGAGCATACACAAGGGGTCACCGACTTTTTGGTGAAGCTTTTGGTGCTCAGTCAAAGGTACGCGATCCAGAGTGGTTCGGAATGCGTTACCGCCGAGACAATTGCGTTGGTGAGCAACACCAAGATGCAGATATTGAAGCCAGCTTTGTCCGCTCTGCGAAGCCGAGATCCGAAACGGATGCGGCAGTTCGATGATTTGCTTCCGATTGAAGACCAACTAAGCGACATGATGGCGTTCGATGGTGTGGCTCGGCCGGAGCGACTGGCATTGCTGCGCAGTGTCATCAGTCGCAGCGACAATAATGCTACCAAACCTAATGTGGCGGCCGTTAACCAAGTCAAATCGCAGTCACCTGCGGCGGTGGCGGTTGAGACCTCAGAGGCACAGGCGCTAAGTGAAAGTGAAGACTCCATTGAGGCGTTGAAGAGCGCCGGTTGGATAAGCAGTGATCTCTTTGAGTTTTCTCCGTTGTATCGGAAGGGGTGAATTAAGGGTGACGAAATGGGGCTCAAATTCCATTTCTTTCCGGCCGTTTTCCACGATGAGACGCTTCACAGCGTTCTCTCAAGATACGCCCGGCTCTGTGGCGTACGTAGTTGCGCAGCAGTTTTCGATGGAGCGCAGTCCGCGAAATGCTTTTCGCAGAACGTTGCTTTTCCATGTCGACTAGCTGAGCTTGTCGAGGCGCTGCCGTGTGATACAGGCTTATCGCTAGCCGCTGTTATAAAGCGCCATACGCAACTGCCCTACTACGAACCTTTTTTGACCCCGCAACAGGTGGGCGACGCCAATATCTTGATGGCGGGAAACGGCAAGGGGTTGATGCTAAGGTTGGGGTTAATCGCGAGCCGACTCCAGTTTGCTTCGAGAGTGCGATTTTGCTTCGACTGTGTCGAACAGGACATGGCCTGTGTGGGAGCAGCGTACTGGCACCGTGTGCATCAGCTTCCAGGCGTTTTGATCTGTCCCCACCATGGAACTCCGTTGAGGCTCCTTGATTACCGCTGGTTGAGCAGAAACTCTCGAAGAATGCATTTACCGGACGATGAGGACGTTCAGTCTCACTCCATTTCGCTAGAGATCCCTCAAAATCTACAAAGTGCTCTGCACGAAATAGCGCAGCGTTCGATGCAGGTGCTTGAGACCGATGTTCCGCCATTATGTCCTGATGCGATTCGCTCGGTGTTTCTGGATAGCGCTATTGCCTTGAAAATGGCTTCCGATACTGGTCGGCTGCACTTAGGCATTTTGGCGCGACACATGTCTGCATTCTTTGAGGGGCTCCCCTCCTCAGGGGAGTACTCGATACTGAGCAAGTCGTCTGCGGATATACCGGCGGCCTGGATTGTGAAGCTTTTACGTAAGCCGAGGGGCACCCATCATCCACTGAAATTCATCCTGCTGGCCTGTGCGCTCAAGGTCGACATGGAAAGGATACTGCGGCCAAACGGTCCTATTACCGAGTCGCTTAGTCGAACTGCCAATACCGAAACTCCCTGTGGACGAGCTGCCAACAGATCTCCAACCAATCGCTCAAGCACCAATGAGTATATGAGTGAGGCATCTGAAACGATCTGGACGCTGGCGCTCTCGGGGGCTAACGCTAAAACCATAGCGTCAGAAACAAGGAGCTCGGTTACATGCGTCTATCGAATGATACGCGCGATTTCGAATGGACCTGACCTATGGAAAGAGGCGAGGCTTTCGAAACTTCTGGTTGATAGGAGGAACCGATTTGACGGGGAATACAGAGCTCGCCTAGCTCATGAGTGTCGAGATTATGTGTGGCTTCATCGAAACGATCGGCAATGGCTGTCCGAGCTGACACAAGAGCCAGGTAAAGCCCACAGACCGCGCGGACAGCAGGCAGAAAGATTCAAAGACCTCGACCTTGCCAACGAAGTGGTTCAATGCGCTGAAATGTTACGAGCGCTTCCAGGTAAACCTGTCCGCATCTCACGGACAAAAATAGGCAGAGAGCTTCATGTGTTATCTAGGTTTGAAAAGCAGCTCAACAAGCTGCCGCACTGTGCGGCTGCACTGGCAGCCGAATGCGAAACCCTTGATGCATTTCATCGGCGGCGCCTGAGCTGGGCCGAGCGGAAGCTAAAACTTGACGGCAAGCCAATCACTCAATCAGCGCTGTATCGAACAGCGTGTCTCAGAAAACTCCAAATATGAGTGAATGCACCCTGATCCGCGTATGAATATTGCTCTGTAACGCCGTCGGCACAAGCCTCTATATATATGAGCTGTGCGTGGATTCGATGTGTGAATTTTGACGAGGCGTGCAGTGAAAGTATTTATATGTGTGGTGTATTGTATTTTGACTCTGGCGTAAAAACTGCTGTTTTCTAATAAAATAATTGCTGGCTGTTCGCTACTGTATGGCGTTCATTTTTAAAAATCCTTACCCGGGTACACGGTGATATGTGATAAAAGAACACCATCCACAGGACTCGCGTCCTACCAGAACCCACGTTAGAAAGTCGGCTACTCATGTCCAGTATTCTGTTTTTCCCAATGTCTATGCCAGACGAGACACTATTATCTCGTATTACGAGATACCATTTTTTGTCCGGAAACAAAACCGAGGCAGAAACCTTTCGTGATCTTTTTGGCGTTGCGCCATTTCAGCTATCTATCATACCGAAGCAATTAGAAAACCTTGCTTCTCGATTGCCGGGAGTTAAAGAAAGCAACTTGGCTGAGTTGCTTGAGATTAACACTACGTTCCCAGCCTACAAACCTTTTATAGGATTATCAAAAGAACCCTCTAAGGAGTTTGACAAGGTTTTATCTGATGTCGCTCGAGTGCCTAGGAGAGAAGGTACGAGGAATAGCAGAGCTAAAATTTGCTTGGCCTGTGTGCAGGCCGACCTCATAGAGTGTGGCTACGCATATTGGCACCGAGCTCATCATGTACCGGGCGTTACAGCGTGCTGGCGACATGGTGAAGAACTTCTTCAATCTTGCCCTAATTGCTCTCATCCTTTTTATCGTAAAAACCGATTGTTACCGGGGTTGACCGATGATTGTGCTTGCGGGTGGAACGCTGTTAAACCTGCGAACCGCTCACTCGCCTCAAATGAAGAGCGCGAGTTTGCAGTTTTTGTAAATGATATTCTGCAACGCAATCTGCCATCGATAGATTATACGGTTTTGGCTGCTTGTTATCGGCGTCAAGCAAAGAAGCAAGGGTTTGTTCATGGGAACCTAATTGGCACAGCTAAATTATTTAGCAGTATTCGTGATAAGTTCAGCGATAAAATTATTTCAAAAATTGATTTGGCATACGCAGCTGGAATTCGAAGTCAATGGATTAGGCTATCGACAACAAGAGGTCAAATTGATATGCCGTTGGCAAGGCATCTTTTAATATCTCTCCATCTTTTTGGATGTGCAGAAAAGTTTGAGAAATGCTTGGCAGAAGAGTCTCTACTTGCTAGCTCGGCAAACCCGACGGTCCGTCTTAAAGAGAAAACTTTGCCAGAACATAAGAAAAAGGCTTATCGAGAAAAAATCTCAATGCTACTTGAAGTGAAGCCAGGCATTGGTATGGACTATCTTTGGGTAAGTGCTTATCAAGTAACCCGTTGGCTCAACGAAAACGATAAGGACTGGTTGTTGAGTAAAATTACAGGGAACGTAATGCAGAAGAGTAGTGCCGAGCCGGCGGTGAACGATGAGGACGAAAAATACGCAACTATTCTTATAGAGGGCGTTGAGAACTTGTACCGCATCACCCAAAAACAGGTGCGAGTAAATATCAGTAACATGCTTGCACTTTTGCCGCGAAAAGTAAGTAGGCAGCGTGCGACTCGTAAGTCTTTCCCGTTGTTGTCAGCTCAACTTGAACTTCAATTTGAGTCTCTTTGGCATTTTAGGTTGCGGAGATTTATATGGACGATGTCGGAGATCGCGAGGCTTAAGTTACCGCCAAACAACTCCAGCTTGAGATTATTGACAACAGTACCTCATGTGGCCTGCCAGGCTCTCATAAATCACTTCGAGTGGAATTTAGACAGCATGGTTAAGGACGGCATTAAGGTTGAGGTTATGCTTAGAAATACCGGCGTCTCGCGGCAATGGGAAGGGCCACCAGGTTATGATATTCCCATGGGTGGCAATGCATACATGGAGATGATCGCGTCCAATTCAAAGCCCCAGTAGATATTTTTATGGCGTGGCGCAGTTGCTCTGGATCCGGTGATTTCTGTGGCTTATTGCTGGGCGTTGGATGTCATTGTTAATACCGACGCCTATTGCGTATTGATCGGGCATTGGATGTGCACCGATAGCAGCGGTTTACGCATATACGGGATTTATGCCGCATACGTCGATTTCGCGTATTCAATGTCCGCAGACATCGGTATCTATCTCAACGTCGATTCAAGCATGAGCAGGGGAATTACGTCGCTAGCGCAATCCACTCCAGTGGGCTGCGTAATTACATAGGCTTGACCACCTATTTGCATTCGACTTGACCAGTTAGGCCGTGATTGATTGTTTCGCTGTACGTAGCCTGACTGACAAGATTTTAAGTGTGATAGAGAACCCTAACAGCCGCTTAATCCATTTGATTCAGTCTTGGTTGCAGCCATTGGTGTTAGCCACGGCATTTGATTCGTAGGAATGAGTCGCTCGACAATTGCGCAGTCGATCCAACGACCGTCAAGGCATGCATGTTTCTCGTAAACCCCGACTTGGCGGAATCCGCAAGCTTCGCACAGGGCGAGACTGGCGCGGTTAGATGTGAACACGCGAGAAAGGACTTTCCAAAATCCACGAGCTTCTGCCTCTTTAAGCAGCGCCTGAAGGAGATTCTTACCCAGCCCCTGGCCTCGCACCTCACGGCTCATGTAAATCGAAAAGTCAGCGATGCCGTCATAGCACGCGCGATTGCGGTAGTCACTAAGGCTCGCCCATCCGATGACCTTATCGTGCTCATCAAGCATCACCAGAACGGGATAACGATCATGAGCCTCAAGTCGCTCTAGCATGTCATCAGGGTTACGCGGAGTGGTCTCGAACGTGGAACTTCGTTCCGCAATCCCTTGGTTATAAATAGTGGCTATCGAGGTTGCATCAACTGGCTCAGCAGGACGGATACGCATGATCGGGTTCCATTATGTTGGTAGTAACAACATTTGAATCAAAAAATGGAGATTCAATAGGCTTGCGTTGGATCTGAGCCACGCTCATTTGTGAGGCTGCAGCGTTTTTCGGTAGCTCGTGTAATCTGCCTGAGCAAGGTTAATGCTCCTTGCCTGGCTTCGGCTGAAAGGTTCTCGATCATTGTTATCTCTTCGGCAATGAGATCGCCCCTGATTTTTTCGTAGAGTTCCCTGCCCGCGTCCGTGGCCTGGATCTTCACGGCACGGCGGTCTTCGTTATCCTCAGCGCGTGACACATACCCCTTGCGTTCGAGCGCATCGATTACGCGGCTTGCCGTGCTTTTGTCTAAAAACATCTTTTCAGCCAAGACCTGAAGCCGCATGGCTCCTTTCTTGACCAGCGTTTCGACCGCGTAGCACTGGGTGACTGAAACGTCGTAGCAGCAAATCCGATCTCTATCTCGAAACTGGTAGACACGGACGAGCTGATTCAACGCCTCGTACAGATCCTCGGCATCCTGGGACAACTGGTCTTTTTTCCGCTTCGGCATAATCGTCACAAATTCGTTGTTAGCCGCAACAATAATCTGGGGGATGCAGATCGTCAACAAGCCTCCGCTGGCTGATGACAGGAAATCTGTCGCACTAGCATGTTGTGCCCAACAGCCAAAAAAGAATTCAGCAAGTGAGCTTTGTGGCCCAATCCTGGCACCTCTTAGTGTTGGAAAAATTCGGCCCAATGCTGCTGTTGAACTTGCTGTACTGGTTACAGCTGATTTGCGTTGTGATCAGCTCGTCTTCCGACGAAAAGTCGTCCGACTATCTGACGAGCGCTGCCCTTACACGCTGGTGACCGGCGACGCAAAAATATACGCTTTACCGAATATGCGATAAATCATATATTCGATTCAACGTATGTGTCGAGATTGCCATGTCTGCCCCAATCAAAGTGCTTTTCATCTGCGTTGCCAACTCTGCCCGCTCCCATTTAGCAGAAGCATTGCTTCGGCACACAGATCCGCGTTTTGCCGCTTACAGTGCGGGCTTGGAGCCAACCAGCGTCGACCCGCGTACTGTCGCTGCTCTGGCCAATGTCGACGTAGATGCATCCGGACTGCATAGCAAATCCATTGATGAGCTTCGCGACGAAAAATTCGATTACGTCATCACGCTGTGTGACAAGTCCGCACGGGAATGTGCATGGATGCCCGCCGCTGGCGAAGTCATCACTTGGGATTTCGCAGATCCGGTCACCAGCGATCATCCCGACGCGTTTCGCCACACACTTCATGACATCCATGAGCGCATTAAGCTCTTCGTCTTGGTCAAGACAAAACACTTGGAGGATCTATGACAGAGCCTATGAATCCCACGGCACTATTCAAGTGCTTGGCAGATGACACTCGAACCAAAATCACACTGCTCATCGTGAGCGAAGGAGAGCTGTGCGTATGCGAGCTTACCGCTGCGCTCGACCAGAGCCAGCCCAAGATTTCTCGCCACTTGGCGCTGCTTCGTTCAGCGGGACTGCTGATGGATCGTCGTCAAGGCCAGTGGGTTTACTACCGCCTGAATCCCGGCCTTCCTAGTTGGGTGAGTGCAATTCTGAAGGACGTCGTGGATGCGAATCAGGATTGGCTAGATACCGAAGCCAAACGACTAAGCGACATGAATGCTCGTCCTATCAACCAGCTCGTATGTGGCTGATCTGCTTCCAAATCGAGTGATTGAAATGTTGATTGCCGTACTGATCTTTATTGCCACCATCGTCCTGGTGATCTGGCAGCCCAAAGGGCTGGGTGTTGGCTGGAGTGCAACCTTTGGCGCTGTACTCGCGCTCTTGACTGGAGTGGTCACTCTTGCGGATATCCCCGAGGTGTGGCACATCGTTTGGAATGCCACTGCAACGTTCATCGCGGTGATTATCATCAGTCTTCTGCTCGATGAAGCCGGCTTTTTCGAATGGGCAGCATTGCATGTCGCACGCTGGGGCGGAGGCAGCACTCGTAAGCTATTTGCTTTCATCATCCTACTGGGTGCTGCGGTATCAGCATTATTTGCTAATGATGGTGCGGCATTGATTCTCACGCCCATCGTGATCGCAATGCTATTTGCATTGCGCTTTTCGCCCGCTGCCACCCTCGCATTCGTCATGGCGGCCGGTTTTATCGCTGATACCGCGAGTTTGCCTCTGGTAGTTTCGAATCTGGTCAACATTGTCTCTGCGGATTATTTCAAGATTGGGTTCAGCGAATACGCATCCGTCATGGTGCCGGTGAATCTGGTCAGCGTTGCGGCTACGCTGGTGATGCTGATGTGGTTCTTCCGCAAGGAATTGCCCAAGACTTACGAACTTGCTCAGTTGCATCATCCTAAAGAGGCGATACGTGATCGTCCGACTTTCATAGCAGGCTGGTGGGTTCTAGCTCTGCTGCTGGTCGGTTTCTTTGTCGTCGAGCCTCTGGGCGTGCCGATCAGTGCCATTGCGGCTGCCTGCGCATTCATTCTTTACGTCATCGCGGCCCGTGGACACGCCATCGACACCGGCAAGGTGCTCAAGGGCGCGCCATGGCAGGTGGTGATCTTTTCCCTGGGCATGTATCTGGTCGTCTACGGCCTCAAGAACGCCGGTTTGACCAACCACATCGCCCAGATCCTGAATGTATTTGCCGGCTACGGTGTCTGGGGCGCGTCCTTGGGTACGGGGCTGCTCACAGCCTTTCTGTCTTCAATCATGAACAACATGCCCACTGTCCTGATCGGTGCCTTGTCCATTCATGCTGCCGAAGTCGATGGCGTCGTTCTTCAAGCAATGGTGTACGCCAACATCATTGGCTGCGACCTGGGGCCGAAAATCACTCCCATCGGTAGCCTGGCCACGCTCTTGTGGCTGCACGTGCTGGCCAAAAAGGACATCACGATCAGCTGGGGTTACTACTTCAAGACCGGGATCGTGCTGACCTTGCCCATCCTTATCGCCACCCTCTGCGCCCTGGCATTGCGCCTCAGCTTCTGAATCAAGGAATCTACTGATGAAAGTCTTGTTCATGTGTACCCACAACAGCTGCCGTAGCATCCTCTCCGAGGCACTTTTCAACCACCTGGCGTCAGAGGGCGTGGAGGCGGTCAGCTCAGGAAGCTTTCCCAGCGGTCGAGTGAACCAAAGGGCATTGCAAACGCTGGAGGCTGCGGGCATTTCCACGGCAGGCTTGAGCAGCAAAGCTTCGGATATTTTTGAAGGCTCTCCACCAGACATCGTGGTAACCGTATGTGACCGGGCAGCGGGTGAAGCGTGCCCCATCTTTTTCGGGCCAGCCTTGAAGGCCCATTGGGGTTTGGCCGATCCGTCGGAAGCCACTGGGTCGGAGATCGAGATCACAAAAGCGTTTGACGCCACTCTCGCCAAAATTCGCGAACGCGTGAGCGCGTTTCTTGCGCTGCCGTTGAAAACCATGAGCCCTGATCAGCTCAAAGCTGAACTGAACCGTATCGGTTCGCTTTGAAGAGCAATGGAAGTTGTGCCTACTTGGCGCATCCCTAGGAGTTTGTATGCAAGATACGCTGCCGAATGTCCAAGCCGAGCTGCTTGACATTCCAACCCTGGAGCAACTGGCGCCTCGCACGTCCTCACTCCATAAACCTCGAATCCTTCTTCTGTATGGGTCGACACGAGAGCGATCCTTCAGCCGGTTGGTGACCCAGGAGGCCGCTCGACTTCTGGAGCAGTTTGGCGCTGAAACAAAGATATTCGATCCGTCGGGCCTTCCGCTGCCGGATGATGCACCCGACACCCACCCCAAAGTCGCGGAGCTGCGCAAACTGATGCAATGGTCGGAAGGCCAGATGTGGTGCTCTCCTGAGCGACACGGCTCCATGAGTGCGGTTTTCAAGGCTCAGATTGACTGGGTTCCGCTGGCGATAGGTGCTGTACGACCTACGCAAGGAAAGACCCTTGCGGTGATGCAAGTCTGCGGCGGCTCGCAGTCCTTCAACGTAGTTAATCAGCTGCGGGTACTGGGGCGTTGGATGCGCATGTTCACCATCCCAAACCAATCCTCAGTAGCTAAGGCCTTCACCGAATTCGATGAGACGGGCCGGATGAAGCCGTCCTCGTACTACGACCGTCTGGTCGACGTGATGGAAGAACTGATGAAGTTCACGCTGTTGTTGCGTGATCGCCAAGATTACCTGGTTGATCGTTACTCCGAGCGTAAAGAGTCCGCTGGGGAGCTATCCGAACGCGTCAACCAGCGATCCATTTGAGCCTCTCAACAGCGAGACATCAGATATGAATCAGATCACGATTTATCACAACCCGGAATGTGGCACTTCCCGCAATACCTTGGCATTGATCCGCAACAGCGGTGAAGAGCCAACGGTAATTGAGTACCTGAAAACCCCACCTGATCGGCCAACGCTAATCAGGTTGATCAAGGATATGGGTATAGAGGTGCGGGCGCTCCTCCGTATCAAAGGCACGCCGTACGAAGAGCTTGGGTTGGGCGATCCGTCACTTGCCGATGACCAGCTCATTGACGCCATGATGGCTCATCCCATCCTGATCAATCGTCCCATCGTCGTGACCCCCTTGGGGGCACGCCTGTGTCGTCCGTCTGAGGCTGTCCTCGACCTGCTTCCACAAGAGCAGCGCGGCAGTTTCGTCAAAGAGGACGGACAGGTCGTTGTGAAAATTGATGATCTGGGCCGTAAAGTCTGATCCCACGTAAGCGATACGCAGCAAACGTAGGGGGGGATGGTGGTGAGTCATAATCCGAAATTTGATGTCGTGGTTATTGGCGGCGGCCAATCCGCGCTTCAACCCTCCGCTCCTCGTGCTGATGAATGGCATAGATTATGATACTGTATACATATACAGTTATTGGGTTCGTGCAGCCTTACTGATCGGTAGGTATTGGAGCCCTTCGGTGATATCTGATATCGAGATAAGCCCTGAAGTTTGCTGGGTAAGGTGCTATTTTCAGTGATTCCATATTGATACTATCGGAACGGAATTCGACCTATGATTACGCTGAAAACTGCCATTATTCACAGCTTCAAGAAGCTGGCCAAGACCAGTTTTATCTCCGAGGTGGTCAAGAAGGATGTGGCGCTCGATACTGAAAATCCCGCGTTGCATTTTCTGGTCAATGGTATCCACGGCCTCATCGGCAAAGAAGGCAACAGCGTGGTCTACGGCCAGTTTGCCGATGATGACCGTCAGGGACCGTTTCCAGAGCGCTTCACCGCGTTCGTAGAAGTACAAGATGATGAAGCGCGATTTATCGACTTGACCCACTTGGCAATGGACCAGTTGGTGGAGCAAGCCGGTAATCAAGTCTTATCGACCGGTGGACACATCCTTTGCGCTCAGTACACCGCAGGTGCAACCGACTTTTTCCTGGTCGCCAGCATGAAGGAACGCGGCGGTATACAGCTGGACGAGAACTATGTGCCCAAGGAAATTCAAGAGGTCGATCTCAACAAGGTTCAGCAGGCCGCCAGGATCAATTTAGCGAGCTTCGTGGCCATAAAGGCTATGGCTGCTGCGGCCGCTGCTGCGCCTGAGCAGAATGAAGATGACGCGGAGGATGAAGTGGATTCAACCTACCTGTGCTTCATCAGCCGGGGCCGTGATAGTCAGGCATCCGATTATTTCATCTCTGCACTGGGATGCGCGAAAGGAGTAGCTTCCGGACGCGCTACCAAAAATGCCATTGATAACGTTGCACGGTTTTTTCGCGACAACAAAACGTTAAAAGGCTTTGGTTACAAGGCCAAAGAGGCGGTGATCAAGTATCTGGAGGAGCAGTTGGCCGCAGGCAAATCTGCGCGCTTGGACGCTATCTGCCACGTCGCTGTCGCACACGTACCCGCTGACTTAGTGGATGAAATTGTTGGGCTGAAAGACTATTTGAATAGCGAGAAACATAAGGTGCCAGACGACTTTACGGTCAATGCGAAATCGCTGAAAGAGAAGACCCGTATCAAGGGGGACGCGGCTAACTGGTCGTTGCAATTCGAGCGTGGAGCGTTAGGTAAGGATCCGGCCGCAGACGTTTATTATGATGAGGGACGGAAAAAGTTGACACTGTCCAATCTGACTGCCGAACTGGTTGGTGTGATCGAGAAAGAACTGCTGGCCAGGGTCGGCTAAGAATGTTTTCTAATGTGGTAGCTCTCTACCGCGCCATTGGAGCGCCCACCATTGAGGACGGAGTCATCCGCTATGAGGGGATGCCAACGCCCGACATTATCGGTGCGTTGCGAATGTGCGATGGCCTGCCCGCAGCCTATGGCAAGTTCGAGCATTGCTCTGAAGAAGCAGACTCTCTCGATATTGAGTTTCGCTTGCCATCGAACGAGTCTGGCCGGTTCTACGCGAACTTAGGCGAGTTTGTCGCTCGCAATGGCTCATTGGGCAAGGGGCAATTCCCGAGCAACGTATACATTGTTGAGCTCTGTTGGGCAGATAGTGATGACATCGAGCCTCCGACGATTAAGGCGCTCAGGCGCGTCTGCCGGCTGATCGAGCTGCTTGCACTGCTAGCGATCGGTGTCGACAAAGACAGCAGCCAAGATGGTTTTAATCTGTTCTTTGCCTTGCCTCCCGATGGGGCTAAGCCTCCGAGAACTTTTCTGTTACCTACCCAGGTTGACATCAAGGTTCTTGACTATGAGCTCAATCACCTGAGCTTGTTGGAAGAAATACTCAATCGAAAAAACGAAAATAAGGCACACCTCTCCGAACGAAAATTAATGATTCGGATGGCGGTGGCTAGCGTCATCGAGAAGTTTGAGAGCGAGCCCAATCTGTTCTTGGTGATCGTGCGGGAGTGGCGGGAGGTCCTCGCCACATACCGCGCGAATCTGCAAACCTACGTCTATAGCTTCTCGTTTGAGCGGGCCCGGCGCGAGGTGGCCCAAGCTGAAATCGACTATGGCACCAAGCTTAGCGGGGTGCTGGGCGACATCGCCGGCAAGATGCTCGCCCTGCCGATATCGCTAGCGGGTTTGGTCGTGTTGGAGAAAACAACCTCAAAATTCGAAGGTTTTATCCTTGTCCTTGGGCTGGCAGTTGTTTCTGTGGTTCTACTTGCGATCCTCCACAATCAAATGCTGCAAACGGAGCGCCTGCTGCACAGCTTCAATGTCATTTTCGATGATTTCAAGGACAAGATAAAAACATATCCCCCGAAACTTCAGGGGCTGCTCAGGATCACCATCGATCAAGTCGACAAGCAAGGCCGAACCCTCACCAGGACCTTTCGGTTGCTGAAGGGGTTGTCCCTGCTTCCAATCGTCGGTGCTTTGCTGCTAGCCGCGATAAAATACTGGGACGATTTCTTATGGCTGTTAAAGGCTATCCTAGCGATGGTGTTTTCGGTACTCAACGTAGCCCCTAATATTCTCAGCCTATAAGGCTTTTGTAACACGTTCCTCGTCTCATCTTACTGCGCTCAAACCACTCATCCATATGGAGCAGTCCAAGCAGCTGTCCATAATATAGATGAGATGTATCTTTAATAAAAAAAGCTTGGGTATTTCGTGAGAAACTCGAGTTGATCTTTAATGCTTATCTGACATATTCAGCCTACTTCGCCAACAAGTTAAAATTCTAATAGTCGAGCTCACCAGTGCTGAGGGACACCTTACGCATATGTAATATTCGCGGCAGCTTTCTGAAAGGCATCACTGGTTATCCTCTAGTCAGAAGTAAGTGAACACTAGGAGAAAATCATGAAATCACTAAAAGCTTTTTTTGCCGTTTCCATCTTGACCTTGTCTTCTTTGGCCATGGCTGAAGGAGGTGGTGACCGTGTTTATGGTCGAATGATGCAAGAGAACCAGAAGGCGATGGAACAGTACGCCTTAGAAAATGGAAAGACGACACCTGAAGTTGTTCATTATGAATATGGAATGAACCTCGATGTCCAGAAGGTAATCAGTACCACTCAAGCCAATAAAACCTGTGGCGTAGCTCCTTCGCGCATGACCTATGAAGACTCGGCGGGCAAGCTCAACACCCTGGAATACAAGGTTATGGGTACTAACTGCCCTCACGGAAGCTAGTTAGCGTTGGCCCTAGCTGCGCCAGTTTGTTCGGTATGTTTTGAGCCTGCTTACTGTTCGCTGACATAGAAGTAATTTTCAGGTCACGCTGGAGTTATCTATTGTATGAAATTATGTCTGCCGGCACGTAGGAGAAATCCTCACGTGCTGGTGGCTTTTTATAATTATAAAAAATATTTCATAAAGAAACTCTGCCAAGCTAAAGCCTGGAGTGTTAAATGAACAATAAAAGCATTTATGGTCTTTCTCTCATTGCCCTTGGCATGAGCATGGGGCAAGTTGCAGTAGCTGTGGAGCAAAAACCTGAAGGGTTCATTGAGGGGAGCACCTTTAGTATTCTGAATCGGAATCTCTATCTCAATCGTGATTATCGAAAGGGCCAGTCAAGCCCCACGGGCAATGGTTACTCAGCCGAATGGGCTCATGGCATCATTGGCCGATTCGAATCGGGCTTTACTCAAGGTACGGTAGGCTTCGGCATTGATGCGTTTGCAATGGAAGGCCTCAAGCTCGATTCAGGTGATGGTCGCTCGGGAGCCCGTAGCTCAGTCGATGTCTTGCCGCACAATAGCAAAGGCCAACCTGAAGACTCCTACTCAAAAGTAGGCGGGGCCGCAAAAGTGCGCTTCCTGGATACAGTCGTCAAGGTAGGGGACGTATTTCCATCGACACCTGTCGTGGCCTATGGGGATTCCCGACTCCTCCCTGAGAGTTTTCGTGGCGCAACGTTCACCAATACCAGCATCAAAGACCTGACCCTTCAAGGGGGTCGGCTGCATGCGATGAGCCAACCCAATTCCAGTGGCATGCGTGACGGCTTTTCGACTTTCTACGCCGGTGCAGTAGATGCTCCGTGGATCGCTTATCTAGGGGGCGATTACACGGTCAATGAGCACGTAGGTGTGAGTCTTTACACCAGCCAATTCAAGGATGTGTGGAACCAGTATTACGCAGGCACCACATTGAACTATCCGCTCTCAGACAGCGTATCGCTAATCGGTGGCTTTAATTACTACCGAGCGGTTGATGAGGGTAAAAAACTTCTGGGAAGCTTCGATAACAACATCTGGAGCGGCAAGACCGGGGTCAAATTCGGAGCGCATACCGTGACCGTTGGGTATCAGCGCAATAATGGTAACGACGACTTTGACTACCTACGCCAATCAGACTCGATTTTCTTGGATAACTCCATTCAGTACAGCGATTTCAACTCACCGAAAGAGCAATCCTTGCAGCTGCGCTACGATCTAGATATGCAGGCTTTCGGCATCCCCGGTCTCAGCTTCATGACCCGCTACGCTAAGGGTTGGGATGCGGACTATTCCAACGCGAACAGCGTGTACATGCGTCGCGGAGCGGACGGTGCCCCATTGCAGGACCAAAAGCGTTGGGAGCGAGACATAGAGGCCAAATACGTCATCCAGTCCGGCTCACTGAAGGACATGTCTTTACGTGTTCGCCAAGCAACAACACGAGCTACCGATTTCGAATCTGATTTGGACGAGGTCCGACTGATTGTTGAATATCCACTGCAACTCCTCTAACGGGCATTAGCCATCGGCATTAACTGTCCGGTATCCCCGATACACCCCGTCTCTTTGTTTCTCCTTTGGTTTGGAGACGGCTTAGGCGCCCTAGTGGCGCCTTTTTTTGGATTGAAAAAACTGTTGGTATATCCAGGCGTTTGCAACGCGGCGGCGAGCATCCCTGGGGTTGTATGGCTAATTGGAACGTGTGATCATACTCTCAATATAGGTAGGGGGGGTATGGTATGGGTCATGTCAGATCAAGCAAAGACGATCTTCTTAAGCGCGTAAAGCGAATCGCTGGGCAAATCCAGGCGATTGAGCGAGCACTCGACTCTGATGATGACTGCTCGAAAACCTTGCTTTTGGTCGCTTCTGCCCGTGGCGCTATCAATGGGCTGATGGATGAAATTATCGAAGACCACGCTCGTGAACACGTCGCGAATCCGACACTCAGCAACGACGAAAGAGCGAAAGGTGTCGACGAGCTGCTCGAAGCCATTCGCCGCTATTCCAAATAGGATCTGCCTCGATGAGCACCGACTATTCACACGACCATATGTTCCTTGGGAAATCACATGAAGAAAACGCCAAGCGAACCTTGTGGGTGGTGGCCCTGACCGTCGTAATGATGGTTGCTGAAATCACCGCAGGTTATCTCACTGGCTCAATGGCGTTGCTTGCCGATGGTTTTCACATGGCAACGCATGCAGGAGCGCTGGGCATAGCCGCAGCTGCTTACGCGTACGCGAAAAGACATGCCTCAAGTGCTCGCTACAGTTTTGGAACTGGCAAGGTAGGAGACTTGGGTGGCTTCGCTTCTGCTCTGATTTTGGGACTGGTTTCCTTGGGAATTGCTGGAGAGTCGCTGTTTCGTCTCTTTCAACCGACTCAAGTGCAATTCGGGACAGCGACTCTAATCGCAATTGTCGGACTAGCAGTGAATGTGGTGAGCGCGCTTTTGCTGTCTGGCGGTCATGATCATCACCATGGGCATGACCACGGCCACGATGAGTCTCACCATGCGCATGGTCACGACAATAATTTGCGCTCTGCATACGTTCACGTCATTGCAGATGCACTGACTTCGGTTCTGGCCATCGCAGCCCTTCTTGCTGGTCGGTACCTTGGTTGGGTATGGCTCGACCCTGCAATGGGGATTGTGGGTGCCGTTGTGATTGCACGCTGGGCTTGGTCGTTGATGCGGGTGACTTCGGGTGTATTGCTCGACCAGACAGATGATCATGTCGCTGAAGAGATTCGTGAACTGGTTGAGCGACCGGGAGATGCTTCGATCATTGATCTTCATGTCTGGCAGGTTGGGCCGCAAGCCCGCGCCGCGATTGTGAGTGTTCTGGGCAGCCCAGCAGTCAATGCAGAAAACATACGAGAACGGCTTGCGACGGTTCATGAGATCACTCATCTGACAGTTGAGTACCGCACGAAGTTGGGCGCTGACGCACCTGATCAGATCGTTCTGGCTTAGCTATGAACCCGCAGCACGCATAAGTTCGACGAGGAATTGAACAATGGCAAAGGACATCGAAAATCCCTGTATTTCTGTTTGCCAGCTGAACAGCGAACTGTGCGTTAGCTGCGGTCGCACCAAGGAAGACATCAGAAAATGGAAACGAATGAAGCGTCCAGAAAAAATGGCCGCTGTACAACGCGCGACCCTACGTCTGAAGAGCCTTCAAAAAAAGAACTCTTAAGCCACCGTCATTTACGTTTTCTACTGTTTCAGCCGAGACAGATGTCCTGATTCGGGAAGGTACGCTGAGGGTGCAACGCCATCTCCGAACTTAACACTATCGCGATCAACTGCGCAGTGCTTGTCAGCATGCGGAGGATGGGATCATCTCAAATTCTTATTGAGGACTGCGGTTCGGGGTTATCTGATTAGGCACAAGCATGCCTTTACGACGGCTGTTGATCGTCTTTAGCCATGGCTTGAGAATGAAATCGAAGGAGCATGTCCCGCTGCATGGTCATGAACGCTGACCATGCTGTGACGGGAGGGATGGGGTGGGATTAGTTTTGAGGGTACTCAGCAATGACCTGATCTGTGCCAGCTTTGGTCAGGCCGATTATCTGGTAGGCCTCATGCACTCCGTCGACTTCCATTCCTGGAGAACCAGGTGGCATGCCAGGAGCAGCGATCCCGAGAAGGTCGTCGCGTTTACTCATCGCAATTATTTGCTCAGCTGGCACGTGGCCTTCAACAAACTTCCCGTTGATCATCGCGGTGTGACAAGACGAGAGTCGTGGAGCGACACCCAGATCTTGTTTGAGAGCACTCATGTTGGTTTCTTCATGATCGATGACGGTGAAGCCATTGGCCTCAAGATGCTGAATCCATTTTTTGCAACATCCGCAGTTTGCATCACGATGCACATCGATGGTGAGGGCCTGCGCCGCTTGAGCCGTTGAGCCAATGAACAGCGCGGCGAATGTTGCGATACGCAGAGATCGACTTGAAAGTCGGAAGCTACCTGTCATGAATATTTCCTTTTCCCTTGGAGACGGCGAGATGTTCTACGAAGCAATAGAACTCCACTCAAGCGTTCATGCCGCTGCAAAGGTTGCATTGAAGGATCTACTCTAGAGTCGGGGAGCTAACTCCCCGATCATTAGAATTCGTAGGGCTAGTGCTCAAATCGCTTAGAACCACATCCGAATACCAGCTACAAATCGGGCCTCGTTTGTTTTTTCCCCTTCATCGCTGGCCAGGTCAGCCGTCTTACCGTATGAGCGATTCCAGCTAACTCCAATGTAGGGTGCGAATTGACGAGTAATTTCGTAGCGCAACCGCAGGCCTAGTTCGGTGTTGGCCAATCCAGATCCTATGCCGCGCTGAGGATCATTTTTCCCGTACAAGTTTACTTCGGCGGTCGGCTGCAAGATCAGGCGATTGGTCAACAGGATGTCGTAATCGCCTTCAAATCGAGCAGCGGTTTGACCGTTCTCACCAATATAAGCAGTCGCTTCAGCTTCAAAGTTATAGAGGGCCATGCCCTGAATACCGAGCGCTCCCCAGGTTTGAGGTGACCCAGGTTTGAAGTCTTGTCGAATGCCGGTGACGACATCCCACCATGGACCGATGGCGTGTCCCCACAGAGCCTGAAGTTCAGCGTTTTCGGTTACGCCATTTGTACGTTCACCTTCCGAACGCAACCAGAGGCGGTCGACGTCACCGCCGATCCACCCTTTTGCATCCCAAGCCAGCGCACTGCCGTTGTCAGCGTCTTGGTACTCAAATTTATCCAGGAGGATGAACGAGTTAATTTTTTTATCGTGCACACCATGGCCTGGTACGTCTGGAAAAGCGGCGGCCCGGTCAGCGTCGGTAAGTACGGGGATCGGGGTTCGGCTTGTGGTAGTCGCCCCTCCATCCATGCTTTCCATACCGTCCATTTGCCCGTTATCCATGCTCATCTTGCTGTGATCCATCGCCCCCATCTTGCTATGGTCCATGGCTCCCATTGAGCCGTGGTCCATCTTGGAGTGATCCATCGCGGCATCTTTCGCTTTGGCTGGTTTGGATTTTTGTGCAGTTGAAGGCTTTGCGTCCGCACTTGATGGCATCGCCATCGACGGATCCATCTCTTCAGCGGCTTGAGCCATAAAAAAGAATGCAGGACCGGTGGAGACTGCAAGTGCCATCAACGTTGGGCGTAAAAACTTACTGGTCATGATCTCAATCTGCCTTTTTGGTTTTTTGGTCATGATCCATCGACTCATGGCTCATCTTGCTATGGTCCATTGACCCGTGATCTAGCTTCGAATCGTTTGCCGCTGCTGGCTTGTCCGTTGCTGTAGCAGGAACAGTAGTTGAATGATCGCTGCCATTTTCCTTTGCCAGCACCGTGGGCGAGAGTCCACTCAGCAGGACAGCGGCAAAGAGGCAACCCACGAGGGAATTACGATTTAGGTATGTGCTCACAGATCGTCTCCTTTACTCATCAACCCGTACTTCACGGAACATGCCCATTTCCATATGGAAAAGCAGGTGGCAGTGATATGCCCAGCGGCCTAAGGCATCAGCGGTGACTCGATAGCTGCGTTTGGTACCAGGTGGCATATCAATCGTGTGCTTGCGCACCATGAACTTGCCGTTCTCATCCTCGAGGTCACTCCACATGCCGTGAAGGTGGATGGGGTGGGTCATCATGGTGTCGTTCACCAAGGTGATGCGCAGACGCTCGCCATACTTCAGGCGCAGCGGTTCGGCGTCAGAGAATTTGATGCCGTTGAACGACCACGAAAACTTCTCCATGTGACCGGTCAGGTGAAGCTCGATGGTGCGATTTGGCTCGCGGCCGTCAGGATCTTGGAAAGTGCTTTTCAAGTCGGAGTAAGTGAGCACTCGACGACCATTGTTCCGCAAGCCTATGCCAGGATCGTTCAGCTTTGGCGTTGGACTCATGGCTTGCATGTCAACCAAGGGATTGTTGGTTTCAGAGGCTGGATGAGTCTGCATTTCTCCACCCATACCGCCCATGCCAGCCATCCCTGACATATCGCCACTGCCCATTCCTGCCATCTTGCTGTGGTCCATGCCAGCCATGTTGGACATGTCGCCTTTGTCCATGCCAGCCATCTTGCTGTGGTCCATGCCAGCCATGTTGGACATGTCGCCTTTGTCCATGCCAGCCATCTTGCTGTGGTCCATGCCAGCCATGTTAGTCATGTCACCGCTGTCCATGCCGGTCATCCCGGTCATGTCACCTTGGTTCATCCCTGCCATCTTGCTGTGATCCATGCCGGCCATGTCGCCGCCGCTCATTCCACCCGAGCTGCCATGGTCCATACCAGCCATACCACCCATCCCCATGTCATCCATAGTTACTATAGGACGTGGGTCAATCGCAGGTATCGGTGCCTTTAGGCCGTCACGCACTGCAAGTGTTCCGCTGGCGTAACCTGTGCGATCCATAGACTGAGCGAAGATGGTGTAAGCCTCATCAGTAGCAGTCTCCACAATAACGTCATATGTTTCAGCTACCGCAATACGAAACTCGTCGACGCTCACCGGCTTGACATGTTGACCGTCTGCGGCAACCACGGTCATCTTCAACCCAGGAATGCGGACGTCGAAATAGCTCATGGCGGAGCCGTTGATAAAGCGCAGACGGAGTTTCTCACCCGGTTTGAAAATACCAGTCCAGTTACCGTTGGGTGCCTGGCCATTCATGAGATAGGTATAGGTATCCGCGCTGACATCGCCGAGGTCAGTAGGACTCATGTTCATCTCAGCCCACATCTTTCGATCTGCTACCGTCGAAGACCAACCTTTGCTGCTGACATCGTCTATGAAGTCTCCGACGGTGCGCTTGTGATGGTTGTAATAGCCCGATTGTTTCTTGAGCTTCGCCATAACGCGACTGGGATCTTCGTCGGTCCAGTCAGTCAACATCACCACGTAGTCGCGATCGTATTGAAACGGTTCAGGTTCTTTCGAATCGATGACGATTGGACCGTAAACGCCTGCCTGCTCCTGCAAACCCGAGTGGCTGTGATACCAGTAGGTTCCGTTCTGATGAAGCTTGAATTTGTATTCGTACATGCCATCGGGTGCGATGCCATGGAAGCTCAAGCCAGGCACACCGTCCATGTTGGCGGGTAAGATGATCCCGTGCCAATGGATTGATGTGTCTTGGTCTAGACGGTTTTTTACACGCAGAGTGACGGTCTCCCCCTCACGCCAACGCAGCAACGGTCCGGGCAATGATCCGTTGATGGTCATAGCTGTGCGAGGCGAGCCTGTGATGTTTACAGGGCTTTCACCAATAAACAGATCAAATTCGTTACCGGAGAGTACGCTCGGCATACCAGGACTTGTCACCGCCCATACAGGAGTGCGCCAAAGGCCAAGGCCGCCGAGAATGCCACCAGCGGCCAAGCCTTTCACGAATGTCCGCCTAGAGGTTTTGGAGTGCATGCCGTTATGTCCAATCAGTCAAAAGGGAAGCCGCGCGAAACAACAAATGAATTGTCTGGATGAGACTCACTCACCGTTACAAAAGACGAACTCAAACGGTAAGCGAGCTCAGAAATTGCCACATTTAAACCACCACAGTGATTACATTTCTGTCAGCTTGTGAGCGTAGCTCAAATATTTAGCAATTTTTGTGGTCCATCGCCCTGGCTTTGCTTTCCGCGACAGGAGGCTGGGCATTTTTCGTTTGGGCTATTTGGTACGATTCCATCGAGTTACTCCTGGCCGCTTCCATACGTTCGAAAGTGCGGTCACCTCCGCCTTCAGCCATAGCAAAAGAAGATACGGTCAGAGCAGCGATGACGAACAAGGTTTTGATAGGGTTCATTTGGGTTTCCTCTGATAGATGGTAGCCCCTGAATCCACAACAAAGTTGTTGATGCTCAGGGAAGAGCTTAAGGCTCAATAGGACTATAAGACTGATTCCCTGTCAGGCAGCTTAGGCCAATATTACAGTTGTGTCAGGTTCCGATATTTCTCTTGAGCTGCGATGTACTTAATCCGTATGGTCTATCCATTGTCGGAATTCGCTGAAATCAAGCTCCTAAAATTTAGCCGTTCGGTGTTCTGTGCTTTCGGTCACTTTCACAGGGCTTGACGTTTTTTGAATTTGCACCGGAGTTATAAGCCGACTCAGACGCACCACATTCAACACATAAGTGTTTGATATAGGTGAAAATGGGAAATAGTAGCGTGACGTAAGGTGGCCGCTTGTGAGCATTAATTTTGAAAAAGCGCTTGGCTCCGCAGAAAGAGCGTTAGTTTATCGCGGCCAAAGAGCTGAGGTACTTAGCAATAATATCGCTAACGCTGATACTCCTAACTTTAAGGCTAGAGATTTGGAGTTTTCTGCTGTGCTCGCCAGCCAGACAAAACGAGGCTTGGATTCTCCGTTCTCTTTGAAAACAACAAACCTAAAACATATTGCCGCAAACGAATTAGCAAGTGATGGTCAAGGTGATGGTTTGTTTTACAGCACGCCTTACCAACCTTCACTTGATCAAAATACTGTGGATGCACAGCTTGAAGTTGCAAAGTTTACTGATAACGAAATTCATTTTGAAAGCGCTTTTAATAGATTGAACGGAGCATTTAAGGGGTTGCTTAAAGCTCTGCGAGGTGATTAGTAAGATTTACCCAACAATGAAATCAGCGCCTTAAGCGCTGATTTGCGATGGGAAACCGAGTGATTCGACAGCTTTACGAACTTGCTCTGGGTTTTCGCTACTTTCAACGCTTACCTTACCTGCCGCGCGATCCACGGAAACTTTAGCCTCGCTGTCCAACGATTGAATCGCTTTAGTGATTTTGCTGACGCAGCTACCGCAACCAATGCCTGATACGTTTAAGACGAACATGGTTATTCCTCTTGTGCTGAGCGGTCTCTTTTCACCGCGATGACAGCATCAACGTTGACACCGCGGTAAGGTCAAGAGTTATGTTTTGTGGGGTGCGAGCAACGGTTTCGCTCAAGCTATATGGGTATTCCTCAGTCTCAAAGCATTGAAAACTACAGACGCAGAACTGACGCTCATGGCTAACGCAGCGATCATTGGCGACAGAAGGTGCCCCGTCAGCGGATAGAGTAGGCCTGCGGCCAAGGGAATACCCATTGAGTTGTAAAGGAAGGCGAAACCCAAGTTTTGCCGCATGTTTTTTACTGTCGCAACCGAAAGTGCCCGTGCCCGTAGAATCCCCATCAGGTCGCCTTTTACCAGCGTGAGCTGCGCGCTATTCATCGCGACATCAGTCCCTGTACCCATGGCAATGCCCACATCTGCACGCGCCAAGGCCGGTGCGTCGTTGATACCGTCGCCGGCCATGGCAACCTTTCGACCGTATCGCTGGAGGTCCGCCACCAGGCGCTCTTTGTCCTGAGGTTTAACTTCTCCATGAACCTCTTCAATACCCATCTCCTTGGCGACAGCACGTGCGGTGGTGAGCCCGTCTCCGGTGGCCATGATGATTTTTACGTTATCAGCTTTAAGCTTGGTGACTGCTTCTTTGGAGGTCGGTTTTATCGGATCTGAGACCGCCAGTAATCCTGCCAGAACCCCGTCAACTGCTAGATAGATGATGCTGATGCCTTCAAGGCGCAACAACTCTGCACGGTACTGTAAGACCTTAGTGCTTACACCGGCAGCGTCCATCAGTGCTGTGTTGCCCAGCTGTACCTTCTTGCCATCAACGAGGCCACTGACTCCAATCCCAGACCCGGACTCAAACGATTCAGGCTTGGTGAGCACGATATTTTCAGTTCGGGCATGGTCGACGATGGCGCGCGCCAAAGGATGTTCGCTGCCTTGATCAAGGCTAGCGGCCAGTTGAAGAACATCGTGTGGGTTGAAATCTGGTGTGGCCTCCACACTGTGAAATACCGGCCGTCCCTCTGTCAGGGTCCCCGTTTTATCGACAATCAGCGTGTCGATCTTGCAAAGGTTTTCAATAGCACTGGCGTCCCTGAATAGCACACCCATACTGGCGGCTTTACCCGTCGAAACCATGATCGACATGGGCGTTGCGAGACCAAGTGCACAGGGGCAAGCGATGATAAGTACGGCGACAGCGTTGATCAGGCCGAAGACCCAGCTGGGTTCCGGGCCGAATAGTCCCCAGCCTAAGAATGTCAGCAACGCAATCGCGATAACCCCCATCACAAAGTAGCCGGCGATCGAGTCGGCCATTCTTTGCATTGGCGCTTTGGAGCGTTGGGCTAGAGCGACCATTTGCACTATCTGCGACAGCATGGTGTCGGCGCCGACCTTTTGCGCCTCCATCACCAAGCTCCCGTGAGTATTAAGCGTGGCGCCGATCAAACTATCCCCTGGTCTTTTCATTACCGGCACAGGCTCACCAGTGAGCATGGACTCATCCACCGCACTTTCTCCCTCGAGCACAGAGCCATCAACTGGCACCTTTTCACCAGGTCTGACCCGCA
The DNA here is from genome assembly GCF_002723595.1 of Pseudomonas sp. ICMP 460. Taxonomy (NCBI): domain Bacteria; kingdom Pseudomonadati; phylum Pseudomonadota; class Gammaproteobacteria; order Pseudomonadales; family Pseudomonadaceae; genus Pseudomonas; species Pseudomonas sp. ICMP 460. The sequence continues at coordinate 160,664 of NZ_LKBR01000013.1, forward strand.
AATGGTCGCCCAAGTGAACATGGGTAAGAGGAATGTCTTCCTCCTGACCATCGGCGTTGATCTTGCGTGCAGTTTTGGGAGATAGGCCTAGAAGGGACTTAATTGCTGCGGAGGTTTGTGACCGTGCTTTTAGCTCAAGAATCTGCCCAAGCAAGGTGAGCGAGATGATGACCGCAGCGGCTTCGAAGTAAACGCCGATGCGTCCATCTTGCATGAAGGTGGTGGGAAAACTTTGGGGAAAGAGGGTTGCTGCGACGCTGTAAAGATAAGCTGCGGAAGTACCCAAACCTATCAGAGTCCACATATTTGGACTGCGATTTCTAACAGATGCTATGCCCCTTACAAAAAAGGGCCACCCTGCCCATAAGGTAACCGGTGTCGCAAGAGCAAACTCGATCCAGTTTTGAACCGAACCATGGAAGAGTTGTAATGAATGGCCCGCCATGGCTAGAACGGTCACTATCACGGTTAAAGGCAGAGACCACCAAAAGCGGCGCGCGAAATCACGGAGCTCGGTTTTGTCATCGTCATCTAGCGCCGGAATGACAGGTTCTAATGTCATGCCACATTTTGGGCAATTGCCGGGCCCTGGCTGTTTTATTTCCGGGTGCATCGGACAGGTAAATTCAGTGGCTACTTGGCGCGCGGGTTCTGTAGCCGCGATGCTGGGTTCAGTGCTGGGATGAATACCACTGTAGTGCTCTGGAGCTGCCCGAAATTTTTCTTGGCATTTCTGGCTGCAAAACTGATAAATCTGTCCCTGATAAGACTCGCCAAATTTACTTGGAGGCGTAATCGTCATGCCGCACACCGGGTCACGTAGATCAGCGTCAGGGGGCGAGGCAGCGTGGGTAGGACCGTGATCGTGGTGGCTCGGTTTATTGGGCATAGCTATTTCTCTTCCTTGTTGGCTTGCGCCTGATTGCCATGGTCATGTGCGCCATGTCCATGCCCCAAAAAATGCATCAATGGACAGATCAACAGAATGAGATAGGGCAAGTATGGATAGACGTGGCTGAAATGCTCCCGCACCACGTAGAAGGCGCCGATCACAATGAACATAATCAGCACAACGCCTGTTTTGCGCGTCCAAAATGGGGTGGTGATGCTTCCAGCCGGATGCTGATGGTTATTCATGATCTAGACCCCAGTGTGTGAGCGAGTTGCTCTGATGTCTGCCTCAGAGCGTAGCCAACTCTTGAGGAGATGCGGGTTTAGTGGTCAGTTCAGGCTCACTTCAGGTCAAATTGACCGACCATCCCAGATTGGTAATGACCTGGCACGTTGCAGGCAAATTGAAGTCCAGTTGTATTGTTGAAGGTCCAGATCAATTCCTTTGTTGCTCCTGGCTCGATCAGCATGCTGTTCGGGTCGTTGTGTTCCATTCCAACCATCTTCATCCCTCCCATGCTGTGACCCATGCTGCCCGTCATTTTCCCTGACCCGGTGGGTGTAAGCGTTCCGTTCTGGAACATGCTCGCCATTTCTTTTTGGTGCGCCGCATGAGCGGCGGCTTGGCCGATATTGAATTCGTGCAGCAGTGCGCCCTTATTACGAAGGACAAAACGAATAGTCTCACCAGGCTTCACATCGATGTTTTTAGGCATGAAGAAAATATCACCCATCTCCACATCTACCGTACGGGTCACCGCAGAGGCGACGCCAGGCTGGCCGATGTCCTCTTTGCCATGACCTACGTCTGCCATGGCCGTCGCACCGAAGAATAGGGTGATCGCCGCAATAACTGGGGTAACGAGCTTAGCTTTCATGATGACCTCAAGAGCAAATTGAAAACACTAGCTATGCTAAAAGGATAGAGCTGCCAGCTAACTGACGTGAACACTACATTTCTGTCAGTTTCCAAGAGTAGTGCGGCGCGCATATGACGCCGTACCAACCGAGCGGATCAAACAGCCCATCGGAGGTACCCGGTTACTGATGGTTCTCAGAAAGCATCAGTTTGTGTTCGCGCTGCATTTGGTTCAAAACGTCATCAACCATAGCGTCGTGCTTTTCCATCCAGGAAAGATGTTCCTGAGGCGACATTGATGCTTTTGGGTGATCCTGATGGAGTTGGTTCATGATCTCGCCCAGCAGTTTCATATGCTCGGCCATGTGTACATGGCGCTCTCCCTCTGGGGCTTTTTCAGCTTGCACCAAGGTCGCTTCTGCTTTGTCGCGTAGGCTTTCCATACGCTCCGCAATCCGATCTGCGCCACCTTCAGCCAAAGCAGACGCTGAGATGAGTATCGAACCCACAAAGAAAAGGATTTTTAGATGATTCATGAGGAAGCTCCTTTTTAATCTGTTTTCCGGCTCCCCCAAGGTTTCATGCGGAGGCGTCGGTCGAGTACTAGGGAGTACTCATGCTCGAACCCTAGACAGCACTCGCTGACATCTACCTGAAGCCAATATTACTTTTCTGTCAGTTGCTGGTTGGCAGAAGCATTTCCTTGCAGACTCATCATCACAATCATTCGAGAGCCACCCCCATGAGACTTCTGGTTGCGGAAGACGAACCCAAAATAGGCATTTATTTGCAGCAAGGTCTTGCTGAGGCAGGGTTCAATGTTGATCGCTTTACCAATGGTAAGGAGGCGCTTCAACACGCGTTGAGCGAGGCTTATGACCTGCTGATTCTCGATGTGATGATGCCTGGGCTGGACGGATGGGAAGTACTTCAGAAGGTGCGGGCATCCGGAAAAAATGTCCCCGTGCTTTTTCTCACGGCGCGAGACCGCGTCGAGGATCGCGTCAAAGGACTTGAGCTGGGGGCAGACGATTACCTCATAAAACCCTTCGCTTTTTCTGAATTGCTGGCCCGCGTCAGAACGCTGCTGCGAAGAGGGAGTACAGCCCCCTCCCAAACTCATATGAAATTGGCTGATCTTGAGGTTGACCTGCTCAAGCGCAGGGTTGTCCGTGGAGGCAAACGTATAGATCTCACGGCCAAAGAGTTTGCGTTACTCGAATTGCTGCTCCGTCGTCGAGGTGAGGTGCTGCCTAAGTCGCTTATCGCTTCCCAGGTGTGGGACATGAACTTCGACAGCGATACTAACGTCATCGAGGTCGCCGTAAGGCGGCTCAGAGCAAAGATTGATGATGATTTTGAGGTCAAGCTTATCCACACCTCCCGAGGCATGGGCTACATGCTAGATGCGCCGGATTCTGGGACGGGGCTGGAATGAATCGAATGTCTCTGACTACCCGCATGAGCCTGATGTTCATGCTAGCTGTAACGGCGGTGCTCACCGTCGCTGGACTCAGTTTTAACAGCCTTAGCCGGCATCATTTCAAAATGCTAGATCAGCAGGCGCTGAACGAGAAGCTACACTCGACCCAAAGAATTTTGACGGGATTGAGTAGCATTGACCAGTTCAGTGATGTTAAGCCTGAGTTGGAGGCGCTGCTGGGTGCTCACCGAGATTTGACAGCCCTGATCTTCGATGGTCAGGGCAAGACCCTTTTTGCTGATCCAGGTCCAATCGATATTCCGGAAGGCTTTCGTACGACTTCAAACAACAATGTTTGGGAGTGGCGGGATGATGAGCAAACGTTCCGGGGAATAACGGCGCAAGCGATTGTGACGGGACAAGAAAAACCGCTGACCGTACTGTTGATCTTTGACGTTACGCAACATATGGCGTTCTTTGAGACGCTTGAACGCTGGTTTTTGATAGGGTTGTTTATAAGCGCGCTGGTCAGTGCGGCGCTGGGCTGGATGGTCGCGAGCAGTGGACTAAGGCCTATTCGCCAGGTTACTCAAGTTGCTGCGTCAATGTCTGCTAAATCGCTCAAAGAACGGATTCCTTTAGCGGCCGTTCCTAAAGAGCTTCAGCAGATGGTGCTTTCTTTCAATGCAATGTTATCTAGACTTGACGATGCATTTGTTCGCTTATCAAACTTCTCTGCGGACATTGCTCACGAACTACGAACACCTGTCAGCAATTTGATGACTCACACCGAAGTGGTTTTATCTAGAAAAAGGAATATTGAGGACTACGAAGACAACTTGTACTCGAATCTTGATGACCTGAAGCGTATGGGCCGGATGATCGATGACATGCTTTTTCTAGCGAAATCTGACAATGGTCTGATTTCTCATGAAAACAAACCGATAGACTTGGTAGCGCTAGTAGAAAAATTACTCGAGTACTACCGCTTGTTGGCTGATGAGCAAGGCATCGACCTTAAGGTGACAGGGAGGGGCAGCGTCCGAGGTGACGTTCTTATGCTCGACAGGGCTATCTCTAATCTGCTCTCGAATGCCCTCCGGTACACCTCCGCAGGGAAATGTATCAGCGTCAATATAAGGCAGGAAGGGACGTCAATCTCTGTCTCCGTGGAAAACCCTGGAGAACCTATCGCTCCTGAGCACCTTGAAAAACTGTTTGATCGATTTTATCGAGTGGACCCCGCTCGTAGAGAAGGAAACCCAAGTAATGCGGGGCTAGGCTTATCAATCACTCGATCCATTATCGAGTCGCATGGCGGCAAGATATGGTGCACGTCGTCAGATGGAAAAACAGCCTTTCATATACAGCTCCCATGTGCGAGTGCAGAAAATGCCTAATCAACGACACCATATACACCCGAGCAGCTATGTGGTCTTGCGAACGGTTATCACAGTGTGAACGTCGCAAAACGGAAGCCAGTTTTAACCATTTTTTCAAGAAATTCAGCGTCCCAAAGCAGGTCCAAGCTGACTGAAATGTAATCGAATAGTTTGCGTTCGTGTGGCATCGTGTACTTGCGCTGTGACGTTGGAATTCTTGTGATTATTCCTGTCCAGGCCGCCGTAGAACACGGAATTTGCTAGGTAGCTCGCCAGTGTTTTTAATAAGCGTAAAAGTAATAACTAGATACTCATCAAAAACCTAGAATCAACAGCTTTTGCTGTGAGGAGTCTTGCATGTCATTCCTTAAAACCACCACCGTAGCTGTAGCACTGACAGCGGGTTTGCTTTTGAGTGCAGTTGCTCAGGCACATCCAAAGCTGCTTTCTTCTACTCCAGCAGAAGGGTCGGATGTTGCTGCTCCTGCGAAAATTGAACTGCAATTTTCTGAGAATCTAACGACTCAGTTTTCCGGTGCTAAGCTGATCATGACCGATATGCCTGGCATGCCTAACTCCCCAATGGGCGTTAAAGCAGCCGTTGCAGGCGGTGGAGATCCTAAGACAATGGTTATTACGCCTGCATCGCCATTGACCACAGGTACTTATAAAGTTGAGTGGCGTGCCGTCTCGTCTGACACTCATCCAATCACCGGCAATTTTTCTTTCAAAGTGAAATGATTCATGAGCGACTCAATAAATATAGCTGTTCGCTTTGCTCTATATTTTGATCTGATGCTGTTATTTGGACTGGCAATATTTGGTCTTTATAGCCTGAGGGGAAAAGAGAGAGTATCGGGAGCGGTTTTAAATTTTGAGTCGCTTCTTTACAGTACATCTGTTTTAGGTGTAGCTCTGTCTCTAGCAGCCATGTTGTTGCTTGCAAAAGCTATGAGTGGTGTGTCGGGCTTCATGGAGCTACATCACCATATTTTTCAAATGGTTCTCATGGGGACTGACGTCGGTTTGACCTGGATGGTCCGGATAGTGGCGTTGCTGACGGCTGTTCTCGGCGTTGCTCTGAGTAAGCGCTTTCCGACACTCAGTCTTTGGATTGTCACTGTATGTGGCGCCATTGCGCTTGCGACGCTGGCATGGACAGGGCATGGTGCGATGGACGAAGGGAGCCGTCGTTACTGGCATTTTACTAGCGACATCTTCCATCTCTTGGCCGCAGGCGGTTGGTTGGGTGCGTTGGCAGCATTTGCACTGCTGCTGCGTTTAAAATCGCTGAAAGGTGATCAGGAAGTACGAGTTCTTGCTCGGGTACTGACAGGGTTTGAATCGGCCGGCGCGGTGATTGTAGTAATCATCAGTATAACGGGCGTGGTGAATTACCTATTTATCGTAGGACCGAGCCTCGATGAGGTGATGCTCAGCACTTATGGCCAGTTACTATTTTTGAAAATCCTGCTGTTTGCAGGGATGATCGTATTAGCCACGCTTAACCGTTTTCATCTAAGCCCCTTATTGGAGCGATCAGTTCGCAATGGCGAATACGCTGTCGCGGTGAATGCCTTGCGCCGTAGCATGAAACTTGAGTTTTCAATGGCGGTCATCATTATCTGTCTTGTCGCATGGTTAGGTACTTTAAGCCCTGTCATGGAAATGAGCGCAGCATAGACGTTGGTAACAGCCAATACAGGAGTCTTAAGGGTGAATTGTAAGGGCCATTTGCACCGTCTACACTTTAGCCCATGAAACGCTATGTGCGGTTTTGCCTGATTTTCCTAATTAGCTTGGCGCTTCCCCTTAGCGGGATGGCGGGTGTTCAAGCATCGACTGAACCATGCCCGATGAAAACCATGGGTATAGCGATGATGGATGGTATGGGTCAAGACTGCTGCCACGACATGAAAAGTACCGCTGAGCATGGCAAACCTTGTAAGTCGGGCCAGGAATGCAAAACGGGCGGCATGCTGCAAGTCTCGATCATCAAGCCTCCTATTACCTTGTCCAGTCCAATCGTTCCGCCCTTCTCCAGCCATTTCCCACTCGTACAAACCCCTTCTGGGTTATGGCGACCGCCCCGTACTTGATTCCTGTACCACACTGAGCCTCATTCCGCGTTAGCGGGATGGCATATCTGCGCGCATGTCTTATGAAGCGCGCGGTGGATCATCACAGGAATCGTGAACATGAACTCCAACTGCTTTTGCACAGGTTGGTCCCTCGTGGCCGGCCTGGCGGCAAGCGTACTGGCATTGCCGAGCCTTGCTGGTGCATTGACACTCGATGAAGCGCTGCGGCTGGCCGAAAACAATGCACCGTCGTTGACCGCACAAGACGCCAAAATTCAAGCAGCCACCAGTGCGGCCATTCCCGCTGGCGAACTACCCGATCCCAAGCTACTGCTGGGCGTGCAGAACTACCCCATTGGTGGTGCCGACAGATGGAGCATCGACCAGGACTTCATGACCATGCAAATGGTCGGGGTCAGACAGGAGATGCCCAACAGCGATAAGCGCAAAGCACGTATCGAGGTCGCGGATGCGGCTGTTGATCGAGCGTCCGCTGAGCGTCGAGTGGCGCGTCTGAACGTCCGACAGTCCACGGCATTGGCCTGGATCAGTAGCTACTCGGTTGAGCGTAAAGATGCGATGTTCCAGGACTTCTACAAAGAAAACCGTCTTCTGACCGATACCGTCAGATCTCAGATTGCGGGTGGCCGCGCCCAACCCGCCGATGCGGTGACACCTAAACAGGAAGCTGCCCAACTGGCGGAGCAGCAGGATGATTTAGTTCGCCAACGTGCACAGGCCCGGGCGGCCCTCAAGCGCTGGATTGGCCCAGCTGCCAATGACAAACCGGCGGGCAGCTTGCCTGATTGGCCCATTGAAACCTCTGGATACTCCCATAAGCTGCAACATCACCCTGAATTGGCGGCGTATGTGCCGATGACCCGTGAAGCACAAGCCAAGATCCGTGAAGCTGAGGCGGAAAAGCAATCTGACTGGAGCTGGGAATTCGACTATCAGCATCGAGGCAAACAATTCGGTGACATGGTTAGCGTCCAGTTTTCATGGGATCTCCCGCTGTTTCCTGACTCTCGGCAAAACCCCAAAATTGCGGCAAAGCACGCCGAACTCAACCAGCTTGAGGCTGAGCGGGAAGCTCTGTCGCGCGAGCATACCCAGCAACTGGAGGATGAGTTGGCCGACTACGAGCGACTCAATCGTGCAGTCAACCGTAATCAGGAAAGCTTGTTGCCGCTGGCTAAAGAAAAGGTTGAACTCACCATGGCTAGCTACCGTTCCGGCAAAGGTGATTTGAACTCGGTTGTGGCCGCCCGACGCGAACTCATCGAAGCCCGTCTCAAGCAGATTGACGTTGAAGAGCAACGTGCTCTCACCAGCGCTCGCCTGTATTTCTCTTACGGGGAGCCCGCTCAATGAATTTCAAAGTATGGAAAGGGACTTTAGTTGTCGGCATCTCGATTGCCTTGGGTGTTGCCGGAGGTTACTGGTTAGCCCAACCGCGAATGAGCGAAGTAGCTGGTGTCGAGCCGGATCAGGAAGCCAAAGCCTCTCCTGATCGAAAGGTTCTGTATTGGTATGACCCCATGTACCCACAACAGAAATTCGATAAACCGGGTAAGTCACCCTTCATGGATATGCAGATGATCCCCCAATACGCAGATACCAAGGGGGACAGCGGCGGCATTCGAATTGATCCAAGCCTGACTCAGAACCTTGGTGTGCGACTGGCTAGTGTCAGTCGAGGGGTATTTGCCTCGACACTGAACGTGGTAGGTGTTCTGGCCTTCAACGAACGGGACGTTGCAGTCATTCAGGCCCGTACGGCGGGTTTTGTCGAGCGCGTGTACGCCCATGCACCTGGTGATGTGCTGAAAGTGAATGCCGCCTTGGCAGATATCTTGGTGCCGGATTGGGCAGCTGCTCAAGAGGAATTTCTCGCCCTCAAGCGTAGTGGCGATGCTGACTTGCTGACAGCGGCCCGCCAGCGATTGAGGCTCACCGGAATGCCAACTAAGTTAATTGCTCAAGTTGAGCGCAGTGGCAAAGTTCAACCGAACCTGACTCTGACCAGCCCTATTGGTGGTGTGCTTCAAGAGCTGAGTGTGCGTGAAGGTATGACGGTGGCCGCAGGCGAGACGCTCGCGCGTGTTAATGGTTTGAGCAGTGTCTGGCTGGCCGTGGCGGTACCAGAGTCGGAGGCTGGGTCAATCGTTGTAGGGCAAGCAGCCGAAGCGCGTTTGTCCGCGCTCCCTGGAGTTGTGCTCAAGGGCGTCGTCAGTGCGATTCTTCCGGAAACCAGTTCGGACAGTCGCACACTTCGCGTTCGAGTTGAGTTACCCAATCCGGATGGCCGACTCAGGCCAGGTTTGACCGCGCAGGTAAGTCTCAATCGTTCGACGGAGCAAAGTGTTTTGTGGGTGCCGAGCGAGGCCGTCATTCGTACCGGTCGACGTACGTTGGTCATGCTCTCTGAAGACGCTGGTCGATATCGCCCGGTGGAGGTGCAGTTAGGCCAAGATAACGATGGCAAAACGCTGATATTGAAAGGCTTGGAAGAGGGGCAAAAAGTGGTGACTTCTGGCCAGTTCCTTCTCGACTCGGAGGCCAGTCTCAAGGGCGTTGTCGCAAGCTCACTGGACGTTTCGCCATCTACTGTAACCGCAGGCGCTTTGCATGAGGCCGATGGTCAGATCGTTGAGATCAACGACAAAGAAGTCACGCTCGCCCACGGTCCCTTCAGAACATTGGGTATGTCAGGCATGACGATGACTTTCCCTCTCGCCGCTCCAGCTCTGATGAAGGATCTTAAAACGGGCGACAAGGTTCGGATCGCTGTCAGCCAGACGGAAGATGGTCTGCGCGTTGAGCGTCTGGAACGCTCTGGGACCCAGCCATGATCGCGGCCCTTATTCGCTGGTCGGTGGCTAACCGCTTTCTTGTGTTGCTGGCGACGCTGTTTGTCACGGCATGGGGGATCTGGGCGGTTCAAAGTACGCCCATTGACGCACTGCCAGACCTGTCGGATGTTCAGGTAATTATCCGTACACCATATCCAGGCCAAGCCCCACAGATCGTAGAGAACCAGGTCACCTATCCATTGGCAACCACCATGCTCTCTGTGCCTGGTGCCAAGACTGTGCGCGGTTATTCCTTCTTTGGCGACAGTTTCGTTTACGTACTATTCGAAGACGGAACTGACTTGTACTGGGCTCGCTCGCGCGTATTGGAATATCTGAGCCAGATACAAAGCCGGCTTCCGGCCAGTGCCAAGCCCGCTTTAGGACCTGATGCCACTGGGGTTGGCTGGATTTTCCAGTACGCCCTGGTAGACCGAAGCGGCGGGCATGACTTGGCGCAGTTACGTGCCTTGCAGGACTGGTTCCTTAAATTCGAGCTTAAGACCCTACCGAACGTTGCGGAAGTGGCCACGGTGGGTGGCATGGTAAAGCAGTACCAGGTGCAGCTTGATCCGGTGAAGCTGGCCAGCTTGGGTATCACGCAGTCTGAAGTGACCGAGGCGATCGGCAAGGCCAATCAGGAAACTGGTGGGGCGGTGCTGGAGATGGCGGAGACCGAGTTTATTGTGCGGGCTTCCGGGTACTTGAAGACCCTCAATGACTTTCGTGCTATCCCACTCAAACTGGGCACGGGTGGTGTGCCGGTCACTCTGGGCGATGTTGCCACGATTCAGATGGGGCCTGAGATGCGTCGAGGCATCACCGAACTCGATGGCGAAGGTGAGACCGTCGGCGGCGTTGTAATTCTGCGCAGCGGTAAGAATGCTCGAGAAACCATTGCGGCGGTCAAGACCAAACTCGACGAGCTGAAAAGCAGTCTGCCGGCGGGGGTAGAAATCGTCACCACCTACGACCGCAGCAAGTTGATTGATCGTGCCGTGGAAAACCTCAGCCACAAGCTGATCGAAGAGTTCATCGTCGTCGCGTTGGTCTGCGGAATCTTTCTCTGGCACCTGCGTTCATCTCTGGTGGCAATCATCTCCCTGCCGGTTGGGGTGCTGATCGCCTTCATCGTAATGCGCTATCAGGGTATCAACGCCAACATCATGTCCCTTGGCGGGATTGCCATCGCCATCGGCGCCATGGTCGACGCTGCCGTGGTGATGATTGAAAACGCCCACAAGAAGGTCGAGGCTTGGCACGTGGCTAATCCTGGGAAGGAACTGAAAGGTGAACGTCATTGGCACGTGATGACTGAAGCGGCTGCCGAGGTAGGACCCGCATTGTTCTTCTGTCTGCTGATCATCACCCTGTCGTTCATTCCGGTGTTCACGCTGGAGGCTCAGGAAGGACGTCTATTCGGTCCATTGGCGTTCACCAAAACCTACGCTATGGCCGCAGCGGCTGGACTGTCGGTAACTCTAGTTCCGGTGTTGATGGGGTATTGGATTCGCGGACGAATTCCTAATGAGCAACAGAATCCGCTAAATCGCTGGTTGATCCGGATCTACGAGCCCGCTCTGGACGCCGTATTACGTCGACCTAAAGTAACGCTGCTGGTTGCATTGCTAGTCTTTGTCAGCGCGTTGTGGCCGATCTCTCGTCTGGGTGGTGAGTTTCTTCCCCCGTTGGACGAAGGGGACCTGCTCTATATGCCGTCAGCTCTGCCTGGATTATCGGCGCAGAAGGCCGCGCAACTGCTTCAGCAGACTGACCGTCTGATAAAGACAGTTCCAGAGGTCGAACATGTTTTCGGAAAAGCCGGCCGCGCTGAAACCGCGACTGACCCGGCACCGTTGGAAATGTTCGAGACCACCATTCAATTCAAACCACGCGAACAGTGGCGCCCAGGCATGACCCAGGAAAAGCTCGTTGAGGAGCTAGAACAAGTGGTGCGTGTCCCAGGATTAACCAACATCTGGATACCGCCTATTCGTAACCGTATCGACATGCTGGCCACCGGCATAAAAAGCCCGATTGGCGTGAAGGTTGCCGGTACCAACCTGACGGAGATCGATGCCGTCACCCAAGCCATCGAGCGTGTTGCCAAGGACGTCTCAGGTGTCAGTTCAGCGTTAGCCGAACGACTGACCGGTGGCCGCTATATTGATGTGGATATCGATCGCAAAGCTGCGGCACGCTATGGGTTAAATATTGCCGATGTGCAATCAATCGTGGCCGGCGCAATCGGCGGTGAAAACGTCGGGGAGACGATTGAAGGGTTGGCTCGTTTCCCAATTAACGTACGTTACCCTCGTGAGTGGCGGGATTCGCTCGGCGCTTTGGAGCAGTTGCCGATCTACACCCCGCTAGGCAGCCAGATCACCCTTGGCACCGTGGCGAAGATCAAGGTCAACGACGGGCCGCCAATGCTCAAGAGTGAGAACGCACGGCCTTCAGGCTGGGTGTACATCGATGTGCGTGGCCGGGACATTGCCTCCGTAGTCGCCGATCTACGCCGGGTCGTCAGTGAGCAGGTCAAGTTGCAGCCCGGCATGAGCCTGAGCTACTCAGGTCAGTTCGAGTTTCTCGAAAGGGCCAACGCACGACTCAAACTGGTGGTGCCTGCCACGCTGTTGATCATCTTCGTGTTGCTCTACCTGACATTTGCACGCCTTGATGAGGCTTTGCTGATTATGGCCACGCTGCCATTCGCTCTCACGGGCGGGGCTTGGTTTCTCTATCTGTTGGGATTCAACCTGTCGGTTGCCACCGGGGTCGGCTTTATCGCCTTGGCCGGTGTTTCTGCCGAATTTGGCGTGATCATGCTGCTCTACCTGAAAAATGCATGGACCGAGCGTCAAGACCTCGGTGACAACACAGAACGCGGGTTGATGGCCGCGATTTGTGAAGGCGCTGTCCAGCGCGTTCGACCTAAGGCTATGACCGTGGCAGTGGTTATCGCTGGTTTGTTACCTATACTTTTGGGAGGCGGTTCCGGTAGCGAGGTTATGAGCCGCATTGCCGCCCCGATGATTGGCGGTATGGTTACGGCACCCTTGCTATCGCTGTTTGTGATCCCGGCGGCCTATCACCTCATGCGTCGTCGACACTTGTCCGTTGAGCCTGGCAAGCACTGACGCGTAAAAACGCATACGAAAGGGGCTGCGCTTGCAGCCTCGTTTGAGCTGCGCAGCTCGTTTTCATCAGTCCTACATACGCTGTGGTCAGTGCCATTACCCACCAGCACTTGCCAGAAAACGAACGCCGCCACCCCCGCCTTTCGATGAGCCAAAAAAGCATCCTGCTAAAAGGCGACTCAGCATTCGTCACCCTCAGATCTCTCTTGAAATCGGGACGAATGACCCTAATATGATCTTATCTTGCCATCATCGTTTTCAATCATGGATGTTTTTCGGGGGTCGGTCGAAATGGCAGAAAAAGAAGACGCTAAGCCCGCGAGCGGGCGCTTTAACACGAATGATGAGACGAAGCGGATCGTATGGACACAGACCGCTGGTCATTGTGAACTGTGCGGTACGGATCTAACGTTCGACTATCGTGCCGGCAAGCCAATGAAATGGGGCGAAGTGGCGCATATCTTACCCGCCAGTCCCAAGGGGCCTCGGGGACGCGCGGATCATGATGCTGAGGCGCACACTAACGATACTGCTAACCTGATGCTCCTGTGCCCAGGCTGTCATGACAAAATTGATCGTGACGCAGATGGCTACCCTGAAAATGATCTGAGCGGTTTGCACCAAGCGTACCTTGAACGCATCCGACTCGCCGCAACGACCCCCGATGGTGGCAGAGCCATTCCTCTCATCGTCCAGAGTCAGCACTTTCAGACGATCAACGATATCCCCGTTCGCGATCTGTTGACTGCGATGTCCGCCGAGGGATTAACCGCCTTCGATCAAGGCATCAAAATCGCCTTCGCTGCGCCCGGACCACGTGGCAGGGACACTACCTATTGGCAGAACGTCAAAGACAGCGTCCAGTATGAGCTGGAGCAGCAACTCAAGCGTCGCGGCGGCACTTATGGCGATTCGCCCGCGCTAGCAGTAGTCGGCTTGGCCGACATTCCGGCCTTGATGATGTTGGGCCAGAGTATCGGCGACCGTTCCAAACGCTTGATCTTCTCTTTTCATCGCGAGCATCTTTTGCGCTGGCCCGATCAGTCTGCTGAGCCGCCTAGTTTTCTGTTTACGCCTCCACCCAACGGCGATGGCCCACTGGCGTTGGTGCTCTCCATTTCTGCGCAAGTTCCAGTACGCGACGTGACCGACGCTCTACCCGGTGCACGTATTGCAGAGCTGTCGATCCCAGAACCAAGCTACGCGATGGTACAGAACCGTCGGGTGATTCATGCTTTTCGCGACGCACTTCAAATACGACTGAGTCAGCTTGAGGCTCTGACTCCTGACCCCATCCACGTCTTCGCCGCCATTCCTGCGGCATTGGCCATCGAGTTTGGCGCGTTGCTCACAACACAGCATCAACATACATACCTGATCTTCGATCGGGACAAAGAAAACCAAGATCGGTTTACGCAAACACTGCAATTGGGTCCCGTGGCCCAGGAGGCTATGTAATGCTTTTGAGCAACGAACAGACCAAGCGCAGCAGTTGGGAATATTTTCTGCTTCGCGCCGCGCGGGAGATCTCGCTGTCGGAAGCGCAGTACGAAAAAATCAATGACCGCTACTCCCAACTGGAAAAAATCCTCTCGGCTTCCGACAATCCGTTGCTCGCTGAGGCTCATATTTTCGTTCAGGGCTCAATGCGGCTGAAAACGACCATTAAGCCAATTCCCGGCGCGCCTGCGGATCTGGACACCATTGATGCGGACGCGATTATCTGGCTCCCTCACGCTCAAGGCGCTGGTGCGAAGGAAGTTCTAGAGGCGATTGAGCAGCGTTTTAGGGAAGGCTCCCGCGTTCAGGAAGAAGTTAAGCAACTACGTCGTGGTATTCGAATCGTTTATGCAGACGAAAATCCAGGTTTCCACATCGATGTCACACCTGCCCGGGCGATCAACGGAAATGGCGAAGCAAACGGCGAGGGTAAGCTTGAGGTTCCGGATCGAGTCACAGGATGGAAAGCGAGCAGCCCTATTCCTTACTCGAATTGGTTGCAGGTCGCTTCCGCCCAGGAAATCTCTCTGGAAAGCTTAGTGGTTGCCAAAAGCCAGCGGATGCTTGATGCCGCGACCCAAGATCCTTTGCCGCATTATCAGGATTACATCGATCAAGATCCCCTGCGTGCGACCATTAAGCTGCTCAAGCGGCATCGCGATGAATGGGCCATCAAGACAAGGAGCGCTGATACTCGCCCAATATCTGCGGTCATCACCACTCTAGCCACGCACGCATACCTGGATGTCGTAAAGGAGTCGCAGTCGAAGCCTCTGGCACCGCTCGATGCAATTTTGGAAATCGTTCGCAGAATGCCGCAGCACATCGCGCATAGAGGTAGCGACTGCTATGTCTGCAACCCTGCCGATAACGGCGAAAACTTTGCAGAGAAGTGGAATCGACCGGGCGAGGGGCAAGGCTACCGTCAGGCATTCGCCAAGTGGCATGCGGACGCCAGTGCATCTGTGTCATTAGGTTTGGAAAGTTTTGAATCCAATGACTCCTTTGCCGAGGCAGTGAAAAAGAACTTCGGTATTGCGCCGGCGTTCATCACGGCAGTGAACAATGAAATCCCTGCGAATTGGACGATGCCCGGTCGACCGGATGGCACTACTCGAAACTCTGCTTCGATGGGTTCGCTCTTCGGAGGGGCCAGCGGTGGCGGAACCTCTCAGTCGAGCGTAAAGCCAGTTGGACGCCTTGGCTGATCCTATTAAGACACCATTGCAGCGCGGAATCGCCGCACTGCGTAACACCCTAGGTCAGGATGCTGCCGATGCATTGCTCCAGCCCGCACCCATGCGGGCTGACGAAGCGGCGTGCTTTCACTTCCCCTTGCCCATCGATTACACGGGGCAGGAGCGGCGACTGCGTATAGGTTTCCCCTCCAACTTTCCCCGCGGGCTCTTGCGGCTGAACGTCGAACCCTCTCCATGGCTGGTTTGGCCGCATGCCACTAAGTCGGGGCTTTGCCTTCATGGCTTTCAGGAACGCCCCATCATGGGCTCCCCGGAGGTCGTGGTAGAGGACAGCCTTGCTCGCTTGGCCCAGATCGTTTCGTTGTCCAAGATGGGATCAAACCAGGCAACACGCGATATCGAATTTCAGAATGAGATCACTACCTACTGGTCGTTTCAGCACGGGCAGTCATTCCAGAACCTCTTACTGTTGGATCGACCTCAGGCTGCCTCGCAGTTGTTTGCGCTCAGCGATCCGCGCCGAGCTGTGCCATCCGGTCAGGAAACGGTTTGGTTAGCATCGAATGTAGCTGCACTCAAAGGGCATTACCGACGGGTCGTCGGGCGCTCTGCTGTCATTCGTGCGGCCGAAACTCCCGGTTTTTACGTCAAGCTTCAGACTTATCCGGATATCCGCACCCCGGATCCAGAAGATTTATTGCTGTGGCTAAAGCCACACCTTCAACCAGACGATGCCGAGCAATTGCTGGCATGGTTTGAGCTGCATGGAACGTTGGCGAGTCGATGGATTGTTCTGGAGCTTCCAGGAGGCGCAGATGCTCCAACATATTGTCTCAATGTGCGTTCGCTCGGTGTACAGCAGGAGCGGGGGGCAAAGTTTGGCTTGCGTACAGCTCGCCGGCGGCCAGCTATCGCAAATGCTCATCCTCCGGCGCTCGTCCGAGCAACTGCCCTGGATGTGCTTGATCGAGCGTCCATCCTGTCCCGCGATATAAGCGGCACTGCACAGCACCTTGAAAATGCTCGAGTCGTTTGTGTTGGCGTTGGCTCATTAGGCAGTACGGTGGCAATACAATTGGCACGATCCGGTGTCGGCCACCTTACCCTCATCGATCCTGACACTTTGGTGTCAGCCAATCTGGGGAGGCACGTTCTGGGAGCGGATAGCCTAGGGAGGCTGAAAGCCTCAGCGTTGAGGGACAAGATTCTGTTAGATCTTCCGACGACAGAATGCACCGCTTATTCGACTTTTGCCGAAGTAGTGATGAGTAGCAAACCAGAAGTGTTCGATAACGCAGATCTGGTGGTGATCACGACAGCAGACTGGCAGTCGGAGGTCACTGTATGGCGAGCCAAATCCAGCGGCGCTCCTTGGGGGCTTTTACAAGCCTGGAGCGAACCGTATACCCAGGTAGGCCATGCTCTATTCGCACCAGCCGGCACCTTTGATGGCCGTCAGTTGTTCACGGACGTCGGCGATTTTTTGCATAGATTTACAGAGTGGCCGGGAGGCGGTGTTGTTCCACTGCCCGCGTGTGGCGAGAGCTTTATCCCAGGCGGCTCGCTGGGAATGACCAATATCGCCTCTATGGTGTCGCACACGGCCTTACGCGCATTGACCGGCAAGATCGCCACTGCATCTTGGGTCAGCAGCATTTACAGGCCTGAAGATGTGCTGAGCCTAGGAGGCCAATACCATGGGCCCAAACTGCCAGAGGGGACGCAGCAAATCTTACTCGAACGCGGATGGCCGGAAGATAAGGACGAAATGGTATGACGGATATCGCATGGCGCTGGCGATGGCCGGAGGTGGACTCCGAGCTATTGGTGTCCCAGGCTGTCGCGGACATCTTGGATAGTCATCGGCAGGGCCTTTTTGGCGTGGAGCGAGGTGGACAGTTATTCGTCAACCCTGTTGATCCGAAAGGTTTGCTGCTGGCCTTGGCCACGTTGCCTCATCGCGCGGATCGGTCAGGCTGGTCTTGGCTAGAGTTGGATGCGGCGCGGTGCCGTCAGGAGATCCAGGCTGCCAACGAACAAGGGTTACGTCTGGTGGGCTATTGGCATACGCATCCCCAATCCGTTCCGGTGATCTCTCCGGCAGACATCGGTAGTTTCTCCAAATTTGCTGCACGTTACACGCAGGATCTGCCGCACCCAATAGCCATTATTGTAGGCAAGTCCGAAAAACCAGAAGGTATCAAGGCGTGGTCGTTCAGGGACGGCAGATATGTTGAGGCAACCTGGGTCAGATGAACTTCAAGTCAGTGCGGTGGAAGGCAGGTCAGCGTTTATAGTTACCCGCTAGCATTAGGGCGAAGAGCTCTGCCTGAAAGCGGGCATCATCCAATGCGTTATGGTTCGGTTCGCTGAGTGGCTTCAGCGCAGCGGTCATTTTGGATGATTTTGTTTCCTTCCAGCTGCAACCTACAGCGCCCATAAAGTAGGCCTTCATGTCGATAGCGGTAAAACCAAAGGGGTTGGTTTCCAGGTATTTGTGGAAGTAATAATTGACGAATGACCAGTCAAACGGTGCATTGAGTCCTACGAAAATGACCTTTTGCCCCGTTTGGCAGGACGATCTCAGCCACTGATCAAATGTCAGCATCGCCTGTTGCGGAGTGAGACCCTCGCGCTCCAGCTTCTCCAGACTCAGCCCCGATACTGCCAGCGCTTCGGGGTCGTGTTTCGGACTGTCAGGCTGTAGTTCAAGATAGATGGACGTTTCAGGTTGGGCTACAAGACAAGCTCCAATGGAAAGCAGACTGTATTCGCCTGGTATAGGCCCAGAAGTCTCGACGTCGACGGAAACATAAAGCTCATCAGGGTGCATGTCATATCCTTTCGTGTAGTTAACTGATCACGCTCAGGCTCTTAGCCATGTGAAGGTGGAAAGGCAGGTATAGCCATTGCCCCATTTTTGCTGTTTCACTCGCTACTCGGCGTTCGAGCAGCGGCAGTGCCTGTCTACCAGCGGATTGCGCGTTCCTTTGGTCAGCTTTGGGCCCAACCATAATGATGTGTGTCATTCTCTGATGGCGGATGAGGGCCGGACGATCATGAATGAAACTGAGCGTTGGATAGTAAAATCCCAGAAAACTGAGGACGGAACTGGCGACATCATCATTGATCTGCCTCAAGAGTTGCTTGACCAAATGGGGTTAGGTGTTGGGGACGACCTGGAGCTAACGGTAGCGAATGGCACATTAGTGCTGACGCCCGTGCACAACACAATATCAGTGCGGCCCATGTTTGCTGGCGTCCTGAGTCAGGATGTCTATCATGCTTACCGCATGCGTCTGGAGACGCTTCTTCATATCTCTGTCAATGCTTCGGATCTGGACATTCACGACATGATAGTAGCTGGCTTCTCGGTCAGCCTGATAAAAATGCTTTGTGATGATGGAACCCTCAGCGACGAAGAACGCGACAGAATCATTCAACCCAAAACGCTTAAAACAAAACTGTCAGCCAATCAGCTTTTAACGTTGCATGAGAGCGATCGCCTGTTCCGGTTTGCACATATTAGCGCCATGGCCGAGGTGATCTTCGGTGACAAAGGGAAGGCCAAACAATGGCTTTCCAAACCCAAAGCCCGTTTTTTAGGAGAAAGCCCATCGGCGGTGGCCACTACAACCTTTGGCACACATCTAGTCGAAGAAATGCTGATTCAAGTGTCTGAGGGCATGTCATTTTGATTCAGTCGCAGCCAAACGGCTTCTACCGCTCCTTGAGTAACATGGATTTCATGCGCCTATGCCCGCGTCGCCTTGCCGAATACGGCATGCACGGGCATCCATGAAGCACTAGGTTTCACCCACATCGGAACCTACCGCGAGGTAAGGTTCAAGCACGGCAATGGCATAGCCGGGTACTGGCGTAAACCACTTTATCTGGTGACAGCTAGATAGAAATCATCCCGTTCAGTGGGATGAGGGGAGAAGGCGGACCAGCTGTAAAATGGCCCAGTGGTCGGCATAGGAACCTCGTGTGTCGCTGGGAGCTAAGCTGAATGATGCTTCTCGTTCGAATCAGTTTTTTTTGATCGGCCGGAGGTACAAATGAACCTGGCAGATTTTGTCTCAGTGCTTTCTGCGGGTGAGAAAATAGACGGGTGCCAACTTACCACCTCAGATGCTGTGGCCCTCGCCAGTCTGCATTTTCCTTCCCGTGCCTATTGTCTTGTTGCTGATTGGGCAATATTGGATCTCGACATTACAACACGTCAGCGAAAAGCCATTACGGATAGACAGCTAATACCTGCTCTCGTTTACGCTTTGACCGTTATCCAAGACAGTAAAGGCCGCTTCCCGCCTGGTGGTTGGGTCCGAACAACGCTGGGTGTTTCCTTCACCCATGGCTGCTTATTTCGAACAAAAAACACAGTTTATGTGCTGATGGGGACCGGTCGAAGGTTGCGCACGGATTTAGACATCGCACTGAGCCTGTGTTGAAAAAAGACTATTTCCGCACAGGTGAGTGACCGGTCGCGCTCACATAATATTTCGTGCCTGAATGAACGCTCGCTGTTGTGTCAATCTATGTTGTTACCAATCGGGCCCCGTATTTGAAGTGCGACCCGTCTGTGTCAGTCTATGTTGCTGTTGTGTGGATCCCGGGTCATCCTACAGGCCCCGATTTACGAGAAGGGCTGTGTCAAACTATGTTGTTGGCAACCACAACTGGCCTCCAGGCCTCAGCGAAAGGATGCGACTTCGATGCAAACCCCCGCACAACTCCACCAGCGTTTGAACAACCGCCGATTTACGGTCGCCGCCAACACCCACGGGCTTTCCGGTGCTGGCACGGTGTTTCACTACCGTGTCGAGGGTGATGCGATTTCTGGTACTTACCAGGGCGGGCGAATTCGCGCGGGAACCCAAGTCGGGCGCGTTACCGGCCCTGACACCATCGAGCTGCTTTATCAATGCCTGACCCACGAGGGCGAGTTGCTGGCCGGTTGGTCGCGTGGCACGGTCGGCGTTGATCAGGCCGGGCGTACCACGCTGAGTTTTGTATGGGGCTGGTTGTCGGGCGCGACAGGCGGTGGGGAATCCCACTACCTGGAGCTCTCCGATTAGGGGCCAGGTTCAGGTCCACCAGTAGCGCACAAGATGAAAGAAAATCGGCGCCGCAAAGCACACCGAATCCAGCCTGTCCAGCATCCCGCCATGCCCCTCGATCATATGCCCCCAGTCTTTCACGCCACGGTCGCGCTTGATCGCCGACATCACAATGCCGCCGGCAAAACCCAGCAGGTTGATCAACAGCGCGATCAGGAATGACTGCCACGGGTTGAACGGCGTGGTCCACCACAGCGCGGCGCCGATCAGCGATGACAGCAGAATTCCGCCGAGGAAGCCTTCGACGGTTTTGGACGGCGACAGGTTGGGCGCAATCTTGTGTTTGCCGAACAGCTTGCCGCACACGTACTGCAACACGTCCGACAGTTGCACCACGATCACCAGGTAGGCGATCAGCAGCAGGTTGCGGCCTTCGTAACCGGGGATGTCGAGTGTGAGCAGGGCGGGTACGAAGGACACGCAGAACACCGCGATCATCAAGCCCCACTGCACTTTGGAGGCGCGTTCGAGGAAGTGTGTGCTGTCGCCGCCGAGGGAGGCGAGGATCGGCAGCAGCAAGAACACGTACACCGGGATGAAGATCGAGAACAGCCCGTACCAGTCGGCGTAGATCAGCAGGTATTGCAGCGGCAGCGCCAGGTAAAAGGCGGCCACCAGCGCCGGGTAGTCGCTGCGGCGCGTGGGTGTGAGGGTGAGGAATTCGCGCAGGGCGTAGAACGACACCGCGTAGAACAGCAGGATTACCGCGGCAGTGCCGAGCCAGAAGGCAATGCCGATCACCACCACCATCACCCACCACGCGTTGATACGCGCGTTGAGGTTGTCGATCACCGCATTCGGCGTGCCACGGGTGCGCAGCTTGAGGATCAGGCCGATCAGCGAGGCGAGTATCAGGATCGCGCCGATCCCGCCGAACAACATCAGGGTTTGGCTATCCATGTCAGACAAGCTCCGGGGCGAGGGCAAGCAGGGCATCGCGTGTGCGTTGAAGAAACACGGCTTTGTCTTCGCCTTCTTCCAGTTGCAGCGGCGCGCCGAAGCTGGTGGTGCACAGCAACGGCAGCGGCAGTACGCGGCCTTTGGGCATGACGCGGTTAAGGTTGGCGATCCATACCGGGATCAGTTCAGCCTGTGGGTAACTTTTTGCCAAGTGATACAGACCGCTTTTGAACGGCAGCAAGCCTTCTTCAAGGTTGCGTGTACCTTCTGGGAAGATAATCAGCGAGTCGCCACCCTCCAGCGCCGCAAGCATCGGTTGCAAGGGGTTATCCACAGCCTCTTTGCGCTCGCGATCAATCAGCACGCCGTTAAACACGCGGTTGATGATGTAGCGACGCAAGGCGCTTTTGTTCCAGTAATCGCTACCGGCCACCGGGCGCGTGAATTTGCGCAGGTTTTGCGGTAACGACGCCCACAGCAATACAAAATCGCCGTGGCTACTGTGGTTGGCGAAATAGATACGTTGTACCGGCACTGGCGCGCAGCCCAACCATAGGCTGCGGGCGCCGGTGACGGTGCGGGCCATTGAGGTAATCAGCGTGGCGACCACGGGTTCGAACATGGGATTTCCTTATCCGGCGAAAGGTAGCCAAGGGCTGGCGAAAATCACGGCCACGGTCAGCAGCACTTGCGCACCGAGCAGCCAGGCTTGCTTGCGCAGCAGTTTGAGGGCGCCGCGACGGCGTTCGGTCCACGGCCTGCCAGCACGCTTGGCCGATTGCAGGCCAAGGGTTTGCAAGGCCTGGTCGAGGTCGGCGGTGCGTTCGGTGTCGCGGGCCAGCAGGGCGAACAGGTCGGCATCAAACGCCACCCGCAGCGCCCAGTATTTTTGCAGCAGCCCCAGAATAATCATCCACAGGGCGAGTAGCAGGCAGATGCTCGAAATACTCGCCATCAGCAATTGGGCCAGGCCGAATAACACGCCGAGTAGGGTCAGGCCTGTGGATAACTGATCCAGTGAACGACCACGACGCAGCAGGCTGGCAACCACCTGGAGTTCCATATCAGCGGGCATTGGGTAAGCCCTCCAAGGCTTCGCGGTGAGCGGGATGCAGGACCACATTGGCCCGTGCTGTACGAATAATAGTCAACGCCTGATCAATTGTGGCGGCGCGGCCGCTGTGCAGCAGCCAGGCGGCGACGGCAGTGGCGCTGCGCGAGTAACCAAGCGCGCAACACACGAGTAACGGCCCGTTTGAACGCAGGCGTTCGATGGCCTGCGCAGCTTGCAGGCATTCGGCAGGCGTCGGCGCGATCAGGTCCAGCACAGGGATACTGTGATAAGCGCGGCCCTGTGGATTAATCGGCAATTCGGCGCAGAGGTCTACGATAGCGTTGAATGAGCCTTGCTCGCTTGGCGCAGGCAGTCGACCCAGCCAAACGTTATCCACAATCCGGTCGGGCTGTGGGTGGTGTCGCGTCCACAGCCGCGAGTTAACCCAGGCCGCAGCCAGGTAAGGCGCATACAGCCAGCGAGCGGCGGGGGTCAGCCGACCGTCGGCACGCTTCTGAAAGCCCCACGCACCGAGTACGCAATAATTGGCGGTGATCAGGCCAAGCGACGCTGCCGGCCAAAGCAGCCACAGCCACCCGCCGCCGAGCGCCAAGGCGAGAATCAACAACGCCAAGGCGCCCAGACCGTAGCGTGCGCCCAAGCGCCAGCGCTTTGAATCGCGCGTGCGCCGCGCATTCAGCAGCGGGCTCGGATGTTCCATCGGCCATAACCACACACACAGCCAGCCTGCGAGTGCACCTGTGGGTAAGTCGATAAAGTGATGTTGATAAGTGGTCAGCACTGAAACACCGATCAACGCAAACCAGCCATGCACCACCCAACGCCAAAAGCCTTGGGTGTGGCGCTGGTAAACCACCCACAGGATGACCAGCAGCGCGATATGCAACGACGGCGCTTGATTGAACGGCTTGTCAAAACCCGCCAGCACCGCAAACAGCCAGCCAAACACGCCGTCCAGCTCGGGCCGCTCGAAAGTGAAACGCAGCGGCCAGATCAAGAAACAGCTCACGGCGATTACTTGAGCGCTCAGCAGGCGCAGCGCGTGTTGTTTCAGCGCATGGCGACTATTGGGCAGCAGCAGGGAGAAGCCGTAAAGCAAATCGATGGACCAGTAGGGCACGATGGTCCAGGCCAGGAACGGCATATGGCGTTCCCAGCCGAACACCAGCGTACCCACGTCGCTGCGCTGGCTGGTCACCCAAGTGGCAAACCCGTAGGTGCTGAAAAACAGCGGAGCCAACAGCAGCAGCCACAGGACAGCGGGTTTTAATAAACCGGGTTCGCGCATGCTCAGATCTTCTGTGCCAGGGACACAGTGAAAATGCCCCACTCATCCACGCGCTGGGTGATCTTGCGAAAGCCCGCTGCTTCGACCAGTTGATCCATTTCTGCCTGGCTGCGACGGCGCATCACCCAGGCTTGGCCCTGGCGATGGCTGGTCAACGCACGGGCGATCAATTCCAACTGCGGGTGCCATGGCTGGCCGGTGTAGACCAGATAACCGCCGGGCTCCACCGCTTCGGCAAGACCGGCCAACGAGCCACCGACCATGCCGTTATCGGCAAACAACTCATACAGCCCGGACACCACCGCCAGGCTCGGTTTGGGGTTCAGTGCCGCCAGGTCCGCGCGATCAAACGCGTCGCCTTTGACGAACTCTGCGACGTCCCCCAGGCCTTTCTCGCGGATCAGCGCGCTGCCATCGCGTACGTTGATGTCGCTGTAGTCGCGCAGCAGGATTGATTCCGGCAGCGGCGACACGCCCTGCAACGCTTCGAGAATGTAGCGCCCGTGGCCTGCGGCAATATCTACAATGCGCACGTCGCGGTCGTCTGCGCGCAACCGGGTCATGGCCAGGCGCAGCAGTTCTTCGACGTTCAGCTTGCGCTGGCGAATGCCACGCCAGCCGATGGAGTTGAGGTAGTTGGCGTCGATCATTCGCCCCAGCCCGCCTTTGCCTGTGGGTGTGTTGCGGTACACGTAATCGAGGGTGCTGCCGGAGTCGAAGCCGGTGTCGAAGCCCAACTTCACCCCGGCCGAAAGGCTTTTGCCCAAACCCATGCTGGCGCGGGTCATACGCCAGTACAGGTCGCGCAGCGAATTGCGCGGCAGCGGCGCGGCCAGTGATTCGGATTCGGCGCAGGTGGCGCCCAGTTTGTCGGCGTCGAGCAAAGAGGCGCGGTCCAGCGGCTGTGCGAAGTTTTGCAGGATAAAACGCCTGGCGCTGTTCACGGCCACCGCGCGGTCGCGTTCGCCGAGGGTGTCGTGGAAGAACCCGGGCAGGATGTGCAGCTCTTTTTTCAGGCTGCCGAGGCGGTCGAAAAACTGCTGTTGGGGTTTGCGGTGCACCACAAAGTCGGAGCCGGAGACCAGCAGTTGTGTCGGCACCTGAATCGCCTGCGCGTCGGCTACCACCCGGTCGGCCGCTTCGTACAAGCCGAGCAGCACATTCACCGAGATGGCTTTGGTGATCAGCGGGTCGTTGTCGTAGGACGCCACGCGCTGCGGGTCATGGCTGAGGAACTTGGCTTTGACGTAACTGTTGACGAAAAAATTGCCACGAAACGTGCGCATCAGTGCCAGGCCAGGGCGGGCGAACGGCACGTAAAGCTTGACCTTGAACGCCGGGGAAGCAAGCACCAGCGCGCGAATTTTCGGTGCGTAGTCGTGCACCCAGGTGGCCGCGATGACTGCGCCGACGCTTTGGGCGATGACGGCGCAATTGGCTTCTTCGATGCCGTAGGCGGCGCCGATGTGATCGCGAAAGGTTTGCACGTCACGCACGCTGGTGGCGAAGCTTGGGCTGTCACCGCGCGCGCCGGGGGATTGGCCGTGGCCACGCGCGTCCCAGGCGAAGAAGTCGAATTGCGCAAGGTCGAGTTCATCGACCAGGTGGGCAATGCGCCCCGAGTGTTCGTGACCGCGATGGAACAGCAGGATCGCCTTGCGCGGCGCATCGCCAGGTGCAGCGGTGGCCGGCCAGTGCCGGTAGAAAAGCTCGACGCCATCGTGGGTACTGAAGGTGTGCTCTTGCTGTTCGCGCATCGCAAAATCCTTATGCAGAAGGGGAGGTTTTTTGTTCTTCTTTGAGGCCTTGGCGCACGCGATTGACCACGGTGTAGGCGAGCAGGGCGGCGACCAGCCACATCACCGTGTCCACCCAAACGGCGCCGAGCCAGCCCAACGCCACGCCGGTGGCCAGCACGCCGAGTACAAACGCGCGATCACTCTTGCCCATCGGCCCGTCATAGCGGCGTGAAGCGCCAACCATTGGCCCGAGCACGCCGGCGTATTCACTGAACACGGCGAGCAGCGTTACCAGCAGCACCGGCGCCAGGCTCACGCCGGGGATGAGCGCAAACGGCAGGATCAGCGCGCTGTCGGCGATCACGTCACACAGTTCATTCAGGTAGGCGCCCAGACGCGACTGTTGGCCGAACTCGCGGGCGAGCATGCCGTCGACGGCGTTGAGCGCCATGCGCAGCACCATCCACACCGGGATCAGCGCGAACAGCCACAGGTGTTGGGCGAAGCCGGCTATCAGCAGGCCGACCAGCAGCGAAATAACCCCGGCCAGCACGGTGATCTGGTTGGCGGTGGTGCCGTTTTCGTAGAGGCGCTGCACCAGCGGGTGCAGCAGGTTTTGAAAGCGTGGCTTGAGTTGATAGATCGAAATCATGGGAGGTGACGCTTCCTTGTCCGTGGACCCGCGAAATACTCCGCGGAGTGTGCCGACTAATCCGTGCCTGCACCAGTGATGGCTCGTGTTTCTGGGGGTGTCGTCACGGTCCTGGATGCGCAGCCGATTAAATGCGGGCGATTTGTGCAGTGTTCAAACGGTTGCTGTCGAACAAAAATTTCACGCTGCGTGTTATATCGTAACCAATTGTTTGCAAGCGGGCGTTGAGTGGATGCAAGTGGATTTAGAAGCTGACGGCGCTTCAATTGAAGGCCTGCCGCGTTTTCAGCAAGGAGTGTTCCATGCCCGTCGATTGCGGCAAGCCGGCATCAGCCTGACTGCCTTGGCCGTTTGCGGCTGGGTGTTGGCCTTGTTTGTCGCGCTGTTTGCGCCACTGTCGATTTGGCCGGTGGTGCTGATCAATTGTGCCTCGGCCTTGTTGGTGCTGGTGGCCGGGTTGCAGTCCGCGTGGTGGGTCGCCGATTGGCGCGCTCAGGCGTTGGAAGGGCCAGCGGCTGAATTGATCGAACAGCCGCTTGAGGCCACGGGCGGGTACGCGCGTTTTGCCGGCCGATTCGGCAGCCGTGTGTTGGCACAGATTGGCGCGCCGGTGCTGTGGCTCGGCGGCTGGTCGTTGCTCGCGTTGGTCAGCATTATCGAGTTCTGGAACCTGGCCTTGCCGGCGGCGGCGGTCGGCCAGTCTGCAAGCATCGGCGCCGCGCTGGCCCTGGCCTTGGCGTTTGGCTTGCTGGTGTTTGAGCGCCGCCTGGCTCAGGAAACCGCCGCCCAATGGCCGGAAGCCTCGCCGTTGGCGCAACTGAGCCGAGTGGCGATTGTGTGCCTGGTGGTCAGCGCGGTCTGCTTGCTGTTTGCCGGTGAGCAATCCGTTTGGCCGCTGCGCCTGGCGACACTGATCGGGCTATTGCCCGCGCTGGTGGCGCTGGAGTTCCTGTTAAGGGCCGCGCTGTCACTGTTCAGCCCGCGCCAGCCGCGCCTTGAACCACGCTTGATGGCGCAAAGCTTTATCGCCGGGCTGCTGCGCTGGCCGCCACAACCGTTGCTGGCGCTGCAGCATGAATTGCATAACCGCTTCGGCATCGACTTGCGGCAGATTTGGGCGTTCACCTACATGCGCCGGGCCTTCCTGCCCGTGCTGCTGGTGGTGCTGGCCGTAGGCTGGGCGCTGACCGGCGTGCACGAAGTGCCCCTGCAAGGTCGTGGGATTTATGAGCGCTTTGGCAAGCCGGTGGAAGTTTTCGGCCCTGGCCTGCATACCGGGCTGCCATGGCCTTTGGGCCGCGTGTTAAACGTGGAAAATGGCGTGGTGCATGAGCTCGCTACCAGTGTCAGCGAGGCTGCAACGCAAGAGCTGGCGACTGCTGAAGGCCCGGCGCCGCTGATCGCCAACCGGTTGTGGGACGCCAGCCATGTGAACGAAAAATCCCAGGTGATTGCCAGTAGCAGTGGCGACAAACAGAGCTTCCAAATCGTCAATATGGACGTGCGTTTCGTCTACCGCATCGGCCTCACCGACCAGGCCGCGCTCGCCGCCACGTACAACAGCGCGGATGTACCGACGCTGATTCGCAGCACCGCCAGCCGCATTCTGGTGCACGACTTTGCCTCGCGCACCCTCGACCAATTGCTCGGCGAACAACGCACGCGCTTGGCTGACGAGGTTGGCCGAGCGGTGCAGGCGGACCTGCAAAAACTCGACAGCGGTGTAGAAATTCTGGCCACGGTGGTGGAAGCCATTCACCCACCGGCCGGCGCCGCCAACGCTTATCACGCCGTGCAGGCCGCGCAGATTGGCGCCCAGGCGCTGATCTCGCGTGAACGCGGTGCCGCCAGCGAGCAAACCAACCAAGCCTTGCTGCAAGCCAGCACCGCCCGCGACCAGGCGCTGGCCGGCGCACGCGAAGTAAATGCCGGCGCGCAAGCGGCTGACCTGCGTTTTAGCGCCGAACAAAAGGCCTACGCCGCGGCTGGCCAAGCCTTTTTGCTGGAACAGTATTTCGGCCAACTGAGCCAAGGCTTGGCCCACGCCAAACTGCTTATTCTGGATCACCGTTTGGGCGCCGATGGCGCGCCGACGATTGATCTGCGTTCTTTTACCTTGCCGGCCGATCCCATGGCGCCGCCTAAAGCCGTTCAATAAGGAGTCTGTCTGTTGAGCGCTCATTCTCACGACCATCATCACGCGCATCACCATCATCACGGCCACCATCACCCTGGTGATGAGCACGCCGCCGCTCCATTCCCTTGGCGGCGCATGGCCTGGGCGCTGTTGCTGGTGCTGTTTGCAGTGGCGGCGGCGAGCCTGGTGCAGGTACGTTCGGGCGAAGCCACGGTGATTACCCGCTTCGGCAACCCGTCGCGGGTGCTGCTGGAGCCAGGCCTGGGCTGGCGTTGGCCGGCGCCGTTCGAAGCGGCGATCCCGGTGGACCTGCGCCTGCGCACCACGTCCAGCGGCTTGCAGGATGTGGGCACGCGTGACGGCCTGCGGATCATCGTGCAGGCCTACGTGGCGTGGCAGGTGCAGGGCGACGCCGACAATGTGCAGCGTTTTATGCGCGCAGTGCAGAACCAGCCGGACGAAGCCGCGCGGCAGATTCGCACCTTCGTTGGCTCGGCGCTGGAAACCACAGCCGCCAGCTTCGACCTGTCCAGCCTGATCAACACCGACGCGAGCCAAGTGCGCATCTCCGATTTTGAGGCGCAGTTGCGTCAGCAAATTGATCAACAATTGCTCACCACCTACGGCGTACGTGTGGCGCAGGTGGGCGTTGAGCGGCTGACCTTGCCGTCGGTGACCCTCACCGCCACCGTCGACCGCATGCGTGCCGAGCGCGAAACCATCGCCACCGAACGCACTGCCGTGGGCAAGCGCGAAGCGGCGCAGATCCGCTCCGCCGCCGAGCGGGATGCGCGCATCGTGCAAGCCGATGCCACGGTGAAAGCCGCCGCAATCGAAGCGCAATCGCGGGTTGAAGCGGCGCAAATTTATGGCCGCGCCTACGCGGGCAATCCTCAGTTGTACAACCTGCTGCGCTCGCTCGACACCTTGGGCACGGTGGTCACGCCGGGTACCAAGATCATCCTGCGCACTGACGCCGCGCCATTTCGCGCGTTGGTGGACGGGCCGAAGGACGTTCAGCCATGACCACGCGTGACGTCCCGGACAGCCCATGGATCCAGGCCGGGCGCCTGAGCTTCCTGGCGCTGTACGCGGTAACCGTGTTGGCGGCGTTGGCCTGGGCGTTTTCCAATGTGCGCCAGATCGACCCGCAAAACCGCGCGGTGGTGTTGCACTTCGGGGCCCTGGACCGCATTCAAAATGCGGGCTTGCTGCTGGCGTGGCCGCAGCCGTTCGAGCAAGTCGTGCTGTTGCCGGCGGCGGACCGCGTGATCGAGCGTCGGGTGCAGAACCTGCTGCGTTCCGACGCGGCGACGCAGGCCGACCGTGTCGCCAGTTTTGCCGCGCCGTTGAGCGATGCGCTGGCCGGCTCCGGTTACCTGCTGACCGGCGATGCCGGTGTGGTGCAGTTGGATGTGTGGGCGTTCTATAAGGTCACCGATCCCTATGCGTTTGTGCTGCAGGGCGAGCATGTACTGCCGGCGTTGGACCGACTGGTGACGCGCAGTGCCGTGGCCCTCACGGCAGCGCGGGACCTGGACACGATTCTGGTGGCGCGCCCGGAATTGATCGGCACCGACAACCGCGCCGCCGAGCGACGTGAGCGTTTGCGCGGTGATCTGGTGCAAGGCATCAATAAGCGCCTGGCCGAGTTGGCCTCCAGCGGTTTGGGGTTGGGCATCGAAGTCACTCGGGTCGACGTGCAATCGAGCCTGCCAGGCCCGGCGGTGAATGCCTTCAACGCCGTGCTGACCGCCAGCCAGCAAGCCGATAAAGCGGTGGCGAATGCTCGCACCGAAGCGGAAAAACTCACCCAAACCGCGAACCAGCAGGCCGACCGCCTGGTGCAAGTCGCCCACGCCCAGGCCAGCGAGCGTTTGGCCAATGCCCAAGCGCAAACCGCCACCGTTGCCAGCCTGGCGCAGGTCAAAGACCCTGGCTTGCTGCAACGTTTGTACCGCGAGCGCCTGCCGAAAATTCTCGGCCAAGCCGGTTCTGTTACCACGGTCGACCCTAAAGACGACTCCCGCTTGATCATTCAGGGAGCCGAACAATGAGCGCGCCCATGCTGACATCAGCCGAACAGCGCAGTGCTGCCCGGCAATTGACCTTGGCCATGCTGGCCTTGGGTTTATTGGTATTGGGCCTGGTGTGGCGATGGCTGGCGCCGGATCAGAGCGGGGTCAGCCAGTTGTTGCTGGGCGTGGCGTCGTTGCTGGTGGCGGTGCCGGTGATGCGCTCGGCCTGGTACAGCCTGCGCTACCCGAGCCTGCATGGCATCACCGACCAATTGATCGCCTTGGCGATGATGGGCGCGTGGGCCACGGGCGACCTGCTGACGGCCGCGTTGCTGCCGATCATCATGATTTTCGGCCATGTGCTGGAAGAGCGCAGCGTGATCGGCTCGCAGGAAGCGATCCAGGCCCTCGGCAAGCTGACGCGCAGCCATGCGCGGCGGGTGCAGGCTGATGGCAGCATTGTGGAAGTGGATAACGGCACGCTGAGCACCGGCGATATCGTCGAAGTGCGTGCCGGTGACCGAGTGCCTGCCGATGGCGTGGTGCTGTCGGGGCCGGCGAGCCTGGACACGGCGCCGATTACCGGCGAGTCGGTGCCGCTGGAAGCCAGCGTGGGTGTGCAGGTATTCGGCGGGGCGATTAACCTCGACGGTGTGCTGCGCCTGCAGGTGACGCGCACCGGCGATGAGTCGACGCTGGGCAAAGTCATCGCGCTGATGCAGAACGCCGAACGCTCCAAGCCGCCCATCACGCGGCTGCTGGAGCGCTATGCCGGCAGTTATATGGTGCTGGTGTTGTTGCTGGCGGCGGTGACCTGGTTTGTGACCAATGACGCGCAGGCGATGCTCGCCGTGTTGGTAGCGGCATGCCCGTGTGCATTGGTGCTGTCGGCACCGGCCACGGCGATTGCCGGGATTGCAGTGGCGGCGCGGCACGGGATTTTGATTCGCAGCTCGGCATTCCTGGAGGAGCTGGCGGACCTGACGTCATTGGTGGTCGACAAGACCGGCACGCTGACGTTTGGCACCCTGCGTTTGCAGTCCATCGAAACCGCTTTGCCAGACCAACAGGCGTTGTTGAACCTGGCGGCAAGCCTCGGTTCGGCCAGCAGCCACCCGGTCAGCCGCGCACTGGCGGGCTTGGCGAGGCAAGACCAACTGCTCGAGTTGACCGACATTCGCGAGCGCCAAGGCCTTGGTGTGGTGGCGCAGACCGAACAGGGCGAGGCAGCGCTGGGCCGACCGGAGTTGTTCGAGCAGTTAGGTATCGTCAGCCGCGCTGTGCCTGAACATGACGGCCCGATTGCCGGGCTGGCGTTGAATGGGCAATTCCTTGCGTGGCTGTTGCTGGCTGACAGCGTCAAGCCGGAAGCGCGGCAGGCACTGCAAGAGCTGCGGGACTTGGGCCTGGGCCGGCAAGTGCTGCTCACCGGCGACCGCCAAAGTGTGGCCGACAGCCTGGCGCTGGACGTGGGCATCAGCGACGTCCAGGCGCAGGCCTTGCCGGAAGACAAGCTCAACCGCGTGCTGGGGGAAATTGGCAGCGGCTTCCGGCCGATGGTGGTGGGTGATGGCATCAACGACTCGCTGGCGCTCAAGGCGGGCGTGGTTGGCGTGGCGATGGGGGCGGGCGGTGCGGACATCGCGTTAGCCTCGGCGGACGTGGTGTTGATCGGCAGCGATTTGCGCCGTTTGGGTACGTGTGTGCGCTTGAGTCGCCAGTGCCGCCATACATTGCAGGTCAATGTGATTATTGGTTTGGGCTGGACGCTGGCCATCGTCGTGTTCGCCGCGTTTGGCTGGTTGGGGGCGGCAGGCGCAATGATTGCGGCGGTACTGCATAACCTCAGCACCTTGTTGGTACTGGGCAATGCGGGGCGTTTGCTGCGCTTTCAGGAACCCTTGTTGAAGCTTGAAGAATAATTTTTAGAAAAAACTGCACGCGGCTGTAACGCCAATTGGGGGCCTCACTCTAGTGGTGTGTCGAGACTGAACAATCCGTTCAGACCGGCTCCACTACTGATCACGAGGAACACAAAAATGACGATTAAATCCGCTGCTGCTGGTGCCGCTCTCGCAATGGCCGCCGCGACTATGTTCGCCGGTGTCGCCACCCAGGCTCAAGCAGCTGATACCGCTGTGCACTGTTATGGCACCACCGCGTGCAAAGGCCAGAACGACTGCAAAACCAAAGACCATGCGTGCAAAGGTCTGGGTGCTTGCAAAGGCCAGGGCTTTAAAATCCAGGCCAGTGCTGATGCCTGCACCAAGGCGGGCGGTACCGTCGGCGAGTAACCGGCAACCGAGTGCAACCGCAGCGGATGCCCCGCCGCTGCGGACACTTTGCCCTGGAGTGTCTGATGTCCGCTTGCCTTCCGAGTCTGGGTTACGGCCTGGGTTTACGCAGTGAGTATTACCCGCAGATCCTTGAACAATCGCCGGCCGTGGATTGGTTCGAAGTGATCTCCGAGAATTATCTGGTGCAGGGCGGTAAAGCCTTGTACTACCTGGACGCGATAGCCGAGCGTTATCCCTTGGTGATGCACGGCGTGTCCCTGTCCATCGGCGGCCCGCACGCCCTCGATACCGACTACCTTAAACACATCAAACAGCTTGCTGAACGCATTAAGCCCGCGTGGATTTCCGATCACCTGTGCTGGAGCCGCGGCAGTGCACACCAGTTGCATGACTTGCTGCCGCTGCCTTACACCCAAGAGAGCCTTTATCACGTGGCCGCCCGCGTGCTTGAAGTACAGGACGTGTTGCAGCGCCCGTTGGTGCTCGAAAACGTCTCCAGCTATGTGCGCGCCAAGGCTGACGAATTCACCGAGTGGGAATTCCTCAATGCGCTGGTCCACCTGACCGGGTGCCAGTTGTTGCTGGACGTTAACAACGTGTATGTCAGCTCGCGTAATCATGGGTTTGACGCCTGGACGTTTATTCGCAGCCTGCCGCGCGAAAGTATTCGCCAGCTGCATTTGGCCGGGCATATGGACTACGGCGATTACGTGGTCGACACGCATGACCACCCGGTGTGCGACCCGGTGTGGGCGCTTTATCAACAAACGCTTGAGCATGTGGGGCCGGTGTCGACGCTGTTGGAGCGTGACGACCATTTTCCGCCGTTCGAAGAGCTGCTTGGCGAACTGGGCAAGGCCCGCGAGCTGGGTGCCACCGCGTTGGCCAGGCGTTCGTTATGCGCCTGACCGATTGGCAGTTGGCCTTTGAACAGCATGTGTTATCCGAAACCCCGGTGGTGAACAGCAGTTTTGCCGCCACCTTGCTGGGCGGCCCTACGTTGGATGTGGCCACGGGCCTGGCGATTTATCACAACGCCTATGTGTCGCGGCTGCAGGAAGTGTTGCAGCATGACTTCGGCGCCATGTGGTACTGGTTGGGCGACGATGAGTTCGCCTTATTGGCGCAAGCCTATGTGCGCCGCTACCCGTCTGCCCATTACAGCCTGCGTTGGTTCGGTGAGCAGTTCCCGGCGTTTATCGTTGAACATTTGGTCGCAGAACAGAGCGCGCCATTGGCCGAGTTGGCGCGGTTGGAGTGGGCGTTTACGCTGGCGTTCGATGCGCCGCAGGGCCAGCCTTTGAGTCTGGATGACATGGCGCAACTGCCGCCGGAAGATTGGCCGGGCCTGCAGGCCACGCTGGCGCCCTCGGTGCAGCAGAGGCGTTGCCAGTTCAACAGCGTAGCGATCTGGCGCGCGAGCAAGGATGAGTCCGACTTCCCGAACAGCCACGCGCTGGAACTGGCGCAGATCTGCCTGGTTTGGCGCCACCAGAACGTGTGCCACTACCGCAGCCTGGAACCGTTGGAAGCCTGCGCGCTTGCGGGAATGGTGACCACCGGCTGGACTTTTTCAGAACTGTGCGAGCAGTTGCTAGTCACTTATGGAGAGGGTGCACCGCTGCAAGCGGTTACATGGCTGAAACAGTGGGTGCAGGACGGTTTGCTCGAGCGCCGAGCCGCGTAGCGTAGCGCTATCAAAAATAGATAGCTTGCTACTTTGTCTATGGTCTACCCTCATTCCAGACGTCTGAAACAAGGGGGGATTACTCATGCTTGCGCAACTTCCACCGGCCTTACAGAATCTTCAGCTACCGCTGCGTCTGCGACTCTGGGACGGCCATGAATTCAACTTGGGCCCCGAGCCCAGTGTGACCATCGTGGTGAAGGACCCCACGGTTGTTTCCCAGCTGACCCATCCAACGCTCAACGCTTTGGGCGAAGCCTTTGTCGAGGGCAAACTGGAGCTGGAAGGCTCCATCACCGAGGTCATACGGGTGTGTGACGAGCTGAGTCATGCCCTGATTGATGATGACGACGATAATCTTCCGGTGCGCTCGATCCACGACAAGGCCACTGACGCAGCGGCCATTTCCTACCATTACGACCTGTCCAACGAGTTCTACCAGCTATGGCTGGACCAGGACATGGCGTACTCCTGTGGGTATTTCGAAACCGGCAGCGAATCCATCGACCAGGCTCAACAAGACAAATTTCGCCACCTGTGCCGCAAACTGCGCTTGCAGCCAGGCGAGTATCTGCTCGATGTGGGCTGTGGCTGGGGCGGGCTGGCGCGTTTTGCGGCGCGTGAATTTGGGGTCAGGGTATTTGGTATCACCTTGAGCAAAGAGCAACTGGCATTGGCGCGCGAACGGGTGAAAGCAGAAGGCCTGGAAGGCCAGGTGGACCTGCAATTGCTCGACTACCGCGACCTGCCGCAAGACGGCCGCTTCGACAAAGTGGTCAGCGTGGGTATGTTCGAACACGTCGGCCACGCCAACTTGGCGCAGTACTGCAAAACCCTGTTTGGTGCGGTGCGCGAAGGCGGCCTGGTGATGAACCATGGCATTACCGCCAAGCATACTGACGGTCGCCCTGTAGGCCGTGGCGCCGGGGAGTTTATCGAGCGTTATGTGTTCCCCAATGGCGAACTGCCGCACTTGGCGATGATGACGGCCGAGGTCAGTGAAGTCGGGCTGGAAGTGGTCGATGTCGAAAGCCTGCGCCTGCACTACGCGCGCACCCTGGACCATTGGAGCGAGCGCCTGGAAGATAACCTGGAAGCGGCGGCGAAAATGGTGCCCGAACAGGCATTACGTATTTGGCGCCTGTACCTGGCGGGTTGCGCCTATGCGTTTGCACGCGGCTGGATCAACCTGCACCAGATACTCGCGGTGAAACCCCATGCTGATGGCAGCCATGAACTGCCGTGGACGCGCGAAGATATTTACCGCTGAGCCTCACCTTTTATCAGAGGATCGGTTTATCAGAGGATCGGTGAAATAAGCCGCGCGACGCGCATGCCCAGTTGTTGAAGGCGGCGGGTTTCGCGGCTTTCTTCCTGGCTGACTTCATGGGCCAGCGCGAAGTCGTCCAGCAGCATCCGCTCGACTTGGCCGGCAAACGCCTCATCCACCGTCAGCAACATCACTTCGAAATTCAGCCGGAACGATCGGTTGTCCATGTTCGCGCTGCCGATCGCGCTGATTTCACTGTCCACCAGCACCACTTTTTGATGCAGAAAACCCGGCGTATAGCGGAACACCCGCACGCCTGCGCGCACCGCTTCAATCGCGTAGAGGCTGGAGGCGGCGTAGACGATGCGGTGGTCGGGGCGTGATGGCAGCAGCAGACGCACGTCGACGCCGCGCAACACGGCCAGGCGCAGGGCTGCAAACACGGCTTCATCGGGGACAAAGTACGGGCTGGTTATCCACACGCGTTCGGTGGCTGCGTGTATCGCCTCGACAAAAAACAGCGAGCAGGTTTCGTACGGGTCGGCCGGGCCGCTGGCGAGCAATTGGCAGAGCACGCCGTCTTCGGGGTAGGCATCGGGCAGTATCAGCGGCGGCAATTCGCGCGCGGCCCAGAACCAGTCTTCGGCAAACGACTCCTGCAGGCACGCCACCACCGGGCCGGTGACCTGCACGTGGGTGTCGCGCCACGGCGCCAATGGCGGCTTTTTGCCGAGGTACTCATCACCGACGTTATGCCCGCCGACAAACCCGGTGATGCCGTCGACCACCACGATTTTGCGGTGGTTGCGAAAGTTGACCTGGAAACGATTGAGCCAGCCGCTGCGGGTGGCGAATGCTTTTACTTTTACCCCGGCGTCGCGCAGCGATTGCACATAACGGTGCGGCAGGGCGTGGCTGCCGATGCGGTCGTAGAGCACGTGAATGTCGACGCCTTCAGCCGCCTTCTGCTTGAGCAAGGTGTGCAGTTGGCGGCCGAGTTCGTCGTCATGAATGATGAAGAACTGGAACAACACAGCGGTTTTGGCGCTGCGAATAGCGTCAAAGATCGCACTGAACGTGGCGTCGCCATTGATCAACAAGCGCACTTGATTGTTGGCCAGGCACGGCATTCGGCCCAGCTTGGGCATGGCGCGCAGCGAGGCGTAGGCGCTGGAGTTCCGTGCGGCGAGGGCTTCTTCGACCCACGGGCGCCAGTTCAGCTCGGTAATCGCGGTGTGCATTTCCTGGTTGGCCTGACGACGCGCCTGGATATACGCGTCGAAGGTGCTACGGCCGAAGATCAGGTAGGGAATCAGCGTGAGGTAAGGCATGAACATCAGCGACAAGGCCCAGGCAATCGAGCCTTGGGCGGTCCTGACGGTCAGCACGGCGTGGATCGCGGCCAGCGTGCCGAGAAAGTGCAGGGTGGCGATGAAGTAGGCGAGCAGGTGCGGCCCAAAAAAATCCATGAACGACGTAACTCCAGGCAATCCATTGCCTAACAGACCATGAACGGCTGTGAATGTCGCTATTTTATTTGCCGTGCAACACTGGCACCCTTGCGGCGTCTAACGCCCACAATTACCCAGGAGTTACCCGATGAATGCTCGTCTGCTTGGTTTGGCAATGGTTGTTGGACTGTCGCTGCCCGTGGCGGCTCAGGCGCAGATGCTGGCGCCGGGTTTGTGGGAATTGACCACCAGCAACATGAAAGTCGATAACCAGGACTTGCCCGACCTGTCGCTGATTCTCGGTCAGCTCAAGCAACAGATGACGCCTGAACAGCGTGCCATGCTCGAAAAACAGGGCATCACCATGGCCGGTAAAGGCGTGCAGGTATGCCTCACCCCAGCCCAGGTTGCCTCTGACTCGATCCCGCTGACCGACCCGCAATCGGGTTGCAAACAGCAAGTCACCGACAAGACCGGCAACCAGTGGAAATTCCGTTTCAGTTGCCCGAAAGCGCAAGGCACCGGCGTTGCGACGTTCCAGAGTCAGAAGGAATTCACCACCACCGTCAACGGCACGTTCAATGCCACCGGCATTCAGCAAAAGGGCAGCCTGGACAGCCACGCCCAGTGGCTGGGCAACGATTGCGGTACGGTCAAACCCCGCGCTTAACGCAGAAAATACAGCGG
Source organism: Pseudomonas sp. ICMP 460 (assembly GCF_002723595.1). NCBI lineage: Bacteria > Pseudomonadati > Pseudomonadota > Gammaproteobacteria > Pseudomonadales > Pseudomonadaceae > Pseudomonas > Pseudomonas sp. ICMP 460. The sequence goes on from NZ_LKBR01000013.1 coordinate 198,318, forward strand.
CAAACCCTGGCAACTCTCCACCACCTGGCCGTTGTGCCACGCCAGGTGGCCGGACACCAGCGTGGTGCTGACGCTGTGGCGAAAGCTGCGCTCGGCGAAGGGTGTCCAGCCGCAGCGCGCCAGGATCGGTTGGCTACTGACGGGTTTGCCTTCTGCTTCGGGCTTGATCAGCACCAGGTCGGCCCAATAACCTTCGCGCAAATAGCCGCGATCCGGAATGGCGAACAGGTCGGCCACGCGGTGGCTGGTTTTCGCCACCAGCGTGCTCAGCGGTAAGTGCCCGTCGGCTACCAGTTCCAGCAACGCCGGCAGCGCGTGTTGCACCAGTGGTAACCCGGACGGCGCCTGGTCATAGCCCAACTGTTTTTGCGCCCACGTATGCGGCGCGTGGTCACTGCCGATCACATCCAGACGATCACTCAACAAGGCCAGGCGCAGCGCGTCGCGATCGGCGCGGGTCTTGATCGCCGGGTTGCATTTGATCTGGTTACCGAGGCGATGATAGTCGCGGTCATCGAACAGCAGGTGGTGCAGGCACACTTCGGCGGTGATGCGTTTTTCGGCCAGTGGTTTGTCTTCGAACAGGTCCAGCTCGCGGGCGCTGGTCAGGTGCAGCACGTGCAGGCGCGTGCCGTGACGCTTGGCCAGTTCCACCGCAAACGATGACGAGCGATAACACGCTTCAGCGTCGCGAATCAGCGAGTGCGCGACGGCGGGGATGTGCTCGCCGAAGCGTTCGCGCAGGCGCTGTGTGTTGGCCAGGATGCTCGGCGTGTGTTCGCAGTGGGCCAGCAGGATGGTCGGCACGTCGGCAAACAGCTGTTCCAGAATCCGTGGGTCGTCCACCAGCATATTGCCGGTGGACGCGCCCATGAACACTTTGACCCCGGCCACTTCGCGCGGGTCGAGGGCAGCGATGGTGTCGAGGTTGTCGTTGCTCACGCCAAAGTGAAAGCCGTAATTGGCCACCGAGTGCAGCGCGGCGCGGCGCTTTTTATCGGCCAGGGCTTGCAGGTTCAACGTGGCGGGTTGGGTGTTGGGCATGTCCATGAAGCTGGTGATGCCACCCGCCACCGCCGCGCGAGACTCGCTGTAGAAGCTGCCTTTGTCGGGCGCGCCGGGGTCGCGAAAGTGCACTTGGTCATCAATCATTCCGGGCAACAACCACTGGCCTTGGGCGTCGATTTCCAGCGGTTCGTTGTGGCCTTCAATGCTGCCGGCAATCTTCTCGATGCGGCCGTTGGCGACTAATACATCAGCGTCGAATTCCTGGCCTTCATTGACCAGACGGGCATTGCGAATCAGCAGGCGGCTCATGGTTCAGAACTCGTTTTGCAGGGCTTTGTAGCCGCGTACCAAGTCGACGTTGGTACGCGCCACGTCTTCGGAAAACTCTGAGGCACTGACGCTCACCGGCGGGAACTGCGAGAGGTCGGTGTTCGGCCCGATGCGCGTGGTGGAGGGCACGTAGAACGCGGCGGGCAGGTCGCGGCCGTCGACCACCGAGTTGTGGCGCACCACGCACCCATCGCCCACGGCGCAGTTGAACAACACGCTGTTGAAGCCGATGAACACGCGGTCACCGACGCTGCACGGGCCGTGGACGATGGAGCGGTGAGCGATGGAGGTGAATTCGCCGATGGTCACCGCCGCGCCGGACTTGGAGTGAATCACCACGCCGTCCTGAATATTCGAGTTGGCGCCGATGGTGATGGGGTCCATGTCACCGGTGGCGTCGACTTCGTCGGCGCGGATCACGGCGTACGGGCCGACAAACACGTTCTCGCCAATGATCACCTTGCCGCAGATGATCGCGGTCTTGTCGACGTAGGCGGATTCAGCAATCACCGGCAGGTCGCCGGAAGGGTTTTTACGGATCATGCTGCGGGCTCCTTGAGAGGCGCGGTAATGATGTAAACGTGGTCGCCATCGATGGCGTTGTAGAAGCAGGTGGGCCGGCCGGTGTGGCAAGCCGGGCCTTGCTGGTCGACGATCAGCAGCACGGCGTCGCCGTCGCAATCCAGGCGGGCCTCGACCAACTGTTGCCAGTGGCCGGAGCTTTCGCCTTTGCGCCACAGGTGCTGGCGCGAGCGCGACCAGTAGCAGACTTGCCCGGTGGCCAGGGTTTCTTTCAGGGCCTGGCGGTTCATCCAGGCCAGCATCAACACTTCGCCGCTGCCGTGTTGCTGGGCGATGGCGGCAATCAGGCCATCGCTGTTCCACGGCAGTGCGTCGAGCACGGGTTCGAGTGGAAAGCGGCTGCCGACGGCAGCCCCTTCCAAGTCGAGCATGCTCACTGTCATGGCTTGCCCAGCGCCGCGCACAGAGTGTTGAGGTTGTATTCGAACAGCCCGGTAAAGGTGCTGGCCGGGCCTTCTGCGGCGAGCGCATCGGAATACAGCGTGCCGCCGATCTGCGCGCCGCTTTCGTCAGCGATTTGCTTGAGCAGGCGCGAGTCCTTGATGTTTTCCATGAACACCGCCTTGACCTTGTCTTTGCGGATCTGGGTGATCAGCGCAGCAACTTCGGCGGCCGAGGGCTCACGTTCCGTCGACAGGCCTTGAGGCGCCAGGAACTGGATACCGTAGGCTTGGCCCAGGTAACCGAAGGCATCATGCGAGGTGACGATGCGACGGTTGCCCGGTGGCAGTGCGCCGAACTTGGCCTTGGCTTCGGCGAGCAGGCGGTAGATTTCTTTCAGGTACGCCTGGCTGTTGCGCAGGTAGTCGGCCTTGTTGGCCGGGTCGGCAGCCACCAGCGCCTTGGTGATGTTGTTCACATAGATTTCGGCGTTGGCCAGGTTGTGCCAGGCGTGCGGGTCGGGGATGGTTTCTCCGTCTTCTTCCATGGTGTGCGAGATCACGCCTTTGCTGGCGGTGACCACGGTGGCTTTGGTTTCGGTGCTGGTGACCAAACGGTCCAGCCACGGCTCGAAGCCGAGGCCGTTCTTGATGATCAGCTTGGCCTTGAGCAGCGCCTTGGCGTCGTCCGGCGTCGGCTCATAGGTATGGGCATCGGCGTCGGGGCCGACCATGTTGCTGATCTGGATGTGATCGCCACCGATCTGGTGAGTGATGTCATCGAGAATGCTGAAGCTGGTAACCACTTGAAGTTTGTCTGCGGCCTGAGCCATCGACAGTGGCAGCAGAATGCTGAACAGCACGAGTAGAGCGCGCATCGGGAAACACCTCATTGGGATGACAGCAAAGGCGGGCGGCGCAGCAAACCGTGCACCGGACCGAAGACCACGGACAGCAAATACCCACCGCCAGCCACCAGCACGATGGCCGGGCCGCTGGGGAGCGAGTAATAGAACGACAGCAATAAACCCAACCACACCGACAGGCATCCCAGCACCGCCGATACCGCGATCAACACCGGCAGGCGCCGGCTCCAGAAACGTGAAGCGATGGCCGGCAACATCATCAAACCCACCACCATCAAGGCGCCGATGGCCTGGAACCCAATCACCAGGTTCAGCACCACCAGGGTCAGGAACAACCCGTGCGCGATTGGGCCGAGGCGGCTGACGGTTTGCAGGAACAGCGGGTCTAGGGTGTCCAGCAGCAGCGGCTTATAGATCAACGCCATGGCGATCAGGCTGAAACTCGAGACCCAGAGCATGCCGGTGAGGGTGGTCTCGTCGACGGCCAGCGCTGAGCCGAACAGCAGGTGCAAGAGGTCCAGGCGCTTGCCGGCGATACCCAGGATCAGCACGCCGGCCGCCAGCGAGATCGGGTAGATAGCGGCGAGGCTGGCGTCTTCGCGCAGGCCGGTGCGGCGGGTGATCCATGCCGACAACCCGGCCATGCTCAGGCCGGCGCCGAGGCCGCCGATGGTCAGGGCGGGCAGGCTGAGCCCGGCGAACCAGAAACCCAGCGCGGCGCCGGGCAGAATGCCGTGGGCCACGGCATCGCCGATCAGGCTCATGCGGCGCAGGATCAAAAACACCCCCAGCGGGGCGGTGCTGCACGCGAGCACCAACCCGCCGATAAGCGCACGGCGCATAAACACGAAGTCGAAGAACGGCATCCACAAATGCGCGGCAAAGTGCATTAGGCCACCTGCATGTGCGGTTGCGGGCGGATCAGTTCTTTGCTGGGGCCGAATACGCAGCCGCTGCTTTTGATCAGCAGCACGTGCTGGGTGTGATGGCGTACCGACGCCAAGTCATGACAGACGACGATGATCGTGCGGCCGTCTTCATGCCACGCGTGAATGTGCTTCCAGCACAAGGCCTGGCCTTCTTCGTCGAGCGCGGCGTGGGGTTCGTCGAGCAACAGCACCGGCGCTTCGGCCAGGCTCATGCGGGCGAGCAGGGCGCGTTGCAGTTCGCCGCCGGACAATGCCATCAACGGCCGGTGTTCCAGGCCGGTCAGGCACCAGTCTTCGAGTACCGCTTGCAGGCGTTGGCTGCGCTGTTCTGCGGTGAGCTTATTGCCCCAGAAACCTGCCGCGACCAGTTCTTGCAGGCTGATCGGAAACTGGCGATCGAGGTGTTGTTGCTGCGGCAGAAACGACAGGCCGCCACGGCGTGGAACCTCCACGCTGACGGTTCCTGCCAGCGGCTTTTGCAAACCGGCGATGACTTTGAGCAGGCTGCTCTTGCCTGTGCCGTTGGCGCCGATGATGCCGGTGAGGCTGCCTTTTTCCAGTTTCAAATCTACCGCCGGGGTCAGCGGTTGGCCGGGGGCACCCCAGCGCAATGCGTTACAGATGATCATGCAGGGTCTCTTGTCCAGCGGCTTTCAGCCACGGCATCGTGCGCGTGCAGGCTTTCGGCGTGGATCACTTTCAAGTGGAAGGCTTTGACGGCATCCGAGCGTTTCAAGGCGAGGTTCAGGCGGCGGGCGGCGTCTTCGCAGAACATCAGGTTCTGCCCGTTGGCCAAGGCGAAGGCTTGTTCGTCGGCACGTTTCACAGCGGTTTGCACGGCGGTGCCAAGCGCCGCTTCAACAGCGTCAATCAGGTGTGTGATCGGCAGCGTGGTGAGGTTGGCGTCGAGTTGAATGGATAACTGCGCACTGCTGCGCTGGCTATGAGGGGTTGCGACGATGCCGTTGGCGCTGCCGAGCCAGGTCAATACGTCGTCATGCTGTAACGGCGTAGTGCCGAAATCGTCGCGAAATTGCTGCTGAATCAATTGCCTGGCGAGAGCAGCGGAGCAAGGGCAGGTTGAGGAGTACGTCACGTCAATTTTTAGTTCCACGTGGAACATCTGGTTTTCCAGACGCGCTTCGATGCTTACCGGGTAGCCTTTCCAACCCGCCAGTGGGCTGACCAAGGCCGGCCGTTTGATCAGTAGGTCGGTGTGAACACGCAAGTAGGCGTTCTTAGATAAACCTTCATGACTCTCTAGAAAGCGCTCAAGTACATTACGCAGAAGTGCAGGTGTAAGAAGCTGCTGGTCGAGCATTTCCAGCGCCAGGTACAGGCGTGACATATGAATGCCACGGGCGGTGCCATCGTCCAGGCTGACACCCGCATCGGCAGTCGCGGTCAGGCGTTGGCCGTCGATGAGCACCGGCAAGGTGATGCCGCACATGCCCACCCAGTCGAGCGGCAAGGCTTGGCGTGAAGCCTGCGCGGCAATATCCGGCAAAGTCAGCGCATTCATGAGCGGGTCCATCTTGGAAATAAAAAGACATGTTATATTATAACTATTGAGTCGACGATGATTTTTCTGCGCCCGTCTTTCTTCAGTCATGTCGAGCAGGGACGCTCCTTTATTCGCGGTATCTGTCATGCATAGACGTCAGCTCCTTAACCTGCTGCTGGTCAGCCCTCTGTTCACCTTGCCTTTGGGGGCTTACGCGACGCAGGTTCGCAATGCCCGCTTGTGGCGCTCCGACGACAAATTGCGGCTGGTGTTCGACCTCAGCGGCCCGGTGCAGTACAAGACTTTTTCACTGACCTCACCGGATCGCTTGATCATCGACCTCAGCGGCGCCGGGCTCAGCGGTGACTTCTCGCAGTTGGCGTTGAAGAACAGTGGGATTACCTCGATTCGGTCGGGGCATTTCGGCAAGGCTGATACGCGCATCGTGCTCGACCTGGCCACGCCGATGCAGCTCAACAGCTTCTTGTTGCCGCCGCAGGATGGCCAGGGTCATCGCTTGGTACTCGACCTGACCGGCGCCACCCAGGCGCCGCGTCAAATCGCTGCGCAAATGGCGCCTGTGGTTGCGCCGGCGGCGGCGGTGGACAGGGCGCACCCCAAGCGCGACATCATCGTGGTGGTCGACCCCGGCCACGGCGGCAAAGACCCGGGCGCTATTGGTTCCAAAGGCCAGCGTGAGAAAGACGTGGTGTTATCCATCGCCCAGTTGTTGGCCAAACGCTTGAAGCGCGAGAAGGGCTTTGACGTGAAACTGGTGCGCAATGACGACTTTTTTGTGCCGCTGCGCAAACGCGTAGACATCGCCCGCCAGCACAAGGCGGATATGTTTATCTCGGTGCACGCCGATGCCGCGCCACGCCTCACGGCCTCCGGGGCGTCGGTGTTTGCGCTGTCGGAAGGCGGCGCAACCTCTGCCACCGCGCGTTTTATGGCGCAGCGTGAAAACGGCGCCGACCTGCTGGGCGCCACCACTTTGCTCAATCTGAAAGACAAGGACCCGATGCTGGCCGGGGTGATTCTCGACATGTCGATGAACGCCACCATCGCCTCCAGCCTGCAACTGGGCAGCTCGGTATTGGGCAGCCTGCAAAGCATCACCACGCTGCACCAGAAACGCGTGGAGCAGGCAGGTTTTGCGGTACTCAAATCACCGGACGTGCCGTCGATTTTGGTGGAGACCGGGTTTATCTCCAATACCCAGGACGCTCAGCGGCTGGTGACCGCGCGTCATCAACAGGCGGTGGCGGATGGCCTTTTCGAAGGCCTGAAAAACTACTTCCAGAAGAACCCGCCGATGAACAGCTACATGGCCTGGGTTCAGGAGCAGAAGAACGGCCAGGTCTAACAGCCGGTCACGCGGCTGCAGGTGAATTTGGCGCTGGCACCACCGGAGCTGGAAAACCGGTTAATGGTGGTCCAGCCCACCCGGCGCGTGTAGCCGACCCACGCCTCACCATCCGACGCCAACCCGGTGAAGAACGTCAGTTGCCCGTAGCGGCTGTTGGTCTGCGCCCAGTAGCGTTTGCCGAGTACCTCGAAACCGCGCAAGTACGTGGTGCTGCCGACAGTTGCCACGCTGTAGGCATTGCCCAATGGGTCGACACACGCCAGCAGGTTGGCGCTGCGCGTGCAGTTAGCCAACAGGCTTGGGGCTTGGGCGCAGGCCGGTCCTGCTACTGCCAATAGCAGCGCGCACAACAGGTATTTCATAAGGCTTCTCGGGGCCGGAAAGTCTTCCAGCATTGCGCCCTTCGTCGTCACGAGCAAGGGGGATTGGCTTATTTGTATTGTTATACTATAACATTAAAAATCAGCCTGACCCGTGACCGCCGCCATGACCGAACAAGACCTGCTGGCCCAACCCGCCGCCGACTACATGAATGACGCCCAGCAAGGCTTCTTCCGCACGTTGCTGTTGGCCCAGCGCTATGCGCTGCAAGCGCGCATCGAGTCCGAGTTTCTGGTGCTGCGTGAACAGGAAACCAACAGCGACCTGGCCGATGTGGGCAGCGCCGAAGAACAGCGCCAATGGCAGCTGCGCTTGCTGGAGCGGGAAAAGAAGCTGTTGGACAAGATCGACGATGCACTGGAGTTGCTGGCGCGCGGTGAGTACGGCTGGGGCCGGGGAAACGGCGGGCCGATTGGCCTGCCCNGCCCACCGCGACCCTGTGTATTGAAGCCAAAGAACGTGAAGAGCTGCGCGAACGCCACCGACGGGCGATTTGACCGGCCACCCCTGATGAGGAATACCTGATGCCCAACCGTCTCCCCGTTACCGTGTTGTCCGGCTTTCTCGGCGCCGGCAAAAGCACGCTGCTCAACTACGTCCTGCGCAACCGCGAAAACCTGCGCGTGGCGGTGATCGTCAACGACATGAGCGAAATCAACATCGACGGCAGCGAGGTGCAGCGCGACGTCACACTCAACCGCGCCGAAGAAAAACTGGTGGAGATGAGCAACGGCTGCATCTGCTGCACCTTGCGTGAAGACTTGCTGGAGGAGGTCGGAAAACTCGCCAGGGAAGGTCGGTTCGATTACCTGTTGATCGAGTCCACCGGTATTTCCGAACCGTTGCCAGTCGCCGAAACGTTTACCTTTCGCGATGAAAACGAGCAAAGCCTGGCTGACGTCGCGCGCCTCGACACCATGGTTACCGTGGTCGACGGCATGAATTTTTTGCTCGACTACCAGGCCGCCGAAAGCCTGGCCTCACGCGGTGAAACGCTAGGCGAAGAAGACGAGCGCTCGATCACCGACTTGCTGATCGAGCAGATCGAATTTGCCGACGTGATCCTGATCAGCAAGATCGACCTGATCAGCAGCCATGAGCGCGAAGAACTGATGGCGATCCTCAAGCGCCTTAATGCCCGTGCGCAAATCATCCCGATGGTCATGGGTGAAGTGCCGTTGAACAAGATCCTCAATACTGGCCTTTTCGATTTCGAACGCGCGGCCGAGGCGCCGGGCTGGTTGCAGGAGCTGCGTGGCGAGCATGTGCCGGAAACCGAAGAATATGGCATCGCTTCCACGGCTTACCGCGCGCGCCGCCCGTTTCATCCACAACGCTTCTACGATTTTATCGACCGCCCGTGGGTTAACGGCAAATTGCTGCGCTCCAAGGGTTTTTTCTGGCTGGCCAGCAAGCACCAGGACGCGGGCAGTTGGTCGCAGGCCGGTGGCCTGATGCGCCACGGCTTTGCCGGGCGCTGGTGGCGTTTTGTGCCAAAAAGCCAATGGCCACAAGACGAAGAAAGCGTGGCGGCGATCATGGGCAACTGGCAACTGAGCACCGGCGATTGCCGCCAGGAACTGGTGTTTATTGGGCAAAACATCGATTTCGAGAAGATGCGTGCCGAGCTGGAAGCCTGCTTGCTTAACGATGAAGAAATGGCCTTGGGCGTCGAGGGTTGGCGCTTGCTGGCTGACCCTTTCGGCCCGTGGCATGAAGAGGTGGCCGCCTGATGCTCGCACCGGTCATCCCCCTGCGCCCAGTGATACGCCAGGCCCGCGGTGAAACCCCGCTGGCGTTGTCGGGTATCCTCGAAGACGGCGTGAACCTGGCCCTGTGGCAGCGCCAATTGCCGCTGCACATCGCCCAATTCGGTGCCTTGCTCGTAGCGCTGAATGAGCCGGTCGCCGAATCCTTGGTGATTGAGCTGGCTAACGAGAACGCGGTGCCTGACTTGCAAGGTTTTGCGGCCAGTTGCCGCGACCTTGAAGGCTACGAAGGCTTTATCGCCGATGTGGCATGGCTGATCAGCGCGTTTGCTTGTTTAGTCGGCGCACAGCGTATTGGCGTGCGCTTGCGCCTGCTGGACAAGGCCATGTGCCCGCGTTTTCACGTCGACCATGTGCCGGTGCGGCTGATCACCACCTATGCCGGTATCGGCAGCCAGTGGCTGCGCGAAGGCGTGATGGACCGCCGCCAGCTTGGCCAGCCGGACGCTGAACCCAGCGCGCGCATCGAGCAAATTCACTGCGGCGAAGTGGCCTTGCTCAAAGGCACCCAGTGGCATGGCAACGAAGGCCACGGCCTGATCCATCGCTCGCCGGCGCTTAAGGTCGACGAGCGACGGTTGATCCTGACGCTGGATTGGCTCGCATAACCTTGTAGGATCAAGCCTTCTACACGGTCTGAATGATGCCCCTCATGCTGCAGAATATTCCCACTCATGTGATTGCCGGGCCTTTGGGTGCCGGCAAGACCAGCCTGATCAAACATTTGCTCGCACAACGCCCGGCCAACGAGCGCTGGGCGGTGCTGATCAATGAGTTCGGGCAGATCGGCCTGGACGCGGCCTTGCTCACCCAGGATGACGACGGTATCGCCCTGGGCGAAGTGGCCGGTGGCTGTTTGTGCTGTGTGAACGGTGCACCGTTCCAGGTCGGTTTGGGCCGCCTGCTGCGTAAGGCCAAGCCGGACAGGCTGTTTATCGAGCCCTCGGGCCTGGGCCACCCGGCGCAGTTGCTAAAGCAACTGCGCGAGGCGCCGTGGCAAAACGTGCTGGCGGTGCAACCGTGCGTGCTGGTGTTGGATGCGCAGGCGCTGGCGGCGGGCAAACCGCTGCCGGAGCCACAACGCGAGACGCTGGCCAGCGCCGGGCTGCTGGTTTTGAACAAGGATGAAGCGCTGGATACCGCGCAGCGCCACGCCGTCGAACGGCAGTTACCCGATTGCCCGCGTTACTGGACCCGCCAGGCGCATTTACCGTTGGCGCAATTGCCGGGTTTGAATGCCAAAGCTGGCGCGGCTGTGGATAACATCACACTGCCCGACTCGATAGCCCAAATGCCCGCCATCTGGCGTGATTCCGCACTGCCCATCTGCCTCAGCCAAGCTCAAGAGGGCGGTTGGAGCGTGGGTTGGCGCTGGCACCCGAGCCAGCAATTCGACACTCAACGCTTGCATGATTGGCTGACAAGCCTTGCGTGGCGCCGCGCCAAACTGGTTATCCACAGCCGCGACGGCTGGGTTTCCGCCAATGCTGTGGATAACAGTTCACTCGTCTGGCAACCCAGCGAGTGGCGCCGCGACTCACGCATCGAACTGATTTTCAGCCAGCCGCACGACGCAGGTGCACTGCAGAGCGCGCTCGCAGCGTGCCGTCAGTGACGCGTTTTGCTGGCGTGGTCCTGGCGCCACTGGCTTAGCTCGATCACTTCGGCACTGGGCAGCGGCGTTTTGATCTCAAACGGGTAGGGCGCCAGTTCGATCTGCGCGCTGTGGGCGCCAAATTGGGTGATGGTGCCCGGATGCCGAGTTTCCCCGGTCACGGTGAACTCAAAGTTATAGATGCGCGCCAGGCGCCGCCGACCATTGGCATCCTTCACCACGCCGATACGCTTCAACGCCACCGCGCCGTCGAGCAATTCGATGTCGAGCTTGGCGCAATGTTGCTTGACCCGCTCCAGCGCCCGTTCGCGCAGGCCGTGGTTGTGCCACACCCAGGCGGCGGCGGTCGCCAGCAGCATCAACACGAAGATGTTTCCCAGGGTCAGCATGCGATGAACTCCAACAAAGTGAGAGCAGCTTAACTGTGTCGCCGGTCTGTCGTACAGGCTGCGTTTAGTCGCATACTGCGCGGCCAGAATTTCAACGGCTTTACGGAAATATCCAGCATGAAACGCACACCTCACCTGCTTGCGATCCAGTCTCATGTGGTATTTGGCCACGCCGGAAACAGTGCCGCCGTGTTCCCCATGCAACGGGTTGGGGTGAACGTCTGGCCGCTGAACACGGTGCAGTTCTCCAATCACACACAGTATGGTCAGTGGGCGGGAGAAGTGTTGGCGCCGCAGCAAATTCCGGCGTTGGTAGAAGGGATTGCCGCGATTGGCGAGCTGGGCAACTGCGATGCGGTGCTGTCCGGTTACCTCGGCAGTGCGGCCCAGGGCCGTGCGATCCTCAGCGGCGTGGCGCGAATCAAAGCGATCAACCCCAAAGCCCTGTACCTGTGCGACCCGGTAATGGGCCATGCGGAAAAAGGCTGCAGCGTGCCGCAGGAAGTCAGCGACTTTCTGCTGGACGAAGCGGCGGCGATGGCGGATTTTCTTTGCCCCAACCAGTTGGAGCTGGACAGCTTTGCCGGGCGCAAGCCGCAATCGCTGTTCGATTGCCTGGCCATGGCCAAAGCCTTGCTGGCGCGCGGGCCGCGAGCGGTGCTGGTCAAGCACCTGGATTATCCGGGCAAGTTGCCGGACGGTTTCGAGATGCTGCTGGTGACGGCCGATGGCAGTTGGCACTTGCGTCGGCCGCTGCTGGCGTTTCCGCGTCAGCCGGTGGGCGTGGGCGACCTTACGTCGGGTTTGTTCCTGGCGCGGGTATTGTTGGGCGACAGCCTGTTGGCGGCGTTCGAGTTCGCGGCGGCCGCGGTGCATGAAGTGCTGCTGGAAACCCAGGCCTGCGCCAGTTACGAACTGGAACTGGTGCGCGCGCAGGATCGCATCGCCCATCCGCGCGTAAGGTTCGAAGCCACGCCGATCGATTTGTAACTACGCAGATTTCGTGGGAGCGGGCTTGCTCGCGATGGCATCAACTCGGTCAGCCTGATGAACCGAGGTGTCTGCATCGCGAGCAAGCCCGCTCCCACACGCCTTTTCAGCCGGACTTTAAGGCGCGTCCGCTTTGATTTCCTGGTAGCGCTTTTCCAGTTCCTGACGAATCTGCCTGCGTTGCTGAGCTTGTACGAACCGGCGCTTGTCTTCGCTGTTGTGTGGCTGCAGCGGCGGTACGGCGGCGGGTTTGCGTTGGTCGTCTACGGCCACCATGGTGAAAAAGCAGCTGTTGGTATGGCGTACCGAGCGCTCGCGGATGTTTTCGGTCACCACCTTGATGCCCACTTCCATCGACGTGTTGCCGGTGTAGTTGACCGAGGCGAGGAAGGTCACCAGCTCGCCGACATGGATCGGTTCGCGAAAAATCACTTGGTCTACCGACAATGTGACTACATAACGACCGGCATAACGGCTTGCGCAGGCGTAGGCGACTTCGTCGAGGTATTTGAGCAAGGTGCCGCCGTGAACATTGCCTGAGAAGTTGGCCATGTCTGGGGTCATCAATACCGTCATCGACAGCTGGGCGTTTCCGGGTTCCATAGCACACTCACGGGTTGTAGGCATCGTTTGGGGAGGGCACCTCTGCGGGTGCTGGAATCTTTACAGCGCTAACCCTAACGGGACGCCGGTGGGCGGCTTGCCGTCACGCGTGCACCGATCTGTTTCCATATATTGCACCGGCTTTCTGCCGGAAGTCGCGGTGTTAACCTTCAAAAGCCCATCTCAGGGCGTTTCTTACGATCAAGGCAGACTTTTCCTTCCGCGTCTTGCGCCTTTTGGGCGCTGCGGCGGAAGTGGGAAAAGCGCCGGTACCCTCAAGGAGTCTGTCGCCATGCACGCCATCAGCTTTATCCAGGACTTGGCCGTGATCATGCTGGTGGCAGGGGTTGTCACCATCCTGTTTCACCGCCTCAAACAGCCGGTGGTGTTGGGGTATATCGTTGCCGGGTTCATCATCGGCCCTCACACGCCGCCGTTTGGCCTGATTCACGACGAAGACACGATCAAGACCCTCGCCGAGCTGGGGGTGATCTTCCTGATGTTCTGCCTCGGCCTGGAGTTCAGCCTGCGCAAGCTGTTCAAGGTCGGTGCTACCGCGTTCATCGCGGCGTTCCTGGAAATTATCCTGATGATCTGGATCGGCTACGAAATCGGCCGCTGGTTCGACTGGAACACCATGGACTCGCTGTTCCTCGGCGCGATTTTGGCGATCTCCTCGACCACCATCATCGTCAAGGCGCTGAATGACCTGAAGATGAAAAACCAGCGTTTCGCCCAGCTGATTTTCGGCGTGCTGATTGTTGAAGACATCCTGGGTATCGGCATCATCGCTTTGTTGTCGAGCATTGCGGTCAGCGGTACGGTCAGCTCCGGCGAGGTGTTCTCCACCGTCGGCAAACTTTCACTGTTCATGATCGTCGCGCTGGTCATCGGTATTTTGCTGGTGCCACGCCTGCTGGCGTACGTGGCCAAGTTCGAAAGCAACGAGATGCTGCTGATCACCGTATTGGGCCTGTGTTTCGGCTTTTGCCTGCTGGTGGTGAAGCTCGAATACAGCATGGTTCTGGGGGCGTTCCTGATCGGCGCGATCATGGCCGAATCTCGCCAGTTGGTGAAGATAGAGCGCCTGATCGAGCCCGTTCGCGACATGTTCAGTGCGATATTTTTTGTCGCCATCGGCCTGATGATCGACCCGCAAATCCTGGTGCAATACGCTTGGCCGATCGCAGTCATCACCGTCGCCGTAGTGCTGGGCAAGATGCTGTCCTGCGGCCTCGGCGCGTTTATCGCCGGCAACGATGGCCGCACCTCGCTGCGCGTGGGCATGGGGCTGTCACAAATTGGCGAGTTTTCCTTCATCATCGCCGCGCTGGGCGTGACCCTGCAGGTGACCAGCGACTTCCTGTACCCGGTGGCGGTGGCGGTCTCGGTGATCACCACATTGCTGACGCCCTACCTGATCCGGGCGGCTGACCCGTTGTCGTTAAAGATTGCGGCAGTGATGCCCAAGCGTATGAGTCGCGTGTTTGGCATGTACGGTGAATGGCTACGCAACATTCAGCCGCAAGGCGAGGGCGTGATGCTGGCGTCGCTGATTCGCAAGATCATCCTGCAAGTCGGGGTAAACCTGGCGTTGGTGGTGGCGATCTTCTTCACCGGCAGCTTTTTCGCGGCGCGCATCGGCGGGTATTTGCAGGGTTGGATCAGTGATCCAAGCTGGCAAAAAGCGTTGATCTGGGGCGCGGCGTTGCTGTTGTCGTTGCCGTTTCTGATTGCGGCGTACCGCAAGCTCAAGGCGCTGTCGATGCTGCTGGCGGAGATGAGTGTGAAGCCGGAGATGGCCGGGCGGCATACCCAGCGGGTGCGACGGGTCATCGCGGAACTGATCCCCATCCTTTCGCTGTTGGTGATTTTCCTGCTATTGGCAGCCTTGTCGGCGAGTATTTTGCCGACCAACAAGTTGCTGGTGCTGATCGCGGTGGTTACGGCGGCGGTGGCGGCCGTGCTCTGGCGGTGGTTCATCCGCGTGCACACGCGGATGCAGGTCGCCTTGCTGGAGACACTGGATAACCACAAGGACACGCCGGAGCATTAAGGCCGCTGGGCTTGTTGTCAGCACAAGCCCAGTCACCCAAATAGATGTGCCTTGGTTATCAGCTTTCCAGCCAGACGTCCCGCGCCCAGTGCCATACCGATTCCCAGGTTTCTTCGGTGACGAGTTCTTCTTCGCCGGACCACAACACCACAGTGCCGTCTTCCTCGACGCAGTAGTAGTCATCGCCGTCCTGGCAGATCGGGATCATGCTGCGGTCAACCCCGGCATCCCAAGCGTTGGCGGCAACGTCCGGCAGGTAGGTGTGGGACTGCGGGTCGGTGACGGTCACCGGCTCCAGGCTGCCGTACACCACGTCGCTGACGGTGAGCAAAAATTCGCGGAAGACAAAGGGGATGTCGATGAACAGTTGTTCTTCGATTTCCACCAGTTGGTCTTCGTCAGGCAGTTCCAGAGGAACCGGGACCGGTTCGTTGGCTTCACGCAATTGTTCGATAATTTCTTCCACGGCCGGGATCCTCTTGCTAAATGGCGCGGTGATAGGGGCGCTTTATACAGTAGCTTGCTATAAGTGCAACCGTGAAATAGAAAACCCCGGGCTATGCCCAGGGTTTTATTAGCAGGTGCTCAAACGCGCAGCTATCAGCCGTTTTGGCGGATACCGGCAACCAGCCATGGCTGGTTGTCGCCTTGGGCGCGTTCCATGTTCCAGCTTTCGCTGAACACTTCGCCCTGGTCGAAGCGCGAAGTCTTCGACACACCGCTGAACGTCAGGGTGGCGATGGTCTTGTCGGCGCGATCATCCACACCTTCCAACTGCACACGCAGGTCGTCGATGTAGGTCGACTGGAAACCGTCGCCCAGGTCGGCACGTTCGCGTTTGAGGAACTCCAGCAGTTGTGGGGTCACGAACTCGGAGATCTTATCCATCTCGTTGGCGTCCCAGTGTTGCTGCAGGGCCTGGAAGTGGCTGCGGGCCGCTTCGATGAAGCGCTCTTCGTTGAACCAGGCCGGTGCGTTGATGACCGGGCGCGCGGCAGGTGCTGCCGAACCACCGAAGATCGAATCTGTGGCTGGCTTTTGCTCGAACACTTCACGCTGCATCGGCGCGCCGGCTGGAGCCATGTGCTCCTGCTGCTTGCGTCGACGGGCGGCGATAAAGCGGAAGATCACAAAGCCGATGACAGCCAGAATCAGGATGTCGAAGATCTGCATGCCCTGGAAGCCGCCGCCCATAAACATGGAAGCGAGCAGGCCACCGGCGGCGATACCGGCCAACGGGCCTAACCAGCGCGAAGCACCGCCAGCCTTGGCAGCGGCGCCAGCAGCACCGGCTGCGCCTGCAGTCGCCGCTGCACCGCCCGCGCCACCGGCGGATGGCGCCATTTGGCTGGTCTGATGGGTCGGTGCCGAGCCCATGCTTTTACCGCCGCCGAAGCGTTTGGCGTTGGCGTCGATGCTCATCGTCAGGCCGATGCACAACGCCATGGCGATGCTAAGAAAACGTTTCATAAAGGGAATTCCCATTTGTGGATTGCACGCGCGCCATGTTGCACAGGTGCAGAGACACTGGCTAGCGGCAGAGTGTTTCGGATTTTTGCGTAGGACCTATTCCGAATGATCCGTAGGACTAATTACAGATATTGGCCCGTACTGCTGAAATACAAGGCCGCGGCTGCGGATCGTTCCCACGCGCCGCGCAGGAACGATCCGTTGGAGGGGGTCAGACTGCTTCGAGTTTCGCGTAGCCCATCATCAGCCACTTGCTGCCTTCGGCGAAATTCACCTGCACCCGCGCTTGGGCACCGGCGCCTTCGAAGTTGAGGATCACGCCCTCGCCGAAGATCGAATGTTTGACCAGTTGGCCAAGGCTGAACGGTGTTTCCGGAATTTCGGAACCGGCAAACATGCTGCTGGAGTTTTGCTGCTGGCCGCCGCCGAACGGGCGGCTCACGCTATTCGACAGGCGCACCTCCTGAATCAGC
This sequence comes from Pseudomonas sp. ICMP 460, assembly GCF_002723595.1. Classification (NCBI taxonomy): domain Bacteria; kingdom Pseudomonadati; phylum Pseudomonadota; class Gammaproteobacteria; order Pseudomonadales; family Pseudomonadaceae; genus Pseudomonas; species Pseudomonas sp. ICMP 460. The sequence continues at coordinate 215,032 of NZ_LKBR01000013.1, forward strand.
CCCTTGGGCACTTCACGTACGAAGCGCGAGACCTTGTTGTAGGTCTCAGTGCCGTACAGGCGTCGGGTTTCGGCGTAGGTCATCACCAGGTTCTGCATGGCCCGGGTGATGCCCACGTAGGCCAGGCGCCTTTCTTCTTCAAGGCGGCCGGGTTCTTCCAGGCTCATCTTGTGCGGGAACAGGCCTTCTTCCATGCCCACCAGGAACACGTACGGAAACTCCAGGCCCTTGGCACTGTGCAAGGTCATCAGCTGGATGCTGTCTTCATGCTCATCGGCTTGTGTATCGCCAGCTTCCAGCGATGCATGGCCAAGGAAGGCGGCGAGCGGGGTCAGCTCTTCATCGTCCTCGGTGTTTTCGAACGCACGGGCGGCGCTGACCAGTTCCTCAAGGTTTTCTACCCGGGCCTGGCCTTTCTCGCCTTTTTCCGCTTCGTGGTAGGCAATCAGCCCGGACTGCTCGATCACGGTTTGGGTCATCAGGTGCAGGGGCATTTCCATGCACTTGGCCGCCAAATTCTCGATCAGCTCGACAAACACACCCAGCGCACCGGCGGCGCGGCCGGTCAGGCCTTTATTGGCGATCAGCAAGCGCATGGCTTCCCACATCGACACATCGGCGTGGCGGGCGTGGTCGCGAATAGCCTCAACGGTTTTTTCGCCGATGCCACGCGTCGGTATATTGATCACCCGTTCCAGCGCCGCATCGTTGCCACGGCCTTCCAGCAAGCGCAGGTAAGCCATGGCGTTTTTGATTTCGGCACGCTCGAAGAAGCGCTGGCCGCCATAGATGCGGTACGGGATGCGTTCGCGCAGCAAGGCTTCTTCCAACACCCGCGATTGGGCGTTGGAACGGTACAAAATCGCGATATCGCTACGCGCGAGGCCGGTTTTCAGCGCGCTCTCGATGGTTTCCACAACGTAGCGCGCTTCATCGTGTTCGTTGAAGGCGGCGTACAGGTTGATTGCTTCGCCTTCGCCGCCGTCGGTCCACAGCTCTTTGCCGAGGCGCCCGGTGTTGTTGGCGATCAAGGCGTTGGCGGCCTTGAGGATGCCGGCGGTGGAGCGATAGTTTTGCTCCAGGCGGATGGTCACCGCGTCCGGGAAGTCTTCGGAATACTGGTAAATGTTCTCGATTTTCGCGCCACGCCAGCCGTAGATCGACTGGTCGTCATCGCCCACCACCATCAGGCTGTCGCCACCTTTGGCGAGCAAGCGCAGCCATGCGTACTGCACGGCGTTGGTGTCCTGGAACTCGTCCACCAGCACATGCCGGAAGCGCTTTTGGTAATGGGCCAACAAGCCAGGGTTGTCGCGCCACAGGTCGAGGGCGCGCAGCAGCAGCTCGGAGAAGTCGATAACGCCTGCGCGGGCGCAGGCAGCTTCGTACGCTTCATAAATGCTGCGCATGGTGGCCAGGAACAAATCGCCGCTGGCCTGAATATGCTGCGGGCGCAGGCCTTCGTCTTTCTGACCGTTGATAAACCACTGCGCCTGGCGGACGGGCCAGCGCTGTTCGTCCAGGCCCAGCTCGCGCATCACGCGCTTGACCAGGCGTTGCTGGTCGTCGCTGTCAAGAATCTGGAAGGTCTGGCTCAAGCCCGCTTCCTGCCAATGCGCCCGCAACAGGCGGTGCGCGAGGCCGTGGAAAGTGCCCACCCACATGCCGGCCGGGCTGATGCCCATCAACTGCTCGATGCGGTGGCGCATCTCGGCAGCAGCCTTGTTGGTGAAGGTCACCGACAGGATGGAATGTGGGGACGCGTTTTCGACCTGGATCAACCAGGCGATACGGTGCACCAACACTCGGGTTTTACCGGAGCCAGCACCGGCCAGGACCAACTGACGGCCAACGGGGGCCGCGACGGCCTGGCGTTGGGCATCGTTGAGAGAGTTCAGCAAAAGGGAGAGGTCATCGCGCATCAGCGCATTCTATGGCCCTCGGCGGAGTGGGGCAAATCCCAATGCTGGGTGGTCGATGCAAAACAGCCGAAGCGCGCCGGGCCGGTGAAACATTATAGTGCGGGTGATGACCGGTCGGTCATGCCCCGCAGCCCGCGCAGGGGCTCACTCAGGCCGTCTGGCCCGAAGGTTTGCGGCCGACGGGCACGCGTTTTTTATGACGTGGAGCAGTTTGGCCCAAGCGCTTGCTTGTGTATGCTCCGTCGACGTTTCGGGCTCACCATTATAAGAACACTGCCTATGACCCTCAGTCCTGACCTGTTCGGCCCCTCAATGGCGCCGGCGCAGGTTATCCGTAAACACTACGCAACCGAGTTGGCGGTCGAGCGCACGCGCCTGCTGTATCAGGGTTCATTGCTGCCGACTTTATTAATGTTGGTGAACGGCCTGGTCTGCGCCTGGATGCTCTGGAACCCCCGACAAATCCTGTTGGACAGCATTTGGTTGGTCTGGCTGCTCGCGTTGGTCGCCATGCGCGTGATTCAGGTGGCGGCGTTTGATTCAGCGATGCCGAGCCGACAGGCTCAACCGATCTGGCGGCGGATGTTCATGCTCGGCTCGGCGGTCAGCGGCTTGACCCTGGCCACGGCGGCCATTGCGCTTGTACCGGTGGACAGTTTTACGCAACAGGCTTGGGTGTTCGGCCTGATCGGCGCGGCAACACTGTCGGCCAGCGTAGCCTACGCCGTGAGCCTGCCCGCATTCCTGTCATTTGCCTTGCCGTGCCTGGTGCCGGCCATCGTTTACCTGTTTTGGAGTGGCGCCCCGCAGCAGCAAGGCTGGGGCGTGCTCGGCCTGATCCTGCTGGGGTCCCTGAGCCTGGTGGCGTGGCAGGTTAACCGGCTGATCCAGCGCGGCTTGTTGCGACGTTTTCAGAACCAGGCATTGATCGAGCATTTACAGCAGGCGCACCAGCGCAGCGAGCAGTTGAATCAGGAGCTGGTGCGTGAGGTCGAGCAGCGTCGCCAAGTCGAACAGGAACTGCGCGAGGCGCAAATCGGCCTGCAAGACCGCGTGGCGCAACGCAGCCAGGAGCTGAACGCCGCCAGCCTCGCCTTGAGCGAAAGCGAGGCGCGCCTGGCCATGGCCTTGCAGGCCAGCGAGTTGGGGCTGTGGGACTGGAACCTGCAAACCGATGCGGTGCACCACACCCAGATTAAAGAGCTGTTCGGCCTGGAACCCGAATACGTGACGGGGATGCTCAGCGACCTTAAGCCGCGCCTGCACCCCGACGACGTGCCGCTGCTCAAGCGCGCGCTGGTGGCGCATTTAAAAGGCCACAGCGAGGACTATCTGGTGGAGTACCGCGTGCGCCACGGCGACGGCCGCTGGGTATGGGTCGAAGACCGTGGCCGCGCTGTGGAACGTGAACCCGGCGGCCGCGTGACGCGCATGCTCGGTACGCGCCGCGACATCAGCGCCGGCAAGGCGCTGGAGGAACAGCAGCGCCTGGCCTCGACGGTGTTCGAGGCCGCCAGCGAAGGCATCGTGATTCTCGACCCGAACTACGCGCTGATCGCCGTCAACCAAGCCTTCAGCCGCGTCACTGGTTTTAACATCGACGACATGCTCGGGCGCAACGTCGTGGAATTGCCCAGCAGCCGTGATGCTCGCCGCCATTTCCCGGTGATTCGCCAAGCGTTGCTCAGCCACGGCACCTGGCAGGGCGAGCTGGTAGAGACGCGCAAAAACGGCGAGTTGTACCCGCAGTGGCTGCAGCTGAATGTAGTGCGCGATGTGCGCGGAAATGTCAGCCATATCGTGGGCTTCTTCGCCGATCTGTCGGCGCGGCGCGAATCTGAAGAACGCATGCGCTACCTCACCCACTATGATGAATTGACCGGCTTGGCCAACCGCTCGCTGTTCCGCGAGCGCCTGCGCGAAGCCCACCAACGCGTGCGCCAGGGCGGGCGCAGCCTTGCGCTGCTGCATATCAACCTCGACCGCTTCAAGCTGCTTAACGACAGCTTGGGCCATGAAGTGGCCGACCAGCTGTTGCAGAAAATGGCGCGCCGTTTGATCAACGCCTTGCCCGAGGCCGACACCATTGCGCGGCTGTCGGGCGACGAGTTTGCCGTGCTGTTCGACGCCTACGGCAACTTGTCGAGCCTGGCGCGCGTGGCCACACGGCTACTGGCCAAGCTGCGGGTGCCGGTGACGGTGGAAGGGCATGAATTGGTGGTCAGCGCCTCCATGGGCGTCAGCCTGTTGCCGGATAACGCGCGGGAAATTTCTGCGCTGGTCAGCCAGTCGAACATGGCCATGCAACACGCCAAGCACCTGGGCGGGAACAACTTCCAGTTCTACACCGACAGCCTGCAAGCCAGCACGCTGGAGCGTTTGCAGCTGGAAAACCACCTGCGCAAGGCCATCGAAGAGCGCCAGCTAACCGTGTTCTACCAGCCGAAACTGTGCCTGGCCACCGGCAAGCTGAACGCCGCCGAGGCGCTGGTGCGCTGGGAGCATCCACAGTGGGGCATGGTGCCGCCGGGGGACTTTATCGGCCTGGCCGAAGAAACCGGCCTGATCGTCCCGCTGGGCGAATTTGTGCTGCGCCAGGCCTGCTGGCAGGCGTGCGAGTGGCAGCGCCAGGGGCTGGCGCCGATTCGGGTGTCAGTGAACCTGTCGGTGCATCAGTTGCGTCAGGGCAAGCTGGTCAGCCTGGTGCGCCAAGTGCTCGAAGAAACCGGCCTGGCCCCGCAATACCTGGAGCTGGAGCTGACTGAAAGCCAACTGCTCGACAGCGTTGAGCACATCATCGCGACCTTCCAGCAATTGCGCGATTTGGGCGTGAAACTGGCGATTGACGATTTTGGTACCGGCTATTCGTCGCTCAGTTACCTCAAGCGCATCCCGGTGGACTACGTGAAGATCGACCAGACGTTTATTCGCGGCCTGGGCCAGGGTCGCGAGGACGCGGCCATCACCCGCGCGATCATCGCCATGGCCCATGGGCTGGCGCTCAAAGTGGTGGCTGAAGGCGTGGAAGATCAGCAGCAGCTGGATTTCCTGCGGGGCGAGCACTGCGATGAAGTGCAGGGCTACCTGATCAGTCGGCCGGTGGTGGCCGATGAGTTGGCAGAGTTGTTACGCAAAAATGCAGATTTTCCTTAGATACGCCGGGGCAGCGCATGTGGCTACAAAGCCTTTGCCCTTTGAATCAGAGGGCAGCAGGGCGATTTAGTGATGCATCGGGCGGGCAAAAGGCGAATTCTTGTAGTATAACTACAAGCTTGCTACATCCCTGGCGCCTGCCAATAACAAGAGTCCTGCCCTTTGAACCTGTTGCAACATATCGCCCAGTCACGCCACCTGCTACGTAAATCGGAACTCAAGGTTGCCGACCACGTGCTGCTTGACCCTGCGGCCGTGATGCACAGTTCCATGGCGGACCTGGCCCACAGCGTGGGCATCAGTGAGCCGACCATCGTGCGCTTCTGCCGCGCCATCGGTTGCTCCGGGTTCCAGGATTTGAAGCTCAAGCTGGCGCAAAGCCTGGCCGCCGGTGCGAGCTTCGGGCAGTTTGCGATCCATGAAGACGACTCCGTCGCTGACTACAGCCTGAAAATCTTCGACACCACCTTGCACACCCTCATGGAAGTGCGCGAGAAACTCGACCCGGTCGAGCTGCAAAAGGCCGTGACGGCCATGTCCCAGGCCCAGCGCGTCGAGTTCTATGGCTTCGGTGCTTCCGGCGCTGTCGCCGCCGATGCCCAGCACAAATTCTTCCGCCTGCTGCTCACGGCAGCGGCCTACAGTGACCCGCACATGCAGGCGATGTCGGCCGTTACCTTGAAGCCGACCGACGTGGCCATCTGCATTTCCCAGTCGGGCCGCTCCAAAGACCTGCTGATCACCGCCAACCTGGTGCGTGAAAGTGGCGCGACACTGATTACCCTGTGCCCGAGCCAGACGCCGTTGGCGGAATTGTCCACGGTCAACCTGGCAATCGATGTGCACGAAGACACCGAAATCTACACGCCGCTGACCTCGCGTATCGCCCATCTGGTGGTGATCGACGTGCTGGCGATGGGCGTGGCCATGGCGCGCGGGCCGAGCCTGGTCAACCACCTCAAGAGCGTGAAACGCAGCTTGCGCAGCCTGCGCTTGTCGCCCAAGTCGGTCAAAGCCCTCGACGACTGATTCAGGATCAACGGTGGGAGGGGGCTTGCTCCCGATAGCAGTGTGCCAGTCACTGAATGATTTGACTCAAGCACCGCCATCGGGAGCAAGCCCCCTCCCACATTTGGATTTTCTGCCTATCAGAAGATTCATCGTCCTGTAACCCGCGCGCCGCCAAACCGTCATCCAGCGCGCCCATTCTGTACTCCCCGTACTCGCATTGGGAGACTCAAAATGGCCCGTCAATACGAAGACAGCAGCACCGTCAAAACCCGTCGTCAGCAGGAAGACCAGCGCCGCATGGCGTTCCGTCGTGCAATCGAAGACCGCTGCGACCAGCGCCAGTTGCTCCAGAGCATCACCGACTACCCGGAACTCCACTGGCAGGCACCCGTGGCTGCCCAGCGAAGCGCTCAGCCAGCGCGCTGATCTGCACCCGCTCGCTGCGGATAAAGCCCAGGAAGGCATGGGCCACCGGTGACAGGCGTTTGGCCTTGGCCTGCACCAGGCACCAGCTGCGGTACAGCGGCAGTTCTTCCACCGGCAACTCCTTGAGCCCGCCGGTGGCCAGCTCCAGGTTGACGGCGTGGCGCGTCAGCAAGGCCACGCCCAACCCCGCATTCACACATTCACGCTGTGCCTCGGCCGAGGCCACTTCAACCGTCTGGGTGAAGTGCACGCGTTTCTCCTTGAAGTACTCCTCACAGGCCAGCCGCGTGCCGGACCCCGGTTCACGTATCAGCAGCGTGTAAGGTTCCAGGTCCTGCAAACGCAGCGGCCCTTGCAGGCTCAGCGGATGGTCGAGTGGCGCCACGGCGACAATCGGGTTGTTGAGAAACGGCAGGAATTCGAGGCCCATGTCCTGAGGCACCATGGACATGATCACCAAGTCATCGCGGTTGTCCGAAAGCCTGCGAATCACTTGCGCGCGATTAACCACCGTGAGGTGCAATTGCACCTCGGGGTGCTGGCGCTTGAACGCGGCGAACAGGTGCGGCACGAAGTATTTGGCGCTGGATTCCACCGCCAGTTTCAGCTGGCCCTGCAACGAGCCTTGCATGTCCGACAGCTGCATATCGAGGTTTTCCAGGCGCCCGAAAATATCGCGGCTGGCGCGTTGCAGCGCTTCGGCGGCCTCGGTCATGTAGAGCTTTTTGCCGACGTAATCGAACAGCGGCTGGCCGATCAGCTCTTCCAGCTGACGAATTTGCAGGCTAACGGCGGGTTGCGTGAGGGACATTTCCTCGGCTGCGCGGCTGTACGAGCGTAAATCACACACTTCATGGAATATTTGCAGTTGACGTAAAGTCAGCCGCATCAATGACTTACGCATATTTTTAAGCTCTCGCCTCAGGCTGTCCGGCCAACTATAAGTCTTTACTTATGCACGACCCAATTATTATTGATTTTTGTTAATTCTCAAGTGCGCATAGTGTGTGTCTTGCGACTGTCATGAAACATTTGGTCACGCGCCGACCCGGCTGCAACGGGTCGAAGAACGCAGCAATCGGCTCAAGGGAAATTCCAAGTGATAAAAAAGATCCTGATCGCCAACCGGGGTGAAATCGCCGTACGAATCGTGCGTGCTTGCGCCGAGATGGGCATTCGCTCGGTCGCGGTTTACTCGGACGCCGACCGTCACGCGCTGCACGTTAAACGTGCCGATGAAGCCCACAGCATTGGCGCCGAGCCCCTGGCCGGTTACCTGAACCCGCGCAAGCTGGTGAACCTGGCGGTAGAGACGGGTTGTGATGCGCTGCACCCTGGCTACGGTTTTCTCTCGGAAAACGCCGAACTGGCGGATATTTGCGCCGAACGCGGGATCAAGTTCATCGGCCCGTCAGCCGAAGTGATTCGCCGCATGGGCGACAAAACCGAAGCGCGCCGCAGCATGATCAAGGCCGGCGTGCCGGTAACGCCTGGCACCGAAAGCAACGTCGCCGACATCGCCGAAGCCCTCACCGAAGGCGAGCGCATTGGTTACCCGGTGATGCTCAAGGCCACTTCCGGTGGTGGCGGCCGCGGTATCCGCCGTTGCAACAGCCGCGAAGAACTTGAACAGGCCTTCCCGCGGGTTATCTCCGAAGCCACCAAGGCGTTCGGTTCGGCGGAAGTGTTCCTCGAAAAATGCATCGTAAACCCCAAGCACATTGAGGCACAGATCCTCGGTGACAGCTTTGGCAACGTGGTGCACTTGTTCGAGCGCGACTGCTCGATTCAACGGCGTAACCAAAAGCTCATCGAAATCGCCCCCAGCCCGCAGCTGACCCCGGAACAGCGTGCCTACATCGGCGACCTGTCGGTGCGTGCGGCTAAGGCCGTGGGCTACGAGAATGCCGGCACCGTGGAGTTCCTGCTCGCCGAGGGCGAGGTGTACTTCATGGAGATGAACACGCGGGTGCAGGTGGAACACACCATCACCGAAGAAATCACCGGTATCGATATTGTTCGCGAGCAGATCCGCATTGCCTCGGGCCTGCCGCTGTCGGTGAAACAGGAAGACATCCAGCACCGTGGTTTCGCGTTGCAGTTCCGTATCAACGCGGAAGACCCGAAGAACAACTTCCTGCCGAGCTTCGGCAAAATCACCCGTTACTACGCGCCCGGCGGCCCCGGCGTGCGCACTGACACGGCGATCTACACCGGTTACACCATCCCGCCGTACTACGACTCGATGTGCCTGAAACTGGTGGTGTGGGCGTTGACCTGGGAAGAAGCCATGGACCGCGGCCTGCGTGCCCTGGACGACATGCGTTTGCAAGGCGTGAAGACCACCGCCGCGTATTACCAGGAGATCCTGCGCAACCCGGAATTTCGCAGTGGCCAGTTCAATACCAGCTTTGTGGAAAGCCACCCTGAGCTGACCAACTACTCGATCAAGCGCAAACCCGAAGAGCTGGCCCTGGCCATCGCCGCCGCCATCGCCGCCCACGCGGGCATATAAATATGCAGCTGCAAGTTGCAAGCGGCAAGCAACAAGTTAAAGCGGATCAGCTTTTACTTGCAGCTTGTAGCTTGAAACTTGCCGCTATGAGGAGATCCGAATATGACTAAGAAGATCTACGTAACTGACACGATCCTGCGCGACGCTCACCAATCGTTGCTGGCCACGCGCATGCGCACCGACGACATGCTGCCGATCTGCGACAAGCTCGACAAGGTTGGCTACTGGTCGCTGGAAGTCTGGGGCGGCGCGACCTTCGACGCCTGCGTGCGCTTCCTCAAGGAAGACCCGTGGGAGCGCCTGCGCCAACTGCGCGCCGCGCTGCCTAACACGCGCCTGCAAATGCTGCTGCGCGGCCAGAACCTGCTGGGCTACCGCCACTACAGCGACGACGTGGTCAAAGCCTTCGTCGCCAAGGCCGCCGTAAATGGTATCGACGTGTTCCGCATCTTCGATGCGATGAATGATGTGCGTAACCTGCGCGTGGCCATCGAAGCGGTCAAAGCGGCGGGCAAACATGCTCAGGGCACGATCGCTTATACGACCAGCCCGGTGCACACCGTCGAGGCGTTCGTGGCCCAGGCCAAGCAGTTGGAAGCCATGGGGTGCGACTCGGTCGCCATCAAGGACATGGCCGGTCTGTTGACGCCGTACGCGACCGGCGAACTGGTCAAGGCACTCAAGGCCGAGCAGAGCCTGCCGATTTTTATTCACTCGCACGACACCGCCGGCTTGGCTGCGATGTGCCAACTCAAGGCCATCGAAAACGGCGCCGACCACATCGACACGGCCATCTCCAGCTTCGCCTGGGGCACCAGCCACCCTGGCACCGAATCCATGGTTGCGGCGCTCAAAGGTAGCGAGTTCGACACCGGCCTCGACCTGCAACTGTTGCAAGAGATCGGCCTGTACTTCTACGCCGTGCGTAAGAAATACCACCAGTTCGAAAGCGAATTCACCGCCGTCGACACCCGTGTGCAAGTCAACCAAGTGCCGGGCGGGATGATTTCCAACCTGGCCAACCAGCTCAAAGAGCAGGGCGCACTGAACCGCATGAGCGAAGTGCTGGCGGAAATTCCGCGGGTGCGTGAAGACCTCGGCTTCCCGCCGCTGGTCACGCCGACGTCGCAAATTGTCGGCACTCAGGCGTTTTTCAACGTGCTGGCCGGCGAGCGCTACAAGACCATCACCAATGAAGTGAAGCTTTACCTGCAAGGCGGCTACGGCAAGGCGCCGGGCACGGTGAACGAGAAGCTGCGGCGCCAGGCGATCGGCAGCGAAGAGGTGATCGACGTACGCCCGGCCGATTTGCTCAAGCCGGAAATGACCAAGCTGCGCGGCGAAATCGGCGCGTTGGCCAAGTCCGAAGAAGACGTGCTGACCTACGCGATGTTCCCGGACATCGGCCGCAAGTTCCTCGAAGAACGCGATGCAGGCACCTTGGCGCCTGAAGTGCTGTTGCCGATCCCTGAGGCTGGCGGCGTGGCGAGTGCCGGTGGCGAAGGTGTGCCCACCGAATTCGTCATCGACGTGCACGGTGAAAGCTACCGCGTCGACATCACCGGTGTCGGCGTGAAGGCTGAAGGCAAGCGCCACTTTTACCTGTCCATTGATGGCATGCCGGAAGAAGTGGTGTTCGAACCGCTCAACCAGTTTGTCAGCAGCGGCGGCAGCAAACGCAAGCACGCCACCGAGCCTGGGCATGTCAGCACGGCGATGCCGGGCAATATCGTCGATGTGCTGGTCAAGCCAGGCGACGTGGTCAAGGCCGGCCAAGCGGTGCTGATCACCGAAGCCATGAAGATGGAAACCGAGGTGCAGGCAGCCATTGCCGGCAAGGTTGCCGTGGTACATGTGGCCAAGGGCGACCGGGTGAACCCTGGCGAAATCCTGATTGAAATCGAAGGCTGATCCAGCCTTCGAGACTATCGCTTAATCCTCGGGGGGGCAGGTGCCCCCCTTTTTTTTGCCTGCGATTCAGGCGGCAGCGGCGGCGTTTACACCTTGGGCAGTGCGAACCTTTCCCCGAGACGTTGAGTTAAAAGCTCATCCGCCACTGCCCCATCAGGCCCTGGCTTTGGTTCTGGCTGCCGGCTTGTGCACTGTAGGTCAGGCCGACCGTGTGTTGCGCCGACACTGCGAGGTCCAGGCCGGCTTGAACGTCCAGGCTGTTGCGGTCCAGCGAGGTGCCGTGGGTGGTGAAACCGTCGATGAGACCTGGTGCATAGCGAAACGATTGGCGCACCTGGCTGCCAACTTCGCCGTAAAGGTGTTTCCAGCTCGTACTCACGTGAGGTGTGAGGCTCATCTGGTCGTCGAACCGATACACCGTGGCCAGCCGCAGGCCTAGGGTGCTGTTCACGTTTTGTTGGGTTTGTGAGCCGACATTCAGCGCGGCCAGGCCGCCGGTTTCCTTGAAACTGTCGCGGTGATAGCGCTGATAGCCGAGGCCGGCGAAGGGCTCTACGTGCACGTCCTCGTTGCCGAGTTGATAGCCCAGTTCAGAAAACAGGGTTTGGCTTTGGGCGGCGTAACTGCTCTTGAGCTGCTGGTTGTGGTCGAGCAGGTTGATGCTGCGTTTGTTCTGCCCGGCATGGCGGCTGTAAATCGCGCCCAGGCGCAGGGCCAATGGGCCGTCCTGGCGCACGGCATAGCCGCCCAGGTGCCAGCTGTCCAACCCGGCGTCGAAGCGTTGAGCATCCACCTGGCTGGTGGTTTTTGCGCCCATCACGCCCAGGCGCCAGTCGTGGTCCAGCGCCCAGTCGGCACCCAGCAGCAGGCCTTGGGTGCCATATTTAAGGCCGGTGCTGCCACGTTGTTTGTCCAGGCTGCCTTTGTTGCCCAGGCCTTGCACCCAGAAGCGGCCAGCGTCGTCGGTGGGCAATGTGCGCAGGGTCGCGAGCAACTGAGTGCTGAGTTGCTGGGTGGTGGTTTGGGTTACTGCAGCCAGGTTGGCATGTTGGCTGCCGGCTAATTGTTCGAGGGCTGCGCCGATACCGCCGGGTTGCGCTTCCAGCGTTTCAGCGAATGTTTCGAGGGCTTTGTCCTCTTCCGAATCCAGCTCGCCGGACTCAAGCAGGCGAATCACCGCCGGTTCCAGAACCTTGGCGACTTGCAAGCCGTTATAGGTAGTGGCCCGCTGAGTGAGGTAGCCCTCAATACTCGAGGCAGGCTCCGGCGCGGTGTAATTCCAATAGTCGTCGAGCAGGTTCAGTTCAAACTGAAAGGGCGAGCCTCCTTGCGCCTGTGCCAGTTGAGCGTTGGCAGCGCCAACGATGAGGGTAATGGTGAGTGCGAGTTTTTTGGCCGTAAAGGGCATGTAATCCCAACCTCTGATAAATGAGGCCGGGAATTTAGCGAAGTGGCGGGGCGTTAACTGTCAGGCTATCGACCCCTGAGGTGCGGGAGTTGTCTCTAGTGCCGAGCGAATAAAAACTCACCCGCGCCGTACATAGCCTTTGCCGTAATGGCGCTCCATGCGGGCCTGGATCAGTTCCAGGCCCAGCGACATTACCCAGTAAATGATCGCCGCTGTGGTCAGCATCTCGATATAGCGATAGCTCGAACGCCCATACGATTGCGCCAGGAACATCACTTCCCACACGCCCATCACCGAGATCAGCGACGAGTCTTTGAGCATCGAGATGAACTGGTTAGTGGCGGGCGGGATGATGGTGCGCATGGCTTGGGGCAGGGTGACGTGCCAGAAAATCGCACCGTCGCGCATGCCGAGCGCCAGCGCCGCTTCGCGTTGGCCGTGAGGCACGCCGAGGATACCGGCGCGGAAGATCTCGCTCAGGTAAGCGCCGTAGTTCAGCGACAGCGCAATGATCCCGGCGACGATAGCGCCCGGTACCAGGCCCAGTTGCGGCAGGCCGAGGTAAATCAGCAGAATCTGGATCAGCAGCGGCGTGCCGCGAAAGAACGACGCGTAAAAACTGGCAACGCCAAAGGCCACGGCGCTTTTCGACACGCGCCCCAACGCGGTGATAAAACCGAGTACCGACGACGTCACAATCGAGCACAGGCACACAAACACCGTGAGTGCCGCGCCTTGCAAAAAGCCATTGGGCGCCAGGTGCACGCCGACAAGGTTGGGTAGCTTGTCGAGGATGATCGAGAACTTCAGGTCAAAGCTCAGGAAGAAGCTGGCGAACAGGCAGAACAACGCGGCCCAGGTGAGATAGAGCCGCGTGCGAAAGCCGAACAGACGCTTCACACGCGAATCGCTGACGGCAGGCTTTGGAGGGGTTGGGAACGCTGTCATTGGCTGATGTCGGCGCCGATCCATTTTTGCGAGAGCAGGCTTAGGGTGCCGTCCTGTTTGAGTTGGGCAAACACTTCACGTACTTTGGCGTCCCACTGCGGGTCGCCTTTTTCGATCGCCACCGAGTTGGGTTCCGAGTACAGCGGCTCGCCGGCAAGCTTGAAGCGCTGGTCTTGAGTCAGGCGCGGTTGCGCGGTCACCAGGTTGGTCAAAATCGCGTCCAGGCGCACGCCGGCGCCGAGCCCGAGGTCCTGGAAGGCAACGTTATCAGTGTCATACGGGGCGATTTGCACGTCTTCGAACGGGTACTGCAGGTGCGTGTCTTCGGCGCCTTCGATCACCAGGTTTTTGTTCAGGTAGCTTTCATAGCTGGACGCGCTGGTGAGCCCGACTTTTTTGCCGCTCAGGTCCTTGGCGCTGTGGATGCGGTCATCTTTGGCATTGACCACGATCACCGCAGGCGAGGCGTAGTACTCCACCGGGAAATCAAACACCTCGGCGCGCGCTTTGCTCGGTGTCATCGAGCAGATGCAAATGTCGTAGCGCCCGCTCCAGCGGCCAGCAGCGATCACGTCCCAGGACGGTGTTTCCAGGCGCAGTTTCACCCCCAGTTTTTGTGCGACCGCCTTGGCCACGTCGACGTCAAAGCCGTCGAGCTGGTTCTGCTCGTTGAGGAACGAGAACGGCGGGTAGCTTTCCATCAGCACGCCAACCAACTCTTTCTTTTGCTCAACCCGGTCGAGTGTGGCGCCGCCGAAGGCTTGGGTGGAAGCAGCCAGTAACGTCAGGCCCAAGGCCAGCAGCGGTTTAAGTTTCACAGGTGACACCTTTATAAAAAACAGTTGATATGAGCGGAATTGAACGTATTAAATAGTTATAAGAACGACTCTCATAGTGAGTTATTTTCATAAGCTTATGAGTAAACAGCATATGGCCGCAGCAACCACAGTAATTCTCGATGGCGGCATGGGCCGTGAACTGCAACGTCGTGGCGCGCCATTCCGTCAGCCGGAGTGGTCAGCGTTGGCCTTGAGTGAAGCGCCACAGGCGGTAGAGGCGGTGCACGCGGCGTATATTCAGAGCGGCGCGAATGTCATCACCAGCAACAGCTACGCCGTCGTACCGTTTCATATTGGCGAAGCGCGGTTTGCCGCCGAGGGCCAGGCGCTGGCCGCACTGGCCGGTGAATTGGCGCGGCGCGCAGTGCAGGCTTCAGGCAAAGCGGTGCGCGTAGCCGGTTCGTTGCCGCCGCTGTTCGGCTCTTACCGGCCCGACTTGTTCCAGGCTGGGCGCGTGACTGAACTGCTCACGCCTCTGGTGCAAGGCCTGGCGCCGCATGTGGACATGTGGCTGGCGGAAACGCAGAGTTCAATCGTCGAGGCGCGAGCGATTCATGCGGGCTTGCCACAAGACGGCAAACCGTTCTGGCTGTCATTTACCTTGAAGGATGAAGACACCGACGAGGTGCCGCGCCTGCGCTCCGGCGAGCCGGTGGCCGATGCGGCCGAAGCGGCTGCGCAGATGGGCGTGCAAGTGTTGTTGTTCAACTGCAGCCAACCCGAAGTGATTGGCAGCGCCATTGATGCTGCCCGCCAAACCTTCGAACGTCTGGGCGTTACGATTCAAATTGGCGCCTACGCGAATGCGTTCCCGCCGCAACCTGAAGAGGCCACTGCCAACGACGGCCTCGACCCTTTGCGCGACGATCTCGACCCGCCAGGCTACCTGCACTGGGCCGCTGACTGGCAGGCACGCGGTGCCAGCCATCTGGGCGGTTGCTGCGGCATCGGGCCGGAGCACATTGCAGTGCTGGCGCAAAAGCTGGGGCGTTGAGCCCATCCTGACGGGGCGCTTCTCAGATCAATATCACAAAGATCAAAAGCAAGTTTTGGATACACAGCAGATTTGCTTTCTGTGGGAGCGGGCTTGCTCGCGATTACGGTGTGTCAGTTGAAAAAAACTTATCTGACACACCGTAATCGCGAGCAAGCCCGCTCCCACAGTTGTTCTGCAGTGTGGGCGAATCAGGCGCGGCACTCCACGAGGCTTTTCAATTGCGTCGAACCGCTCAGGTTCGCGGCTGACAGCCATTGCTCAAACCCCGCGCCGACCTTTGGCCATTCTGAATCGATGATTGAATACCAAGCGGTATCGCGGCTCTGGCCCTTTACGACCATGTGCTGGCGGAACACGCCTTCAAAACTGAACCCCAAGCGCTCTGCCGCGTACTTGGAGCGCGCGTTAGCGAAGTTGCACTTCCACTCCAGTCGGCGGTAACCCAGTTCGAATGCGTATTTGGCCAGCAGGTACACCGCCTCGGTGCTTTTCGGCGAGCGCTGCATCGGCGCGCCGAAGGTGACGTGGCCGATTTCGATGCGGCCGTGGGCGGGGACGATGGACATCAGGCTGAGGATGCCTTGTACGTCGCCGCTGGCGCAGTCGATAACACTGAAGAAATACGGCTCGTTGTGCTGTGCATGGTTGTTAAGCCACGCATCGAACGCGCTGCGCCCGGCAAATGGGCCATAGGGCAAATAATCCCATAGCTTGGGGTCTGCGCCGGGGCCTTCGAGGGCTTGCCACAGGCCATCGGCGTGGCGCGCCGGGTCAAGTTTTTCGAGGCGGATAAAACGCCCTTCAAGCAGTTCAACGCTGGGCGCCGGAGCGCCTTTCCAGTCGGCGAGAGAGGTGGGCATGCTGCACTCCTTAAAGACCTTTGCGAAATTGGATAAAGCCGGGACGTTCGGCAATACGCTCGTACAGCTGGATCGCGGTGGCGTTGGTTTCGTGGGTCAACCAGTGGACCTTACAGCACCCATCGGCTTTGGCGGTGGTGTAGACAAATTCGATCAGCTTGCGGCCGACGCCGGTGCCGCGTTGGGCCGGGTCCACCAGCAGGTCCTGCAAGTAGCAGGAATTCTCGATGCTCCAGTTGGAGCGGTGGTAGATGAAATTGACCATGCCCACCGTCTTGCCGTCCTGCCAGGCCAGCGCCGAATGGGTCGGCTCGTTGGCATCGATCAGGCGTTGCCAGGTGCTTTGGCTGACGGCGTCCGGCAGTTCGGTGTTGTAGAACGTCAAATACGCTTGCCACAACGGCAGCCAGGCGGCGTGGTCGGCGGCGGTCACCTGGCGGATGTCGATCGGGCTCATTCTGAAACGCCTTGAGGCATAACGCGGGCGAGGGTTTGGTCGCGCAGATCAGTGCTTGCGGCCAAGCCTTCACGCACCCCGGCGATGTCGGCCGGGCTGCGGTTCTGGCTGAGTTTGCGCTTGCCGATCAAGCGTTCGATGGGCAGTGCGAAGCCGACGATGGCCTTGAGCATGCCGTCAATGTAGTCGGCCGGGGCGTCGCTGACTTTCCACGGCTGGGCGCGGCCGCCTTCGTGGCGATTGGTGAGAGCGCTGACCAACGCAAGCAAGCGCTCGGCGTCGGTAAACACCTGGGCCTTGCCGTAAGCATGCACCGCGATGTAATTCCACGTCGGCACCACTTTGCCGTGCTCGGCCTTGGCCGGGTAGAACGACGGGCTGATGTAGGCCTCGGCGCCGGCGAAGATCACCAATGCCTCGCGGCCATTTTGCAGGTCGCGCCACTGCGGGTTGGCTTTGGCCATGTGCCCGTACAACGTGCCGTTGGGGCCTTCATCGGGGTTGAGCAGCAGCGGCAGGTGGCTGGCTTGCAAGCCGTGCTCACCCACCGTCACGCACTGCGCCAAGCGAGTGTGCTGGATCAGTTGCTGCAGTTCGGGCAAATCGTCGAGGGCAAAGGCGCGGGGTGTGTACATGGAAATTTTCCTTGGCGAATGCGTGCATCCTAGGCAGGCTAATGGTTCGTTGTAAGAGCCATCTATGAATAATTTTATAGGTCCAATCCCGGAGTTCGCGCCATGTCAGCCGTTGCGCCACCGCTGTCATTCAACCCCGCCGGTATTGAATTGGATCGCCGCCAGGGGCTGACACGCCAGTTGTATCAAGCCCTGCGCCAGCGAGTACTCGATGGGCGGCTGGTCAGCGGCATGCGGTTGCCCGCCAGCCGCGACTTGGCGGCTTCGCTGTCGATCTCGCGCAACAGCGTGGTGCGTGCCTACGATCAACTGTATGCAGAGGGGTTTATCGAGAGCCGGGTCGGTGATGGCACTTATGTCGCTCAATTGCCCGCGCCAAAAAAACTATCCACAAAAGTATCCACAGGGTTTTCAACAGGCTTATCCCCAACCTTATCCACAAATTTGGCCGATTTGCCGATAAAACCGGGCGAAAAAGTTATCCACAGCGCCGCGTTGGCGCGGGTCAAAAATAACCACTTATCCCAGCCTCCTGCGGGGCCGCCTCGCGCATTTCGTGTGGGCGTGCCGGCGTTCGATCTGTTCCCGTTTGAGACATGGGCCAAGCTGAACGGGGCGTTCTGGCGTAAGCCGGACCTTGCGCAGTTGTGTTACGGCGACCCGGCAGGCGACGCTCGGCTGCGCGGTTTGATCGCCGCTTATTTGCGCAGCTCGCGGGGCATGCAGTGCACCGCTGAGCAAATAGTGATCACCAGTGGTGCACAGCAAGCGATAAGCCTTTGTGCACAGTTGCTGGTAGAGCCTGGAGACGCGGTGGCGGTGGAGAATCCTGGCTATCGCGCGGCAGGCCATGCGTTCGCCTTGGCGGGTGGGCAATTACACGGCGTGCCGGTGGACGCCGAAGGCATTGATTGCCAAGTGCTGAATACCCTCGCTGATTGCCGGCTGGCCTATGTCACGCCTTCCCACCAGTACCCGTTGGGTGTGGTGATGAGCCTGGCGCGGCGCCTGGAACTGCTGGCCTGGGCTGCGCGTACAGGCGGCTGGATCATCGAGGACGATTACGACGGCGAGTACCGCTACAGCGGCGCGCCCCTGTCGCCGTTGGCGGCGCTCGACCGCAGCGGGCGAGTGCTGTACGTCGGCACCTTCGGCAAGGTGGCGTTCCCGGCCTTGCGCCTGGGTTACCTGGTATTGCCACAGGGTTTGGTCGACGCGTTCACCCGGCGCCGCGCCGTCGACATGCGCCATTCCGAAGTCAGTACCCAAGCGGTGATGGCCGAATTTATGGCAGCCGGGCATTTCCAGCGGCATATCCGGCGTATGCGCCGTGCCGCATCAAGCCGGCGCAATGCCTTGCTTGCCGGTTGGCCCGCTGGGCTGCCAGGCGTGGGCGAGCTGCCCAGCGTTGCGGCGGGGCTGCACGTGACCGTGCGCGTGAGCAGCCTGGCGCGCGAACAGCAATTGCTGGCGCAGGCCCATGCGGCAGGCGTCGAGGTCAATGGTTTGAGCAGCTACTGGTTGCCGCACTCCGCTACGTCTGCCGATCAGCGTGCCGGCCTGGTGTTGGGGTTCGCCGCCGTGCCCGAGGCGGACATTGCCCAAGCCCTGGCGCGATTACGCCAGGCATGGGGGCCTTGTTGAATGCGCTGGAGCACGTTATGTGCGGTTGCCGCGGTGTGTGTTAATCGGTCTGCACCCGAAAAAACAATCGCCTGGCCTGCGTCAGGTTGATGGTGCTGCGGTAGAACGCGACCCGTTGTTGCGCGTTGAGCCCATGAAGATCATCAGACGCCATGCCTCGCGCGTGTTCTTGCGGGGTTTTCAAGCGCGCGGACAGAAATCTATCGGCCGGTGCGCCTGCGTTTGAGTAATGAAAATGGGCATACCACAGTGTGGTGCGGGTGGTCTCATCGGTGAGGGTGTACTCATCCAGATAATCCTTGGCGGCACCTTTGAGGCGGCGCCGCTTTACGGTTTTTTTGATAGTGATGACGTTGTTGTTTTTGAGCCATTCCACCCCCGACATCGTCGGTGCTTGTTGCATGATCATCCTCTGCACTTGCTGGCTGGCCTGTAAGTAAAGCGCTTGGGCTGCGCTGTCGAGCTGTTTACGCAAGGCGGCGGCTGACGGTAGGTTGCTTTCCGTGAGATTCGCTTGGGTCAGCGCCTCTTCGATGGCCTGATCGGCCTTCTCCAGCACTTGGGCATGTTGGTGAAACATGTGTTCGATGCCGATGGGCGTACGTGAGGGTTTGTTTATCTGTTCGTCGGCGCGCGTCTGAAACGTAGTGAGTTGGGCCAATAACGCCTGGCCGTTGGCCAAGCTGGTTTGAATCGTGAGCGCGGCCGGTGCAGGCGTGGTGGGTCCCTCAATGTGCTCGACCCAGACACCTGAGGTTTTTTCGTGAAAGGTGGCCATGGTTTTATGGGTCAGGGGTGACTTGATGTCGACCAAATCGGTTTCAAGGCCCGTTTCGGTCAAGCGCAGCTCGCCAATCAACACGCCGTTGAAGCGTGTGTGAATAAACTGTTTCACCGCCCTTGGCGGTGTCGGCGGCGGTGTAGGGCGGATGCGCCGCTGTTCTTGCTGAACGTGCAGAGGCGCAAGTTCGGCAATGGCCCGATCAGCGAAGCTGCGCAGCATTTCACGCAGGTTTCCAACCGGCGCGGTCAGGGTTTGCTCGGAATAGTCCTCAGGAAAGTCCTGCAGGCGCTCATCAATGAATTGGAATTGCTCGACCAGGCTGCTCAACGTTTCAATACGCTCGTCCAAACGTGCCTCGCTCCGCTCTTGCAGGGCGTCACGCAGGGTCTGCACGGCAAGGTCTGCGCCATCGACAATCTCACTGATCAGGGTCCAGGCCGCAGGTTCAGTGGTGATCGATTGCGGTTGCAGGCATAAATTTCGCGCCAGCGTTACTTGCAAGGCTCGCAGGTCGTCGCCGGTGTAGGTGGGCAAGCGTTTTTTGGCGGTCTGAATCATGCGCAAGCCTTGCCGCGCCAAGGCCCGTAACTCAGTGAAGCGTGACTGTGCGTAATCCAGGTGCTTGATCACATCGTCACTCATGTCACTGACTAATCTCGCGTCTGCGACGCGGCTTGCCTGGCTCGATGCCGCCGGGGTTTCGAGCTGGTCCAGGACGGTATTAAGTTGCGGCGTGAACGTGGTTTGCAGCTCTCTGAGGCCTGCCTCATTGAGCTCCATTTGGGCCTTCACATAACCCAGCGCTTTGCTCTGAAAGTCAGCGACCGGGTTAAACACTTGCAAGGTCATCAGATGCTGTCGTGCATCTTCGTAGTCAGAACGTTGGCTGTCGAGTTTGCCAAGGTAGGCCTCGCGTTTGGCCTGGGCCGACGTGCCTGGCGCATTGGTCATGGCATCGTGGGCCTGTTGCAGGTCGCTTTGTGCAGCTTTTTTGGCGTCTTCGAATGCCGCCAATTTTGCGCGCAGCTTCATGGACTTGGCCGCTGCCTTCTCCAGCGCGCTTTTCTGTGCACTTTTGCGGCCGCCACCGCGCAGGCGTAAGCGGGTGTCAATGAACCAATCGCCGTTTGCGCTGTGAATCAGCTGCGGTCCTGTGCGGTTGGGTTGCTTGGGGTCGACGATGGTGACGTTATCGTCGCCGTCCAGCGTCACTTCAAACCAGCGTGTGCCCACTGGGGCGTAGTAGCGCTGTTGCAGCAGATAAAGGTGTCGGTATGCACTGTCTTCTGCGGTGATGGCTGCAGGCAGGTCAGCCGGTTTTTCGCTGTTGAAACTGTCCAGCAAGGTCGCCAGGCTGCCGGCCGTGCGCGTAATCGCGCCGCTGGTATTGAGTGGCAGCGCGTGACCGGCAGGCACTTGTCCTGTGGTGCGTGTAGGCAATTGCTCTACGGTAACCGGCGTCTCAACGGCAAGATGAGGTGTTTGTGGCTCGCCCCTGGAAGCGCTTGCGTCTGGTCGAGCGCCGGTAGCGACATGCAAGGTAACGGCCATGCCCAGGTTGAGCAATACATCGGTAAGCGCCGACCACTGGGCCTGTTGCTCGCCATGCTCATGCGCTTCGACCAGTGTTTGTACCTGATCGACGATCTGCCAGATCCACGCACCGGTGCCGGCGATGCGGCCCATAAAGGGCAAGGAGGCATTGAAGATCAGCCAGCCGGCCTGCTTGAGCGTGGCCCAGCGGTTTTCGGCGTTGGAGACTGATTGACGGTCCGCCAGCTCGACCAGCGCCTTGGCGTTGGCATCAAACAACGTGCTGAACTGATTGCCGTTGAGGGCTTGTTGGCCAAGGCTCATGGGGCCGGTAAAGGTCCAGAGCTTGTCAGGTTCCACCAGAAGATCGGCCACGGCCCAAGGCGAGGGCAGGTCGCCGGGAAATACATAGTGGGTGTAATCAGGGCGCGCCGAGTCGGGCAGCCAGGCGACCACTGAATTTCGCAGGTCGCGAGATTGTGCGATGGCATACAACAGGTTTGCCTGTGAAGGGTATTGAATCAGCGCCGGCTCGAACAGCGGGCGATACAACAGGCAGGGGCCGGCTTCGGCATTTTGCGGGCCGATGACATACATGTTGTTCACCACGTCCTGCTCATTGGTCTTGCGACGTTTGGGCACGAAGGCCAAATGCCGGATGACGATGGCTTGCCCGTCAACATAACGGTCGCTGCTGTCGGCTTGCATCACGGCTGCCACGTAGCGGTAGCCGCGTTCGTCAATCCCCGCCTCTTGGCGGATTTTGCATTGCAACGCCAGCAGCGGCAGTTGGATGCGCAGGTGCTGGATGTACAAGGTTTTGCGCCGCGCCGACTCGGCAGCGTCGTCTATCAATTTGCTGCGTATCAGCGCGGGGTAGGTGGTGCCGATATCGACTTGGGCAATAAGCTTTTTCACGTAAGCGACGGTCAGCCACGCAGGCAGGGCCTTGCGCACCTGCATTCGCAGGGTTTGGTTGCCGATGGGCAATGCGATCAGGTTTTGCAGCGCCAGTTCGGCGAGGCTGAAGGTGCTGGTTTCGACCTGCCCCGGCACCGTGAATATGCCCCACACAACCTGGCTTTCGACCTTGATGGTCAGGGTGTCCAGGCGCAGGTTAGCTGCGCCGGGGTGGTCTTTGATGATCTGAGCCTTGAGCGTGTCCTGAGCGTACTGTTGGATAGGCGCAATGCCATCCTGGTAAGTTTTGCCCGCGTTCAGACTGTTCAGTGCGGCGAGGTCCTTGAGGTGCCTTGAATAAAACGCCCGGTCCGACATAGAGGCCTGGGCCAGCCAGTCCGGTAGCGATTGCTGATACCAGGCAAGGTCCGGCCCCGTGGGTGTGACCTGCGAAGGCGTGCTGGCCAATACGCTCAATGGGGAAATGCTCGGCACCGCAAACGTGTCAATCGAGGTGGTGGTAAAGACGTCGAGTTGCAGCATGATCAGCGAGCAGGCCAATTGCTCGAAAAAATTCCCGGCGGGCTCGTACAGTTGCCACTGCAGGCGATCATAGGGTGTTGGCTGGTACACCAGCGTCGTGAGGTACTCGCCGAGTTGATCCTGCGTGGCGAATTTTTTATACCCGTCGAGCGAGTGGCAAAGGATGACGGTTTTACCCTCGGACTGCCCTATCAGCACGGCGATAAATACCTGTTGGGTGTGAGTTACCTTGGTGCCGCTTACAAGGTCAACGTCAATCAGGCATGCACGAGACCGCAGTGGGTCGTTGGGCTGTCGATTCGCCGGGTCGGGCGAGTGGTACAAGCTGCGCGCCAATGTGCAGTCTTCATCGCTCCACTCATCCACCTGGTGCACATTCCAGGCTTTGCGCAGCGTGTTGGAAAGTTCGTGCCAGCGTGGGCCGCTGCCGTTGCTGTTGTTCCAGAAGTCCACCAGTTGTTCCTTGAACGACGGGAACAAGGCTGGCGCCAAAATGTTGATCGTGTCGGCGACTTCAACAATGCGTACCGGCACGTTAACCGCAGGCTCGGTCAGCGGGAGTCGGGTCAGAAAGTGTTCGCCCTCAATGCACAGTGTCGGCACTTTCAGCACGGCCTGCCTGGCCAGTAGAGTGCTCAGGGTCTGATAACGCGCGGGCCTGGAGATTATCTTGTCGTCGACAAGCTCCCAGGCCGGGGTGCCCAGCACGGTGGTATCGGGGTTGATATGCAGGTCTGGGTACTGTTCGTTTAAAGATTGACGCAGCAGTTCGCCAGCTACCTCCGTTATCGAGGGGCCGACACATAGCTGGGTGATCAGCTTCTGCGTGAGAGCTTCGGGTTCTGCATCCTGCGCGGTGGTGCTTGGAGTGGTCATGGTGCATCCCTGTCTTGCCGTTTGATGGGAACAACCCGAGGTTAACGCTCGGGGTTTCCATGCTAGAAAGCAGCAAGACGGGGAGGGAGGTAGTTATCTAGGGTGCGATTGCGTACCCAGGTCCAGCTCTACCAGGCGGCGGATTTCGTCCGTCGCAAGACCTGCGCCGATCAACGCGTGGAGCTTGCCGAACGCCGCCTCGCGGGTCATGCCGCCACCCGACAACACGCCCACGCCGCGCAAACGGCTGCCGGCTTCGTACACGTCCAGCTCCACGCCGCCTTCATGGCATTGGGTGATTGCCACCACCACAACCCCATTCTCGCGAGCACCTTGCAGGCTGGCGAGAAACTCAGGGTTATCGCTGGGTCCCGTGCCGCTGCCAAAACATTCGAGCACCAGCGCCTGAATGCCGCTGTCGATCAACGCATCCAGTTGCGCGGCGGCGATGCCAGGCACCAGCGGCAACACGCCGACGTTGGCCAAGGCCTTGGGCTGGCGGTAATCCAGGGCGGCGGGAAGTGAATCGGCCTTGGCCGCGCTGCTATTGCGCTGCAGCGCAGCGAATGGATGGCGACCAAAACTGCGGATTTTCGCGCAACGCGTCGGTGCCATCAGCGCGCCGTGGAAGTACAGCTGCACGCCCGATGGCTGGCCTTCGCCCAACGCTTGCAGCGCGCCGCTGACGTTTTCCCAGGCATCGCTGTCGGGCACGCCAGCGGGCAACATCGAGCCGGTGAACAGCACCGGCGCCGGCAGGCCGAGCAGTTGGAAGCTCATGGCCGCCGCGCTGTAGGCGAGGGTGTCGGTGCCGTGCAGGATCAACACCGCGTCGCACCCCGCGTCCACGGCCTCAATCACGGCAACCCGCAGGCGCTGCCAGTAAGCGGGCGTCATGTTGGCGCTGTCGATCAGTGGCGCCATTTCCCGAAAGCGCCAAGCCGGTACTGGCAGCGTGGCAAGCTGTTCGCGCATGCGCGCTTCGAAACCCGATGCAGGCGCCAGGCCGTTGGCGCTGGCCTGCATGCCGATGGTGCCACCTGTGTACAGCACCATGACGTTATTAGCTGGTTGCATACAATCTCCTGAACGAAAAACGCCGCCGGGCCCAGAGCATGCCCAAGGCCGGGCGGCGTGTCATCTATCTAGGCTTACTGCGCTCAGCGTTGCGCTTGAGCGACCGATTCAGCCGACGCTTGGGTGCCGGTTTGCGGCTTCGCCGGGTTGGCTGGCCACGCGGTACGGTCCAGGTCCAGGTCAGGGAACTGGCTGGAATCGAACACCGGCGTCTTGATGCCCGCAGCGCGCTGGCTGTCGTAGTCGTCCAGTACGCGCATGGCGATCTTGAACAGGAACGCCAGGGCGAACAGGTTTACGAATGCGAGCAGGGTCATGGTGATGTCGGCGAAGGCAAACACGGTGCCCAGGTTCTCGATCGAACCCCAGAAAATCAACACCAGTACCAGTGCGCGATAGCCCATCAACACCTTGCGGTTGTTGCCGACCAGAAAGCGCAGGTTGCTCTCGCCGAGGTAGTAGTTGTACATGATCGAGGTGAACACGAACAACGCCAGGGCCACCGAGATGAACATCCGGCCCCAGTCACCTACCACGGCTGCCAGGGAGTTCTGGGTCAGGGCAATGCCGTCGCCTTCAAAGCCCGGGGTATAGAAGCCGGAGAGCAGGATCAGCAACGCAGTGCAGGTGCAGATCACGAAGGTGTCGAGGAACACGCTGAACGCTTGCACCACGCCTTGGGCGATCGGGTGTTCTACCGAAGCCACCGCTGCCACGTTGGGCGCGCTGCCCAAACCGGCTTCGTTGGCGAACACGCCGCGCTTTACACCCATGATGATTGCGCTGCCCACCAGGCCACCGAAGGCTTGGTCGAGGCCAAAAGCACTCCTGACGATGGTCGCGAGCATGGCCGGTACGTGGTCAAATTGCAGCACGATCACGTACAGGGTCACGGCGATGTAAACCAGGGTCTTGACCGGCACCAGCAGGTCGGCGATCGAGGCAATGCGCTTGATCCCGCCGATGAACACCAGGCCCAGCAACACCGCCAGCGCCAGGCCGGTGTAGGTGGTGTCCAGACCGAAAGCGTTGTTCAGCGAGTGGGTCACGGCGTGGGCTTGCAGGCCGTTGAAGGCAAACCCGAAGGTCACCAGCAACAGGAACGCCATCACCATGCCCAGCCAGCGTTTTTGCAGGCCGTGCTGAATGTAGTACGCCGGGCCGCCACGGTAGGCGCCGTCTGCGTCGGTACGTTTATACAGTTGGCCGAGTGAGCATTCGATAAAGCTCGAAGACATGCCCACCAGCGCGGTGACCCACATCCAGAACACGGCGCCGGGGCCGCCCAGGGTCACGGCAATGCCGACACCTGCGATATTACCGGCACCTACGCGGCCGGCCAGGCTGAGCATCAGCGCCTGGAACGAGCTGAGTTGACCGGAGCTGCTCTTCAGGCTGTCGCGAAATACCGAGAACATGTGGAAAAAGTGCCGCAACTGCACGAAACGCGAACGGATCGTGAAATAACCGCCGAGCCCGACAATGAGCACGATCAGTACTTTCCCTGAGAGGAAGTCGTTGATGACTTCGAGCATGGAGTGTTCCTCGCTGATTTTTCTAATGGCAAACGCAGGACGGTTCAACCCTTCGCATAGCACCAGGCAGTGCGCGACGGTTCGACCCCAATCCTTTTGCGGGTGTTGTTATTCATGCGCTTTCGCGGTTACCCGGGCCTCGTTACCGACGGCCACAGACGCGAAGAGGGTCGGCACTATACCTACGCAAGCGGGATCCGTCTGCACGGGGCGATTAAAGGTTTCAGCCAAGCTATTGGGGGCAAGGAGGGTTTACGCTGCGATATTGGATTTTTTATAGGCTTCATTTCACAACCCTGAGGCAAAAAAAAGGGCCTGAAGAGTGAGCCTTCAGGCCCTCAAAAGGTGAGAGGTGTCTAGTCCCTCAACCTGGTGAGCGGTGCAACAAACGCTTAGGCCTTCAACGGGACCAAGCGTGGCGCAATCATGTTTTCGGGGCGCAGGATGTCGTCGAGCATAGCGTCGTCGAGCAAGCCTTCTTCGCGCACCAGTTCCAGCACGCCGCGGCCGCTTTCGAGGGCGATACGCGCAATGCGGGTGGCGTTTTCATAGCCGATGTACGGGTTAAGTGCGGTCACCAGGCCGATGGAGTGCTCCACCAGTTCGCGGCAACGCGCTTCGTTGGCGGTGATGCCGACAATGCAATGCTCGCGCAGCATGTCCATGGCGCGTTGCAGCAGGCGGATCGAGTCGAAGATCTTGTAGGCGATCAGCGGCTCCATCACGTTCAGTTGCAGTTGGCCGCCTTCGGCCGCGATGGTCAGCGCCAAATCGTTACCGATGATCTGGAAAGCCACTTGGTTAACAGCTTCCGGGATAACCGGGTTGACCTTGCCAGGCATGATCGAGCTGCCCGGTTGGCGCGCCGGCAAGTTGATTTCGTTGATGCCGGTGCGTGGGCCGCTGGACAGCAGGCGCAGGTCGTTGCAGATTTTCGAGAGTTTAACCGCGGTCCGCTTGAGCATGCCGGAGAACAGTACAAAGGCGCCCATGTCAGAGGTCGCTTCGATCAAGTCAGCCGCAGGCACCAGCGGCTGGCCGCTGATCAGGGCCAGGCGCTGTACCGCCAGGGCCTGGTAACGCGGGTCGGCGTTGATGCCGGTACCGATGGCAGTGCCGCCCAGGTTTACTTCGGTGAGCAGCTCTGGCGCGAGGGTTTTCAGGCGCGCCAGGTCTTCACCGAGGGTGGTGGCGAAGGCGCGGAATTCCTGGCCGAGGGTCATCGGCACGGCGTCTTGCAGTTGGGTGCGGCCCATTTTCAGTACGTGGCTGAATTCAACGCCTTTGGCGGCGAACGCCTGGATCAGGCTGTCGAGGCTGGCCAACAGCGCATCATGACCAAGCAGCAGACCCAAACGGATCGCGGTCGGGTAGGCGTCGTTGGTCGACTGCGCCATGTTCACGTCGTTATTAGGGTGCAGGTACTGGTATTCGCCCTTGTTGTGGCCCATGGCCTCCAACGCGATGTTGGCGATGACTTCGTTGGCATTCATGTTGGTTGAAGTGCCGGCGCCGCCTTGAATCATGTCCACCACGAACTCTTCGTGGAAATCGCCGCGGATCAGGCGTGCACAGGCTTCGCTGATGGCAGCGTGCTTGGCTTCGCTGAGCTGGCCCAACTCGCGGTTGGCATCTGCGGCCGCTTGCTTGACCATTGCCAGGCCGACCACCAATTTAGGGTAATGCGAAATCGGAACGCCCGAGAGGCGGAAGTTATTCACCGCTCGCAGGGTCTGGATGCCGTAATACGCTTGAGCAGGTACTTCGAGTACGCCAAGCAGGTCTTTTTCTGTGCGGAATGATGCAGCGGAGGACATGACGGAAATCATCTCGATAAGGACCCGGAACTGGCCGGAACGCTGCGAATGCTAGGCTTGTAGGAAGTTTTGGGCCAATGCTGTTCAGCACTGGCCTATGCACAAACGGCATAATGTAGGTGTGACCCGGTTATCATGGCGGGCGTGTGTGCCAAATTGGTGCGTGCCCACGGGAGGCAGTAATGAACCTTGAGAGCAAATGGCTGGAAGACTTCAGCGCCCTGGCGGCGACGCGTAGTTTTTCCCAGGCGGCGGAGCGACGCTTTGTCACTCAGCCGGCCTTCAGCCGACGTATCCGCAGCCTTGAAGCCGCGCTGGGCCTGACGCTGGTGAACCGCTCGCGCACACCGGTGGAGCTGACAGCCGCCGGGCAGTTGTTTCTGGTGACAGCGCGCACGGTGGTCGAACAGCTCGGCGAAGTGCTGCGCCATTTGCACCATCTGGAAAGCGGGCAGGGCGAAGTCATGCAAGTGGCGGCGGCGCATTCCCTGGCATTGGGTTTTTTCCCGCGCTGGATCGCGCAATTGCGCAACGAAGGCTTGAACATCGCCACGCGGCTGGTTGCCACCAACGTCGGCGACGCGGTACACGCCCTGCGCGAAGGCGGCTGTGACTTGATGCTGGCGTTCTACGACCCGGACGCCGCACTGCAGATGGACCCGGAGATATTCCCGTCACTGCACCTGGGCAATACCGAAATGCTGCCGGTGTGCGCTGCTGATGCCGACTGCAAGCCATTGTTCGACCTGGAAGGCGAGGGCAGCGTGCCGTTATTGGCCTACAGCGCCGGCGCGTTCCTTGGGCGGTCGGTGAACTTGCTGCTGCGCCAGCGCGCCCTGCGTTTTACCACGGTGTACGAAACCGCGATGGCCGACAGCCTGAAAAGCATGGCGTTGGAAGGATTGGGCATCGCCTGGGTGCCGCAACTGAGTGTGCGCGCCGAATTGGCACGCGGCGAGTTGGTGGTGTGCGGCGGCCCGCAGTGGCATGTGCCATTGGAGATTCGCCTGTACCGCTGTGCGTTGGTGCGCAAGGCAAACGTGCGCTTGTTGTGGCGCAAGCTGGAAGGCGGCGCAGCGCAGAGTACCTGAGCCCAACACCGAGCAAATGTGGGAGGGGGCTTGCTCCCGATAGCGGTGAGTCAGGCACTGATATGTCACTGACGGACCGTCATCGGGAGCAAGCCCCCTCCCACAGTATTCGCGGTGTCTGGGACTGACTCCTAAGTCAATAAAACCGCCACTTTGCGCCGCAAGACAGATGGTCATCCGAGGGGCTGTTTATCTGCTGCATTACGGTATACTGCGCGGCCTTCGGCCGGTCCAACCGGCCTTAATTCGTACAACAAGCCACGCCGGATTTCCCGCGTGGCTTGTTGTTTTTTGACGCGCCTGCGGGCGCCCAGAGAGAAGAGGCACGACGATGAGTGCATTGGTTGGCGTGATCATGGGCTCCAAGTCCGATTGGTCCACCCTTAGCCACACCGCCGATATGCTGGAAAAGCTCGGCATTCCGTATGAAGTGAAAGTGGTCTCTGCCCACCGCACCCCGGATTTGCTGTTCCAGTATGCCGATGAAGCAGAATCGCGTGGCATCGAGGTGATCATCGCCGGTGCCGGCGGTGCAGCGCACTTGCCAGGCATGTGTGCGGCCAAGACTCACTTGCCGGTGCTGGGCGTGCCGGTGCAGTCGTCGATGCTCTCGGGCGTGGACTCGCTGTTGTCCATCGTGCAGATGCCGGCCGGTATTCCGGTGGCCACGCTGGCGATCGGCAAGGCGGGCGCGATCAACGCAGCGTTGCTGGCCGCCAGCATCCTGGGCGCCAAGCACCCGCAGTTTCACGCGGTGCTGAAGAAATTCCGTGCCGAGCAGACAGACAGCGTGCTGGAAAACCCAGACCCACGTATCGCCTGAGGGTGTTGACGATGAAAATCGGTGTAATCGGTGGCGGCCAACTGGGCCGCATGCTGGCCTTGGCGGGTACCCCGCTGGGGATGAACTTCGCTTTCCTGGACCCCGCGCCGGACGCTTGCGCCTCAGCCCTGGGTGAACACTTGCGCGCTGACTACAGCGACCCGGACCACTTGCGCCAATTGGCCGATGAAGTCGACCTGGTGACCTTCGAGTTCGAAAGCGTGCCGGCCGAAACCGTGGCTTTCCTGTCGCAGTTCGTGCCGGTTTACCCGAGCGCCGAAGCCTTGCGCATTGCTCGCGACCGCTGGTTCGAGAAAAGCATGTTCAAAGACCTCGGCATTCCGACGCCGGCGTTCGCCGACATTCAGTCCCAGGCAGACCTGGACGCCGCCGTCGCCAGCATCGGCCTGCCTGCCGTGCTGAAAACCCGCACTTTGGGTTACGACGGCAAGGGCCAAAAAGTCCTGCGCACCGCCGCCGATGTAGTCGGCACTTTTGCCGAGCTGGGCAGCGTGGCCTGCTTGCTGGAAGGCTTCGTGCCATTCACCGGCGAAGTCTCGTTGATCGCGGTGCGCGCGCGCGATGGCGAAACCCGCTTCTACCCGTTGGTGCACAACACGCATGACAGCGGCATCCTCAAGCTGTCCGTGGCGAGCACCGACCATCCGTTGCAGGCCTTGGCCGAAGATTACTCCAGCCGTGTGCTCAAGCAGCTGGATTACGTCGGCGTGATGGCGTTCGAGTTCTTTGAAGTCGACGGCGGCCTCAAGGCCAACGAAATCGCCCCGCGTGTGCACAACTCCGGGCACTGGACCACCGAAGGCGCCGAGTGCAGCCAGTTCGAAAACCACCTGCGGGCGGTGGCGGGCTTGCCATTGGGTTCCACGGCCAAGGTCGGCGAGAGCGCCATGCTCAACTTCATCGGGGTTGTGCCGCCGGTGGAAAAAGTCATCGCGATTGATGACTGCCATCTGCATCACTACGGCAAAGCCTTCAAGGCCGGGCGCAAAGTCGGCCACGCCAACCTGCGTTGCAAGGACCGCGCGACCCTTGAGGCGCAGATCCTCAAGGTTGAGGCGCTGATCGCCGAGCAATAACCGGTGCGACGACGGGAACCATTGGTCACCGTCGTCTCTCTGATTGCAGGATGGTAAAGCCTGACTAGGCTTTGTCATGACTCACATTCAATCAGAGGGAAATGCCATGGGTATCATCGGAACCATCTTTATCGGCTTGATCGTCGGTCTGCTCGCACGTTTCCTCAAGCCTGGCGACGACAGCATGGGCTGGATCATGACCATCCTGCTGGGTATCGCAGGTTCCCTGGTCGCCACCTACGGTGGTCAGGCCCTGGGCATCTACCAGGCAGGCCAAGGCGCAGGCTTCATCGGTGCGCTGATCGGCGCCATCGTGCTGCTGGTGATTTACGGTCTGCTGCGAAAAAAATGATTTAGCGTCGAGCCCTCTGCGCTGCGCAGGCGCAGAGGGTTAGAATGCTCGCCACTTGTAATTGCCGAGCCTCTCCATGCGCCGTCTTCTGCTGACTCTCATTTTGCTGGGCTCTGGCCTTGCCCACGCTGGCGAATTGCCGGAAACCGACTGGCTCGACCTGATGCCGCTGTCGGATCAGAAAGCCCTCGAAGCAATGCCCGAAATCGACCACAACTCCCCCGAAGCCCAAGGCACGTTCACCGACAAAGGTGGCTTGAAGCAGAGCAAGGGGTTGCCGGCGGTGATGTATTCCACCAAAACCGTGGCCGCGATGAACGGCAAGAACATCCGTATCGGCGGCTACCCCGTGCCATTGGAAACCGATGCCAAGGGCCGCAGCACGCTGTTCTTCCTGGTGCCATACCCAGGCGCCTGCATCCACGTGCCACCACCGCCGCCTAACCAGTTGGTGCTGGTGCGCTACCCGAAGGGGCTGAAGCTGGATGATATTTACACGCCGCTGTGGGTGACGGGCACGCTGAAGGTCGAGAAGGTCAACAATGACCTGGCTGATGCGGCGTACGCGCTGGATGCGGGAACGGTGAGGGCGGTAAAAGAGTCCGACCTCTAAAGCCCGACACCTGCCGATGTGGGAGCTGGCACGCCAGCTCCCACATTTTTACAAGGCGAGGCCGCGGATGCTCACACCCAGAGTGTGGCTTTCGCCTGGCGCCAGGCTCACCACATCGTCCAGCACATTGGCCGTTTCGATGCACAGCATGCCCTGCCAGCCATCATCGGCCATGTCGTCAAACGCTTTGGCGCGTTCAGTCCAGGGGTTCCAGATAACGGTCGACGTCGAGCCCTCGGCAGTCAGCTGGATGCGGCGCTGCCAGTCTTTATCGACAATGCTCAGTTGCTCAGGCGTATCAAGATAGATGCGATCAGTCTCGGCGGTGAAATGCAGCAGACCGGTTTGCGTTTTCTCGGTCCAGCCGTCAGCGGTGTCGATATACGCCAGCCCGTCGAGGCCTTCGACCTGCACGTTACGCACGTCGCTTACGGCGAAGTAAGTGTGCAGCGCCTGGCTGAGGGTCACGGTGCCGGTGCCGCGGTTATGGCTGGTCAGGCGAATATGCAGTTGGTCGTCCAACAGCAGGCTCAGCTTCAGGTCAACCTGATGTGGCCAACCGGGGAAGCCACCCTCGGGCACCGGCAGTAGCAGATCCACCTGAAGCGCGTCGCCAACCGGCGTCACCGTGTCGAGTGTCCAGGTTGCGGTGCGCACAAAACCATGCGCGCCGGCCGGCTCGTCGCTCTGGCGCATGGCCTTCACGCTTCGCGGGTTGCGGTCAAACACGCCAAACCACGGCCAGCACACCGGCACACCGGTACGAATGCCTTTGCCCTTTTTGAACACGGCCTGTTGGTTAGGCCAAATCAGCGGCTGCTCGCCCTGGCGCTGGTAACTGAAAATGTGCGCGCCCTGTTGGGCCACCATCAGTTCGGCGCCGTTGTGGCGGATGCGCCAGCAGTCCAGTTCGTCGATTTGCACGTTCTCTACGTGGGGCGTAGGCATAACAGGCACTCTTAATGGCAGGCAATGGGGCAATTGACCGTCAAAACCCTGCGAGGTTTAACGCGCGCGCGATGGAACCGAGCGCGTGCGGCCGCTGCCATCGATGGCGACAAACACGAACACCGCCTCGGTAACCTTGCGCCATTCGCTGGACAGCGGGTCGTCGCTCCACACTTCGACCATCATCTGGATCGAGCTGCGGCCGATTTCCAGCGCCTGGGTATAGAAGGACAATTGCGCGCCAACCGCCACCGGCACCAAAAAGGCCATGCGATCAATCGCCACGGTGGCCACGCGGCCGCCCGCGACCTTGCTGGCCATTGCAGTGCCGGCCAAATCCATCTGCGCAACCAGCCAGCCGCCGAATATATCGCCGAAGCCATTGGTTTCACGCGGGAGCGCGGTGATTTGCAGGGCGAGATCGCCTTGCGGGATAGGATCTTCTTGTTCGAGTTCGATCATGCCGGGGGTGCCTCTGACCCGTGACGCTTTTTATAGGTGTAGCAAAGTGGATAGCCGACTGGTGGAAAAACGTTTCAGCACCAACATACTCCGTTCGACACGTTTCTCGTAAGGCGTACTAAAGGGAAACTCTGCCAAACCGGCTGGGTGGCGCCCAGCGACGGTTTGGCACAGCAGCCCCTCAAGCCTGCGGCTCAGACGCTGGCAAGGGCCGAGTATATCGACACCCTGACGCCACGACGACCTCCCGGCGCTCATTTGGTCGGCAATTAGTCGCTGTATCGGGGCTTTTTACGGCAACTGTGCTTCTGGTGTGCTTTGGCGAGCGATTTGCTATCTTGCCGAACCCCTTCTGGCTCTGCCCAAGCTATGTGCTTGCCGTTCTGACTAATAAGAGAAGCCTTGCCATGTCCTCCGTGCCCGAAAGCAGCGCGCAACCGTCGCGCCCGCTGACCCGCAACGACTACAAAACCCTGTCGCTGTCTGCCTTGGGCGGGGCGCTGGAATTCTACGATTTCATCATCTTCGTGTTTTTCGCCACCGTGGTCGGAAAACTGTTCTTCCCGCTCGACATGCCGGAGTGGATGCGCCAGATGCAGACCTTCGGCATCTTCGCCGCCGGCTACCTGGCGCGCCCGCTGGGCGGCATCATCATGGCGCACTTCGGCGATCTGCTGGGCCGCAAGAAGATGTTCACCCTGAGCATTTTCATGATGGCCGTGCCGACCCTGATCATGGGCCTGCTGCCGACCTACGCGCAGATCGGCCTGTGGGCGCCGATCCTGTTGCTGCTGATGCGCGTCATCCAGGGCGCGGCGATTGGCGGCGAAGTCCCCGGCGCGTGGGTGTTCGTCTCCGAACACGTACCGTCGCGCCATATCGGCTATGCCTGCGGCACGCTGACCTGCGGCCTCACCGCCGGGATCCTGCTGGGTTCGCTGGTGGCCACCGCCATCAACACTCTTTATAGCCCGGAGCAGGTGTCGGATTTCGCCTGGCGTATCCCGTTCCTGCTCGGCGGTGTGTTTGGCTTGCTCTCGGTGTACCTGCGACGCTGGTTGCATGAAACACCGATTTTCGCCGAGATGCAGCAACGCAAGACCTTGGCCGCCGAACTGCCACTGGGCACGGTGCTGCGTGACCACCGTGGCGCCATCGTGCTATCGATGCTGCTGACCTGGTTGCTGTCCGCCGGCATCATCGTGGTCATCTTGATGACCCCGAGCGTGCTGCAAACCGTCTACCACTTCAGCCCGACCGTTTCCCTGCAAGCCAACAGCCTGGCCATCATCACCCTGAGCCTCGGCTGTGTTGTTTCCGGCGCACTGGCTGACCGCTTCGGCGCCGGCCGCGTGCTGGTTGTGGGTTGCCTGCTGTTGCTGAGCAGCTCCTGGACGCTTTATCACAGCCTCGTTGCCTACCCCGAATGGCTGTTCCCGCTGTACGCCTTGACCGGTTTGTGTGTAGGCACCATCGGCGTGGTGCCCTACGTGATGGTCAAAGCCTTCCCACCGGTGGTGCGTTTCAGCGGCTTGTCGTTCTCCTACAACGTCGCTTACGCGGTATTCGGCGGGCTGACGCCGCTGGCAGTGTCGCTGCTGATGAAAGAAAGCCCGATGGGCCCGGCTTACTACGTTGCCGTCATCTGTGTGATGGGGATGGGGGTGGGCGGGTATCTTTGGGCGCGTGGGCGTTAACCCCTGATTATGTTTCTCATGCTTTGCGGTAGTGGCCTTTCATCCAATTGTCATATTTCGGACATAGAGTGTTCACACGGCCTCTCGATACTTGGCCCCGTTCCAACTATCCCTATCTGCTAGGAGCAAGGCATGAAACTGAAGCGTTTGATGGCGGCAATGACTTTTGTCGCTGCTAGCGTTGCGACCGCCCACGCGGTGGCCGCTGGTGTTGACCCGGCAATTGCGGCTTACGCCAAGACCACTGGCGTATCGGGCAACTTGTCCAGCGTTGGTTCCGACACTCTGGCTAACCTGATGACCTTGTGGGCTGAGTCCTATAAAAAGGAATACCCGAACGTCAACATCCAGATTCAGGCTGCCGGCTCCGCCACTGCACCTCCTGCGCTGACTGAAGGCACCTCTAACCTGGGCCCGATGAGCCGCAAGATGAAGGACACCGAACTGGCTGCCTTCGAGCAGAAGTACGGCTACAAGCCAACCGCTATCCCGGTGGCTGTGGATGCCCTGGCGGTGTTCGTGCACAAAGACAACCCGATCCAGCACCTGACCATGGAACAGGTCGATGCGATCTTCTCCTCGACGCGTCTGTGCGGTGCCAAAGCCGACGTGAAAACCTGGGGCGACCTGGGTGTGACCGGCGACCTGGCCAACAAGCCAGTGCAACTGTTTGGTCGCAACTCGGTATCCGGTACTTACGGCTACTTCAAGGAAGAGGCCCTGTGCAAAGGCGACTACAAGCCTAACGTGAACGAACAACCTGGTTCGGCCTCGGTGGTGCAGTCGATCAGCTCTTCGCTGAATGGCATCGGTTACTCGGGCATCGGCTACAAGACTGCCAGCGTGAAGACCGTGGCCCTGGCCAAAAAAGGCAGCACTGACTTCATCGAAGACAGCGAAGAAAACGCCCTGAACGGCAAATACCCGCTGTCGCGCTTCCTCTACGTTTACGTCAACAAAGCCCCGAACAAGCCTCTGGCCCCGCTGGAAGCTGAGTTCGTGAAACTGGTTCTGTCCAAACAGGGCCAGGAAGTCGTGGTAAAAGACGGCTACATCCCACTGCCGGCCAAAGTTGTCACCAAGGCCCTGGCTGACCTGGGTTTGAAAGAAGGCAACTAAGCCTGCAATACCTGGTGTAGATGCATGCTTTTGTGTGGGAGCGGGCTTGCCCGCGATGCTGGCGACGCGGTGTAGAGTTGAAACCGCATTGATGCCATCGCGGGCAAGCCCGCTCCCACATTAAACCGTCTACATCTCTAATTTTTTAGTCCGCTGGCAGCCCTGCTACGCGGCGGATTTCTTGCGTCACTGCACTGTCATCTTTCTGTCATACAGGACCGCTAGGGTGTGCGCATGAATGATCTGGCCAATTCCACCATGACGACGATTTCCCCTCCCAAGCGCATTGATTTCAATACGCCTGAGCTGCAACGCAAGCGCCGTATTCGCGCGCTCAAAGATCGCCTGACCCGTTGGTATGTGTTGATTGGCGGCCTCGCCGTCCTCGGTGCGATTACGCTGATTTTCTTCTTTCTTGCCTACGTCGTCGCGCCCTTGTTCCAGGGGGCTTCGCTGACCAAGGAAGACGCGCTGACGCCCGCCTGGATTCAGGACGCCGGCAAGCCGTTGCTGATCTCTCTTGAAGAACAGAACCAGGTCGCCATGCGCGTATCCGACAAGGGCCAGGCGCTGTTCTTTAATGTGCAAACCGGTGACGAGCTCAAACGTGTCGACTTGCCGCTGCCAGCCGGCGCCAGCGTCGTGTCTATCGGTAAAGACCAGCCGGGCAGCCCGCTGGTGATTCTCGGCTTTTCGAATGGCCAGTCTCTGGTGTTCCGCCACACGTACAAGGTGTCCTACCCGGACGGCAACAAGACCATCACGCCGGCGATTGAATACCCTTACGGTGACGCGCCGATCGTGCTTGATGAGCAGGGCCGCCCGCTGGAGCATGTCGCGCTCAATGCCACCGATTCGTCGCTGGTGGTTGCAGGTTCTGCCGGTTCGTACTTGAACGTGCTGACCCTGAGCCGCGAAGAAAACATGATGACCGGTGAAGTCACCAGCGAGCAGAAGCGTGTCGAGCTGCCGCAAATGACCGAGCCGGTGAAGGCGATCTTTATCGACCCACGCCAGCAGTGGCTGTATGTGATCAACGGCCGTGCCCTTGCCGATGTGTTCAGCCTGCGCGACAAGAGCCTCAACGGGCGCTATAAATTGCTCGAAGACGGCGCCGCTGAAATCACCGCCAGCACCCAACTGGTCGGCGGTATCTCGTTGATCGTCGGTAATTCCAAGGGTGGCCTGGCGCAATGGTTCATGGCCCGCGACCCGGATGGCGAGCAGCACCTGAAGCAGATCCGCACCTTCCAGATGGGCACCTCGCCGATTATTGAAATCACCGCTGAAGAGCGTCGCAAAGGCTTCACTGCCCTCGACGCCTCCGGCAAGTTCGGCGTGTTCCACAGCACCGCGCACCGCACTCTGTTGGTCGACCCGGTGGTCGACGGCCCAGGCCTGTTCGGCCTGTCGCCACGCGCCAACCGCGTGATCGTCGAAGCCGGCGGCAAGCTGCAACCCTTGACGCTCGACAACCCGCACCCGGAAGTGTCGTGGAGCGCGTTGTGGAGCAAGGTCTGGTACGAAAACTACGACGAGCCTAAATACGTCTGGCAATCGACCGCCGCCAACACCGATTTCGAACCTAAAATGAGCCTGGCGCCGCTGACCTTCGGTACGCTGAAAGCCGCGTTCTATGCGATGTTGTTGGCCGCGCCGCTGGCCGTCGCCGCCGCCATTTATACCGCCTACTTCATGGCCCCAAGCCTGCGCCGCAAGGTCAAGCCGGTGATCGAGCTGATGGAAGCAATGCCGACGGTGATCCTCGGCTTCTTCGCGGGCCTGTTCCTCGCGCCGTATGTGGAAGGGCATTTGCCGGGTATTTTCAGCCTGCTGATGCTGTTGCCGGTGGGTATTCTGGTCGCCGGTTTTGTCTTCAGTCGCCTGCCGGACTCGATCCGCCTGCGGGTGCCGGATGGCTGGGAAAGCGCGATCCTGATCCCGGTGATCCTGTTTGTGGGCTGGTTCTCGCTGTACATGAGCCCGTACCTGGAAACCTGGTTCTTCGGCGGCGACATGCGCATGTGGATCTCCCACGACCTTGGCATCACCTACGATCAGCGCAACGCCTTGGTCGTCGGCCTGGCCATGGGCTTTGCGGTGATCCCGAACATTTACTCCATCGCCGAAGACGCCGTGTTCAGCGTGCCGCGCGGCCTGACGCTGGGCTCGCTGGCGCTGGGTGCCACGCCGTGGCAGACCATGACGCGCGTGGTGATCCTGACCGCCAGCCCGGGGATTTTCTCGGCGCTGATGATCGGCATGGGCCGCGCTGTGGGCGAGACCATGATCGTGCTGATGGCCACCGGTAACACGCCGGTGATGGAGATGAACCTGTTCGAAGGCCTGCGCACACTGGCGGCCAACGTCGCGGTGGAGATGCCTGAGTCGGAAGTCGGCGGCAGCCACTACCGCGTGCTGTTCCTCTCGGCGCTGGTGCTGCTGTTGTTCACCTTCATCATGAACACCCTCGCCGAGCTGATTCGTCAGCGTCTGCGCAAGAAATACTCGTCGCTTTAAGAAAGGTAGAAGTCTGTGAAACAGAACTCCCTGAATGGATGGTTCAAGAGCGGCGCCCCCGGCGTCTGGATCAGCGGTGGCGCAGTGTCCATCGCGGTCATCATGACCATCGGTTTGCTGGCTGTGATTGCGGTGCGTGGTTTGGGCCACTTCTGGCCGGCCGACCTGATCCAGGCCAACTACAACGTGCCGGGCCAGGAAAACCATATCGTCATCGGCGAAGTGGTGCAGAAGGAAGAAGTCCCCCGCGAGCGCCTGAAAAGCGCTGGCCTGCCGGTGCCCGACCAGGGCCCGGAGTTCATGACCCGCGAGCTGATCAAGGTCGGCAACCGCGACTTGAACGGCAACGATTTCACCTGGATTGTCGGCGAATGGCTGAAGGACCAGACCAAGCCCGCAGAGCTGATGGCCATCGAGCGTCGTGAGTGGGGCAACTTCTACGGCACCCTGGTCAACGTCAAGCAGGATGGCAAAGTCATCGCTCAAGGCGAAGCGGCGTGGCCGGAGCTGCAAGCGCGTGTCGAACGCGTGAACAAGCTGGCGGCGCAGCTCAAGAGCCTGGAAAAAACCGACATCGGCGCGATCAACGCCGGGCTGGAACGCATCCGCCTGCACGGTCGCAAGCTGGAGCTGGAAGGCAAGCTGGACGCTACCGCTCAGGCTGATATGGACAGCGGCCGCGCCGAACTGAACAACCGCTACAAGGACATCGAAGCGCGCCTGGCGGACCTGCACACCCAGTTCAATCGCGACAGCCTGACCGCCCGCGATGCCAACGGCAAAGAACTCGAAATCGGCATCGGCAAAGTGGTGCATGCCTACCAGCCGAACGCCATGGGCTACATCACCAAGGTCGGCTTCTACTTCAGCAAGGTCTGGGAATTCCTCAGCGACGACCCACGGGAAGCCAACACCGAAGGCGGGATTTTCCCGGCGATCTTCGGCACCGTAATGATGACCCTGATCATGGCGATGATCGTGACCCCGTTCGGCGTGCTGGCGGCGGTGTACCTGCGTGAGTACGCCAAACAAAACACGCTGACGCGGATTATCCGCATTGCCGTGAACAACCTGGCGGGCGTACCGGCGATTGTTTACGGCGTGTTCGGCCTGGGCTTCTTTGTGTACGTACTGGGCGGCTCGGTCGACCGTCTGTTCTTCGCCGAAGCCCTGCCGGCACCGACCTTCGGCACGCCGGGCCTGCTCTGGGCCTCGCTGACGCTGGCGCTGCTGGCGGTGCCGGTGGTGATCGTGGCCACCGAAGAAGGCCTGGCGCGAATTCCGCGCACGGTGCGCGAAGGCTCGCTGGCACTCGGCGCGACCAAGGCCGAAACGCTGTGGAAGATCGTGCTGCCGATGGCCAGCCCGGCGATGATGACCGGCATGATCCTCGCCGTGGCCCGCGCCGCCGGTGAAGTGGCGCCGCTGATGCTGGTGGGTGTGGTGAAGTTGGCACCGTCGCTGCCGCTGGATGGTAACTACCCCTACCTGCACCTGGACCAGAAGATCATGCACTTGGGCTTCCATATTTATGACGTCGGCTTCCAAAGCCCTAACGTCGAAGCCGCACGGCCGTTGGTCTACGCCACCGCCTTGCTGCTGGTGCTGGTGATTGCCACGCTTAACCTGTCGGCGGTGTGGATTCGTAACCACCTGCGCGAGAAGTACAAAGCG
Organism: Pseudomonas sp. ICMP 460; assembly: GCF_002723595.1. Taxonomy (NCBI): domain Bacteria; kingdom Pseudomonadati; phylum Pseudomonadota; class Gammaproteobacteria; order Pseudomonadales; family Pseudomonadaceae; genus Pseudomonas; species Pseudomonas sp. ICMP 460. The sequence goes on from NZ_LKBR01000013.1 coordinate 255,219, forward strand.
CTGGACAGCTAACCGAACCAATGTGGGAGGGGGCTTGCTCCCGATAGCAATGTGTCAGCTAGCACATGTGTTTCTGATACACCGCTATCGGGAGCAAGCCCCCTCCCACAGTGAACCGCGCCACACACAGATTTGAGGTAAACCGCCAGGCCCAATCATGAAGCTGGCGGTTCAACGAAATGAATTGGTAGCACAGGGAGCATCCCATGCAACACGAAACCCCTACCCACGGCATCAACATGCAGGCTTTGGGTCGCGACAAACAGAGCCTGAGTCTGGCCCAGGAAACCGTGGCCATCGAAGTGCCGGGCCTGAGCCTGTATTACGGTGATAAGCAGGCGCTGTTCGATGTCAGCATGAACATCCCCAAGCAGCGCGTGACCGCCTTTATCGGCCCGTCCGGCTGCGGCAAGTCCACGCTGCTGCGCACCTTCAACCGTATGAACGACCTGGTGGACGGCTGCCGTGTAGAAGGCGCGATCAACCTCTACGGCACCAACATCTACCGCAAGGGCGAAGATGTGGCAGAGTTGCGTCGCCGTGTGGGCATGGTGTTTCAGAAGCCCAACCCGTTCCCCAAGACCATCTACGAAAACGTGGTGTACGGCCTGCGCATCCAGGGCATCAACAAAAAACGCATCCTTGATGAAGCAGTTGAGTGGGCGCTCAAAGGCGCCGCGCTGTGGGACGAGGTAAAAGACCGCCTGCACGAATCGGCACTCGGCCTGTCCGGCGGCCAGCAGCAACGTTTGGTCATCGCCCGCACCATCGCGGTGGAGCCGGAAGTCTTGCTGCTCGACGAACCCTGCTCTGCGCTCGACCCGATTTCGACACTGAAAGTTGAAGAGCTGATCTACGAGCTCAAATCCAAATTCACCATCGTCATCGTGACCCACAACATGCAACAGGCCGCGCGGGTTTCCGACTACACAGCCTTTATGTACATGGGCAAGCTGGTCGAGTTCGGCGACACCGATACGCTGTTCACCAACCCGGCTAAAAAACAGACCGAAGACTACATCACCGGTCGTTATGGCTAGTTTGAGCAGCTGCAAGCTGCAAGCTATAAGCTTCAAGCGGCAAGTAAAGGCAGTTCAGGGTAACGATACAAATCAGCTTGTGGCTTGCAGCTTGTAGCTTGCGGCTAAATTAGATTTGCGGAGCAAAACCATGATTTCGAAGGAAGGACTCACCCATCACATCTCCGCGCAGTTCAACGCCGAGCTTGAGGAAGTGCGCAGCCACCTCCTGGCAATGGGCGGGCTGGTAGAGAAGCAAGTCAACGATGCGGTTACCGCGCTGATCGAGGCCGACTCGGGCCTGGCCCAGCAAGTGCGCGACATTGATGACCAGATCAATCAGATGGAACGCAACATCGATGAAGAATGCCTGCGCATTCTCGCGCGTCGCCAACCCGCGGCGTCCGACCTGCGTTTGATCATCAGCATCTCCAAGTCAGTGATCGACCTGGAGCGCATCGGCGACGAGTCCACCAAAATCGCGCGTCGCGCTATTCAGCTCTGCGAAGAGGGCGAAGCGCCGCGTGGTTATGTAGAGGTGCGGCATATCGGCGATCAGGTACGCAACATGGTGCGCGATGCGCTTGACGCCTTTGCCCGCTTCGATGCTGACTTGGCGTTGTCGGTGGCCCAGTACGACAAGATCATCGACCGCGAGTACAAGACCGCCCTGCGTGAGCTGGCCACTTACATGATGGAAGACCCGCGGTCTATTTCGCGTGTCTTGAGCATCATCTGGGTGCTACGCTCCCTGGAGCGAATCGGCGACCATGCGCGTAATATCTCTGAGCTGGTGATTTATCTGGTGCGCGGCACCGACGTGCGGCACATGGGTCTTAAGCGCATGAAGGCCGAAGTTGAAGGCTCAGCCGATCAAATCCCTAATGTTTCGGGCGAATCTGACGATAAGTAAGGTTGCCCGAGAAATTAACGCCCGGCCTTTGGTCGGGCGTTTTTGTTTGTGGCAGCTGAATTATTTGCGCAGCGGGAGCAATAAAATCCGGCTGTGATCAGTGAGTTTTGGCAAAATGCCATCAGTCAGGCGTTCTGCGTGCCGAAGTTTTTATAGGATGAAGGGTCGATGAGTAAAGTCAGTGTACTGGTGGTGGATGACGCCTCGTTTATCCGCGACCTGGTAAAGAAGTGCCTGCGCAACTACTTCCCGGGGATCAAGCTTGAAGACGCGGTGAACGGTAAAAAGGCCCAAGCCATCCTGATGCGCGAGACCTTCGACCTGGTGCTGTGCGACTGGGAAATGCCCGAGATGTCCGGCCTTGAACTGCTGACCTGGTGCCGCGAGCAAGCGCACCTCAAGGCCATGCCGTTTGTGATGGTGACCAGCCGGGGCGACAAGGAAAACGTGGTTCAGGCGATTCAGGCCGGTGTATCCGGCTACGTCAGCAAGCCGTTCACCAACGAACAGTTGCTGAGCAAGGTCAGGCAGGCGCTGCACAAAGTCGGCCGCCTTGACGCGTTGATTGCCAGCGCGCCGACCAAAATGAACTCGGCCTTCGGCAACGACTCCTTGAGCGCCCTGACCGGCGGCAAGCCTGAAGCGGTCAAATCGGCGCCGGTAGCGGCGGCGCCGAGCAAAGGCCTGCTTAACAACCCGCCCGCGCCAGCCGCGGTTTCGGCGTCGCCGGCCGGCGGTCGCGGTCAAGGCCAATTGCGCCTGTCCAGCGGCACCCAGCAGTGCGTAATCAAGGCGCTGAGCATCAAGGAAGCGCTGCTGGTGGTGCGTCGCGGCGAAGTCCTGCCCCAAGTACTGGAAAGCGCGGTACTTGACCTTGAGCAAGGCGACAACGCCGAAGTAGCCCGCCTCAACGGCTACCTGCACGCCATTGTCGCCTTCGAGCCGAAGCCCGACAGCGACTGGCTGCAACTGACCTTCCGGTTTATCGACCAGGATGCCCAAAAGCTCGACTACATCTCCCGGCTGATCGCGCGCGGTACGGCGCAGAAGCATTTTGTGCCGGGTGCGTGATCGCCTCATTAGCGGGAATCGACCGGCTGTCTGATTGCGGTTGAGTGGCTTGATCTATATCGGTTTCGATATATTCTCTTGATGTCGCAGCGACCTTATCAAGCCTTTGCGATGCCTTGAAACACACCTCCAGCGCTTATAGTCGAGTCGTCGATTACGCTTTTTCTTTCCAGCAAAGGAGAAGCTAATGCCGAGGCACAAGGATGTGGTGTTTTTAGGAAGTTCGCTAAAGGATCTGAAGGCATTCCCTCTGGATGCCCGAAGGGCAGCAGGTTTTCAGTTGGACTTATTGCAACAGGGTGAACAGCCTTTTGACTGCAAGCCCATGAAAACCATCGGTAGGGGTGTCAGTGAGATTCGCATCGCTGAGGAATCGGGAGCGTTTCGAGTGTTCTATGTGGTCAGTCGGCCTCAAGCTGTCTATGTGCTGCACGCACTGCGCAAGACCACACAGAAAACTGAAGCGCGTGACATCGAACTGGCTCGCCCCAGATTGCAGGAGTTAGGTTAAGCCCATGACAGACGCAAAAATTCACACCGAACATTTCAGCAGTGTTTGGGATGCCCTGGAAGAGACGCCCCAGCAAGCCGCCAACATGCGCCTGCGCTCAAAGCTGCTTTTGGAACTGTGCAAGACCATTCGTGGTTGGGAGCTTTCTCAGAAGGATGCAGCGCAACGGCTCGGTATCAGCCAGCCTCGCCTTAATGACGTGCTTAATGGCAAGATCGATAAGTTTTCTCTCGATGCATTAGTCAACTTATCGGCGGCCGCCCGGATGGACGTGGACATCTGTTTTACCGTGCAGACGCATGACCTTACACGGCCTTGTCACTGACTTTGCTTATTCGCGCACTGCTGTTTTATGGGCTGTTCACCGCCGCTACCCCGGCCATGTGCATGACGCTCTACAAGTCCACCGATGCTAATGGCGTGGTGTTTTTCAGCGACCAGCCAAGCCCTGGCGCTCAGGCGTTTGTGATTCAGGAGCGCACACCGGCGCGAGCGCAGCGGCCGGTGCCGGGCGTGCCTCAAACGCGTTATGCACAGCGCGTCTATCGTTATCCGGTGCCGTGGCGTGGCGGGCCGTTTCGCCTGAGCCAAGGGCCGAACGGCAGCTTCAGCCACACCGACGCCAAGAGCCGCTACGCCCTGGATATTGCCATGCCCGAAGGCACGCAGGTCATCGCGGCGCGCAGCGGCAGGGTGGTGAAGACCGAGACTGATCAAGCCGGGCATGGCGGTGATGCGTCAGGCAATTTTGTGCGGGTGCAGCATGATGACGGCACTGAGGGCGTGTACCTGCACCTCAAGCAAGGTTCGGTCAGCGTGCGGGTCGGGCAACGTGTAGCGGCAGGCAGCCCGCTGGCGTTGTCGGGCAATACCGGCAACAGCAGCGGGCCGCACCTGCATTTTGTGGTACAGCGCGCCACTGAGGCGGGGCTGGTATCGATCCCGTATGAGTTCAACCAGCCCGTAGGCACATTGCCCAACTTTGCGTTGGGCAACTGAGGCGTTAGTCCAGCAACAGCACCTTGGCCAATACAATCTTCGGCCCTTTCATCTTCTTGATGATGATGCGCAAGCCTTCAACTTCCAGCACTTCCTCTTCTTCCGGCACGCGTTTCAAGGTGTCGTAGATCAGGCCTGCCAGGGTTTCGGCTTCGATGTGGTCGAGGTCAACGCCCAGCAGGCGTTCCACCTTGAACAGCGGCGTGTCGCCACGCACCAGCAGTTTGCCCGGCTGGTAGGCGAGGATGCCGCGCTCGGCCTTGCGGTGTTCGTCCTGAATGTCGCCGACCAGCACTTCAAGCACGTCTTCCATGGTCAGGTAGCCGATGATGTTGCCGTCGGCCTCTTCCACCAGGGCAAAGTGCGCGCCGCCTTTGCGGAACTGCTCCAGCAACTGCGACAGCGGCATGTGCCGCGACACGCGCTCCAGCGGGCGCGTCAGCTCGGCCAGGTTGAACGACTCGGGAATGTGGTCCAGCGCAGCCAGTTCCAGCAGCAAATCCTTGATGTGCAGCAGGCCGACGAACTCGTTGCGCACCGCGTCATACACCGGGTAGCGGCTGAATTTGTGGCGACGGAACAGCGCGAGGATTTCCTTGAGCGGGGCGTTGAAGTCCAGCGTCACCAGGTCTTCCCGCGAGTTGGCCCAGTCGACCACTTCCAGCTCGCCCATCTCCACGGCTGAAGCCAGCACGCGCATGCCTTGGTCGCTCGGGTCCTGGCCACGGCTGGAGTGCAGGATCAGCTTGAGCTCTTCGCGGCTGTAATGGTGTTCATGGTGCGGGCCAGGCTCGCCCTGGCCGGCGATACGCAGAATGGCGTTGGCGCTGGCGTTGAGCAGGTAGATCGCCGGGTACATCGCCCAGTAGAACAGGTACAGCGGCACGGCCGTCCACAGCGAGAGCAGTTCGGGTTTGCGAATCGCCCAGGACTTGGGCGCCAGTTCACCGATCACAATGTGCAGGTAGGAAATCACGAAGAAGGCGGCAAAAAACGACACGCCCTTGATCACTTCCGGCGACTCGACGCCCACAGCGCCCAGCAACGGCTCGAGGATATGCGCAAAGGCCGGCTCACCGACCCAACCAAGGCCCAGGGAGGCGAGGGTAATACCCAACTGGCAGGCCGACAGGTAGGCGTCGAGCTGGTTGTGAACGGTGCGCAGGATCTGCCCGCGCCAGCCGTTTTTGTGGGCGATGGCCTCGACCCGCGTGGCGCGCAGTTTGACCATGGCAAATTCCGCCGCAACGAAAAAACCGTTGAGCAGTACCAGGACCAGTGCAAAAAGAATCATGCCGAAGTCGGCGAAGAGTGTAGCGAGGGTGATACCAGGGGAAGGGTCCATGATGGGGTTTTGCAGGTTCCATGTGTTCAATAAGGGGTGGCAGCAGGCCTGCAAGGCAGGCGCAAGTCGGTCAATGTAGCGGCTGACGGGGCGCTTGCCTAGTGCCCGCTGCCGGGCGGAGCCGGGAAAGTGTTGTTGAAAAGCGTGAAATTCTAATGTGGAGGGGGCTTGCTCCCGATGAGGGAGTATCAGTCAGCAAATCTGTCGGCTGATACACCGCCATCGGGAGCAAGCCCCCTCCCACATTGGATGGGTGGTGTTTTTGGGTTACTCATCCTTCTCGATCACTCGCGAACGGGTCACTTGCGTCGGTGGAAAGTGGCAGGTGAAGGTACTGCCATGGCCCAGCACGCTGGTGATTTCCAGCCGCGCACGGTGGCGCAACAACACGTGTTTGACGATCGCCAAACCAAGCCCGGTGCCGCCGGTATTGGAGTTGCGGCTGGAGTCGACGCGGTAGAACCGCTCGGTCAGGCGCGGCAGGTGCTTGGCGTCGATGCCGATGCCGGAGTCCTGCACGCTCAAGTGCGCGCCGTGTTCATCGGCCCACCAGCGGATGCGAATAGTGCCCTTGTCCTGGGTGTACTTGACGGCGTTGAACACCAGGTTGGAAAACGCGCTGCGCAACTCGCCCTCGCTGCCTTTGAGCAGCACCAGCGCGTCGGCTTCCAGGCTGATGTGTTGCTCGCGCTGGCCAGAGAGCGCCTGGGCGTCGTTTTTGATGGTCTGCAACAGGCTTTGCACGCTGACCGGTTGGTTGTCCGACGGGTAATCGGTGGCTTCAAGCTTGGCCAGCAGCAACAGGTCGTTGAGCAGGGTCTGCATGCGTGAACCTTGCTGCTGCATCTGTTGCAGCGCTCGGCTCCAGCGCGGGTTGATCTCGTCAACGTTGTCGAGCAGCGTCTCCAGATAGCCGCAGATCACCGTCAGCGGTGTGCGCAGCTCATGCGAGACGTTGGCGACGAAGTCTTTGCGCATCTGTTCCAACTGGTGAATGCGGGTCACGTCACGCACCAGCATCAAGTGTTCGTTGTTGCCATAGCGCGTCAGGTAAAGCTGGATGCGCACGCGGTCATTGGTGGGCGAGGGTATTTCCAGCGCTTCATCGTAGTTCTCCTGTTCGAAGTACTCCTTGAAGCGCGGGTGGCGCACCAGGTTGGTCACCGGCTGGCCGCTGTCTTGCGGCGTCTTGAGGCCCAGCAGGGTTTCAGCGGCGCGGTTCCACCATTCCAGGTTGCCATCGCTGTCGAGCATGATCACCGCATCTTTCAGCGCGGCGGTAGACTCTTGCACCCGGTCGATCACCGCTTGCAGGCGCCCGCGAACCCGCTGGTCGCGGCGTTGCAGGTGGTAAATGCTGTCGAACACCTCGCCCCACAGGCCGTAGCCGTCGGGCGGAGCTTCCTCGGGTTTGTGTTGGCGCAGCCATTCATGCAGGCGCAGCAATTGTTTGAGGGTCCAGCCCAGGTACAGGCCGATACCCACGGCCAGGCTCCAGCCGTATTGGCCGCTGGCCAAGCCCACCACCAGGCAGCCGGTGATTAACAGCAACATGTGGCGGATCAGGGTGCCATGCCAGTTTTGGTTCACGATCGGTCCTTCGGGCAGTTACACGTTTCAAGCGGCAAGCCACACGTAAAAGCACATTGGCTTTAACTTGCCGCTTGTAGCTGACTGCTTGTGGCTCAGCTCTTGGTCGAAAACCGGTAGCCGGTGCCGCGCACGGTTTGTACCAGATTCTCGTAAGCATCGCCCAAGGCTTTGCGCAGGCGGCGGATATGCACATCGACGGTGCGCTCCTCCACGTACACGTTGCCGCCCCACACTTGGTCGAGCAATTGGCCGCGTGTGTAGGCGCGTTCCTGGTGGGTCATGAAAAATTGCAGCAGGCGGTATTCGGTCGGGCCCATCTCGGCCGGTGTGCCGTCGATGGTCACGCGGTGGCTGATCGGGTCGAGTATCAGGCCACCGACCTCGATAGGCGCTTCGCCATCGGTCGGGCCGGCGCGGCGCAGTACGGCTTTGAGGCGGGCAACCAGTTCGCGTGGCGAAAATGGCTTGGTGATGTAGTCATCAGCGCCAACTTCCAGGCCCTGGATCTTGTTGTCCTCTTCGCCTTTGGCGGTGAGCATGATGATCGGAATATCCCCGGTCAGCTCATCACGCTTGAGGCGGCGGGCCAGTTCGATGCCGGAGGTGCCGGGCAGCATCCAGTCCAGCAAGATCAAGTCCGGCTTACGGTCGACGATAATCGCATGGGCCTGCTGGGAGTTCTCAGCCTCCAGGCAGTCATAGCCGGCCATTTCCAACGCAACGGCGATCATTTCGCGAATGGGCGCTTCGTCGTCAACGATCAGAATGCTCCTGCCAACCATGCTAAGTCCTCTTGTCATTTAACTGTCTTGCGCCGCATTAGATAACGGAATTATTGCATTCGTGTGACAGTAATTTAGTCGCTCGGGCAATTCGCGCGTCTCTGGGCTACGCTTTGGGTCCGAATCCTGACAACCGCAAAAGGAAGGTTCCGATGACTGACCGTACGATTTCCTGGAAAGCCCTGCTGGTAACGGCCGCGTTGACGCTGCCGACCCTGGCATCTGCGGCGGACCCGGCTATGACTAAAGATGGAATGTTGGTGGACCACAAGGGTTTGACCCTTTACACCTTCGACAAGGATGCCGACGGCAAGTCGGTGTGCAAGGACCAGTGCGCGACCAACTGGCCGCCGCTGAAGGCCGAGTCTACCGATAAGTCGATGGGCAAGTGGACGGTCATCACGCGTGATGATCAAACCAGCCAGTGGGCCTATGAAGGCAAACCGGTATACACCTATAAAGATGACAAGAAAGCCGGTGACAAGACCGGTGATGGCAAAGGCGGCGCGTGGCACATCATCAAGCCCTGACTCTCGGTCTCGGTGCCGCTAAGGCCTTCGTGGGCAAGCCCGCTTCCACACGTGGAATGCATTTCAACTGTGGGAGCCGGCTTGCTCGCGAAGGCATCCGAACAGCCACCGCAAAAAGTCTCAGCGAAACGCGTAATCCGCCACGATCCCGACAAAAATCGCCAGCCCGGCCCAGTGGTTGTGCAAAAACGCCTTGAAGCATTTCAGGCGGTCCCTGTCGCGGGTGTACCAGAACTCCCAGACAAAACAGCCTGCCGCCGCCAGCAAGCCCACGTGGAACCAGCCGCCCAGCTCGAACCGCATGCCCGCCAGTAGCAGGCACACCAGCGCCAGGCTTTGCAGGGTGAGAATGATCACCCGGTCGGCATCGCCGAACAGAATAGCGGTGGATTTCACGCCGATCTTCAAGTCATCGTCGCGATCAGTCATCGCGTAATACGTGTCGTAGCCCACCGTCCACAGCAAGTTGGCGATGTACAGCAGCCACGCCGTGGCGGGCAAGTGCCCGGTCTCGGCGGTAAACGCCATCGGCATACCCCAGGAAAACGCCGCGCCCAGCACCACCTGCGGGTAATAGGTGTAACGCTTCATGAACGGGTAGCTCGCTGCCAGGGCCAAGCCGCCGAGTGACAGCAGGATGGTCATGGCGTTGGTCAGCAGCACCAGCAAGAAACTGATGCCCATCAGCACCGCAAAAAATACCAGCGCCTCTTTCGAGCTGATTTTGCCGCTCACCAACGGGCGCTGCTCAGTGCGTTTCACATGGCCATCGACCTTGCGGTCGGCCCAATCATTGATCACGCAGCCGCCGGCGCGCGTCAGCGCCACGCCCAGCACAAAAATCACGATATTGATCAACGAAGGCGAGCCCTTGCCGGCGATCCATAGCGCCCACAGCGTCGGCCACAGCAACAGGTAAATGCCGATCGGCTTGTCCATGCGGGTCAACTGAATGAAGTCCCAGGCCCTTGGGTTCAAACGGTTCAAGGATTTGAGCAAGCGTTGATACATTAAGGGTTCTCCGGGTGTTCATGCAGCGCGTGCCAGAAACTCGGCAGGAAGACTTCCGCGACCAGCACGCTCAGCGGCCCGCGATCAAAGCGCGAGCGGCGCGCCCACAGGCCGTCGAGCTGGTCTGCAGTCGGCAGCCATTGCCGTGGGTAATGGCACACTTCAATCGCCTGGCGCGCAAATGCCTGGTCGCAGAACAGCAATTCACCCAACGAGCGGCTGCCCAACGCATCCATGTGCAAGCCATCACCCTGCAGGGCACTGCGAGCCGCCACGCTGCGGGCGAACACCCAAGGCTCGGCATGCCCACGCAGGTACACCTCGCGCACCCAACCGACCGTGGCCGGCGCCAGGCCCAGCGCGGCACATTCATCCGCGCGCAGCGGCTGCCAGCCTTCGAACAGCGGCGTCACGCTGAAACCGTCGTTGGACAACTGCGTCAGCCGCCGTGTCAGCGAGCCTTCGTCGAACAACCAGTTGAGGGTCAGGGGCGCAGGCGCAGGGCTCAGAAGGCGTTGGGTCAGCCATTGGCAAGCATCGGGAAGGTCGATTGAGTGCGACACGGTGAGTCAGTATTGGCAGCAAAAGAGGCGGCGAGCTTACCATGGCGTCCTGAGCTTTTGCCGGGCCAAACTGGCCGCATGCGTCGATCGCGCTTGCATCTGCCGGCCCCGATCAGTACAAAACGCCCTGAGCCGTACGGCAACGTTGGTCTATCGACCGTCGGCCAAGATGCCTGGACCCTGAGGAAGCAAGTAATGAAGAAGTGGCAATGTGTAGTGTGCGGCCTGATCTACGACGAAAAAGACGGCTGGCCGGATGACGGAATCGCCCCCGGCACTCTGTGGCAGGACGTCCCGGAAGACTGGCTGTGCCCGGACTGCGGCGTCGGTAAAATGGATTTTGAAATGATCGAAATCGGCTGATCGTCGAATCAAGAAACGTACTACAAGGAGAAAGGAATGAACGTACCTGTCGTGATCATCGGCACAGGATTGGCCGGTTACAACGTAGCCCGCGAGTTTCGCAAGCTCGACAGCGAGACCCCATTGCTGCTGATCACCGCGGATGACGGGCGCTCCTACTCCAAGCCCATGCTCTCCACCGGCTTTGGCAAAAACAAACAGGCCGATGGCCTGAGCATGGCTGAACCTGGCGCCATGGCCGAGCAGCTAAAGGCCGAAGTGCGCACTCACACCCGCATCAGTGGCATCGACCCGGGCCACAAGCGCCTGTGGATCGGCGAAGAAGCCGTGGCTTACCGTGACTTGATCCTGGCGTGGGGCGCAGAGACGGTGCGTGTGCCGGTCGAAGGCGATGCGGGCGAGCTGGTGTTCCCGATCAACGACCTTGAAGACTACGCGCGCTTTCGCGCCGCGGTGGCCGGCAAACGCCGCGTGCTGGTACTCGGCGCCGGGCTGATCGGCTGCGAATTCGCCAACGACCTGATTCTTGGTGGTTACGAAATCGACCTGGTGGCGCCGTGCGAGCAAGTCATGCCGACGCTGCTGCACCCGGCGGCGGCGGCTGCGGTAAAAGCCGGGCTGGAAGGCCTTGGCGCGCGTTTCCACTTGGGGCCGGTGCTCAACCGCCTGCAGCGCAGCGCTGACGGCCTGGAAGCGCACCTGTCGGACGGTGAAGTGATCCACTGCGATGTGGTGGTCTCGGCTATCGGCCTGCGCCCGCGTGTCGACCTTGCCGCCGCCGCCGGCCTGCAAATCAATCGCGGGATCATGGTGGACCGCCACCTGAAGACCTCCCACGCCAATATCTACGCCTTGGGCGACTGCGCCGAGGTCGATGGCCTGAACCTGCTCTACGTGATGCCGCTGATGAGTTGCGCCCGCGCGCTGGCGCAGACGCTGGCCGGCAACGCTACCGCCGTCAGCTACGGGCCGATGCCGATCACCGTGAAAACCCCGGTCTGCCCGCTGGTGGTTTCGCCACCGCCACGCGGCACCGAAGGCGTGTGGAGCGTTGAGGGGCAGGGCGCCGACATCAAGGCCTTGTGCCGCGACGCCAGTGGCCGCCTGCTGGGTTATGCACTGACCGGCAGCGCCGTGATGGAAAAACTGGCCTTGAACAAAGAACTTCCTCCGCTGCTGGCGTAAATAGCTGTCGTTCTGTCGGAATAACCCGGTTTTTCCCGGTAGAAAGGTCGCCGCGAGACTGGCGCGGCGTCCGAGGGCATGCCATCCTCACTCCCGTCTGCCGCAGAGTAGAGCCTGCGGCGCCTTGGGCGCTGCTCCGTTAGAGAGCAGCACGGACATAACAACAAAAAACCGTCAAAGAGGCTTCACTTATGCGTAAACCAGAACTCGCAGCCGCCATCGCTGAAAAAGCGGATCTCACCAAGGAACAGGCCAACCGCGTCCTCAATGCCGTTCTCGAAGAAATCACCGGCGCCCTGCATCGCAAGGACAGCGTCACACTGGTTGGCTTCGGCACCTTCCTGCAACGCCACCGCGGCGCCCGCACCGGCAAAAACCCGCAAACCGGTGAGCCTGTGAAAATCAAGGCCAGCAACACCGTTGCGTTCAAGCCGGGCAAGTCGCTCAAAGACAGCGTCAACCCGTAACAGCGGTACGTCTCGAAGGGAGGCGGGGCGGTAAAAAGAATGGGCACGCCGGCTGGGTCGGGTGCCCATTTTTTTGTGTGGGGCGAGGGGATTTGTTGCTATAAGCGTTAAACGCCTGCCGATCTCCGGCTAAAGCCCAAGATCGGTGGCGTTCCACCTGCAAATCGTTAAACTGTCGCGGCCACTTAATAATCAGACCGAGGCCGTTTGCATGAAATTTCGTCTTTTGCTGTGGGTACTGGGCCTGATGATGGGCAAAGCCAGCCGCACTAACCCTGCTTTCCAGCAACAGCTGGGTGACAAAGACCTGGCGTTCCAGTTGCAGACCCTCGACGGCAACGTTGCCCGTCACTTCATCGTCAAAGACCAGCGCATCACCAGCCGCTCAGGTGTTCACCCAACGCCGGCCTTTGCTATCGCCTTCAAAGATGCCGCCTACGGCTTCGCCACGATGCAGGCCAAGAACAAGCAACTGGCGTTCATGACGGGCATTCAGGACAAGTCGATTCAAATCAAGGGCAACCCGGCGCTGGTAATCTGGTTTCAGGGCTTGACCAAGTATTTAAAGCCGAAGAAAAACAAACGCTGATGTCAAAGGCCCGCCCGCTTCCACATGGCAACGCGACCAATGTGGAAGCCGGGCTTGCTCGCGATGCAGGCAACACGGTCGGTCAGACGCATCGCTGCGATGGCGCGTTTAACCCTGCGTGAACTGCGATGCCAACTCGCGCAACAGCACCTCGGCATCCAGCACTTTGCCGACCACTGCTTCAGCCTTTTCGCGGCTCAACCCCAGACGCTCCAGTAATGCATCCGGAATCGCCTCGACCGGCCCCGAGCCGATGCCTCGGCTGCGCAGCAGGCGCACGGCCAGGCACACCAGGTTCGGGTACTCGGCGTATTGGCCGTCGTAGTTCGGGTCATGCTGGAAGCGCAGGGCGGTGGACAGTTCTTCCGGCATGTCCCAGTAGCGCATCAGCCAGGCGCCGATCTGCTCGCGGCTGATGCCCAGCAAATGCTGTTCGACATAGCTATGGCACAGGTGCGGGTTGACCTCCAGGTGACGGCAGATCAGCGAGAAGTGCGGCGGGAACACGTGCGCCAGCAACAGATAACCGAAGTTGTGCAGCAAGCCGGCCAGATACGTCAGGCCTGCTTCCGGGCGCTGAGCGCGCGGCATGGCACGGGTCAGCCCTTCGATCACCGCAGCGGTGTAGATCGACTGGTGCCAGTACGGTGTGGCCTGATGCGGGTTGTCTTTAGGCAGGCTCAAGGTCTTGCCCAAGGCCAGGCCCAGGGCGAGGTTGATCACCAGGTCAAAGCCCAGCACGCGCACGATCGCGTCTTCCACTGAACGAATTTTGCCCGGCGAGGCGTAATACGGCGACGCGGCCCAACTGACCACTTGGGCGGCCAGGGCCGGGTCGGTTTCAACCACGCCGGTGATGTCATCAATGGTGGCGTTGGGGTCGACGCGCAGCTTGATGATCTTCTGCGCGGTGTCGGCCAGCGGCGGAATCTCGATGGTGGCTTCCAGGCGTTGCTGGATTCGGCGGGCGGTAAACGCCTGCATCGCCTGGGTGATTTCCTCGCGGTCATCGTTGGGGCGGTCGAGGTTGGGCCGAATGTTGCTCAAAGGCTCGCCGAAGTGCCCGGCGCTGGCCTTGGTCAGCATCGTCTTGAAGTCGGCGCTGGCGATCTCCAGCAGCACACCGGCTTCGCCCGAATGCACCAGCAAGCTCGGCTCGCTCAGCAGGCTGCCTTCGTACAGGCACGGCGAACTGGTCATCGCCGGCAGGCCTGGCAGCAGGCACAGTTCATGTTTGCCGAGCATGCGCTCGACACGCTCCGGCGACACCGCCGTGAGGCGGCGACCCGTGAGTTCGGCGAGACGGTTGAGGTCGAGCAATTGGCTCTGCGGGAACAGCACCATGAGCGCGCCCACGGCATCTTCCAGCAGCACTGCCTGGACCTTTCGTGCGGGATTCAGGCCAGCGTGTTCGGCCACTTCCGTGTAAGGGATGGCGAGCTTTGCGAGCAGAGCCTGAATGACCGACGGGGCGGTCAGTGGGGCTGTGGCGAGGGCTACTTCTGACATGGCCTGATCCAATTTCGTACAGTCACAGAAGTATAACCAGCTTGCTACCGATGTTGGTCGACTAACTGTGGTTTGTGACGTGGTTGGCGTCCAAGCGTTGCCGGCGGGCGCAGCGCACGCGCGCAAACCTCAGGCGTCACACTTGGCCGTATTGCTGCCCATGCCGTAGCCAGCGGTCCAGCAACGGGCTGACGTGATCCGGCCAGCGTTCAAGCAGGGCTTGCGCCGCGTCGCGCACGGCAGGCAACAAGTCAGCGTCGCGCATCAGGTCGGCGACTTTAAATTGCAGCAGGCCGGTCTGGCGGGTGCCGAGCATTTCGCCGGGGCCGCGCAGTTCGAGGTCTTTTTCGGCGATGACAAAACCATCGTTGGTTTCGCGCATGATGCCCAAACGTTGGCGCCCGATCTGTGACAGCGGCGGGTGGTAGAGCAGCACGCAATGGCTGGCCGCGCTGCCCCGGCCGACGCGGCCGCGTAGTTGGTGGAGTTGGGCGAGGCCCAGGCGCTCGGGGTTTTCGATGATCATCAAGCTGGCGTTGGGCACATCCACACCGACTTCGATCACCGTGGTGGCGACCAGCAATTGCAGGTTACCGGCCTTGAACTCGGCCATCACCGCGGCTTTTTCTGCAGGCTTCATGCGCCCATGAATCAGCCCGACCTTGAGCTCGCCCAAGGCACTGGTGAGGTCTTCGTAAGTGGTCTCTGCGGCTTGGCAGGTCAGCTCTTCGGACTCTTCAATCAGCGTGCATACCCAGTACGCCTGACGGCCTTCGGCACAGGCGCCACGCACGCGTTCGATCACTTCCACGCGCCGGGTGTCGGTCACCAGCACAGTGTTGACCGGCGTACGCCCAGGCGGCAGCTCATCAAGGATCGAGGTGTCGAGGTCGGCGTAGGCGCTCATCGCCAGGGTGCGCGGAATCGGTGTGGCGGTCATGATCAACTGGTGCGGGTTCATGCGGCCGCCCACACCTTTCTGGCGCAGTGCCAAGCGCTGTTGCACGCCGAAACGGTGTTGTTCGTCGATAATCACCAAGGCCAGGTTCTTGAACTTCACTTCGTCCTGAAACAGCGCGTGGGTGCCCACCACCATCGGTGCGCCGCCCGCGATCTGCTCGAGTGCCGACGCGCGAACCTTGCCCTTGAGCTTGCCCGCCAGCCACGCCACTTCCAGGCCCAGCGGTTCGAGCCAGCGCTTGAAGGTGATGAAATGTTGCTCGGCGAGAATTTCGGTCGGTGCCATCAGTGCCACTTGGTAACCGGCTTCCAGAGCTTGCAAGGCGGCGAGGGCGGCGACCACGGTTTTACCTGCGCCCACGTCGCCCTGAATCAGCCGCAGCATGGGTTCATGCTGGCTCAGGTCGTAGGCGATTTCATTGCCGACGCGCACTTGCGCGCCCGTCGGCGCAAACCCGAGGTTAGCCAGGTATTGCGCAGGCAGGCGCTTGGCCTTGGGCATTGCCGGCGCGCGCAGCGAGCGCATGCTCTCGCGCAGGCGCTGTTGGGAGAGTTGATGGGTCAGCAGTTCTTCAAAGGCCAGGCGGTGTTGCGCCCAGTGGTGCCCCAAGGCCAGCTCGTCGACATCGGCGTCGGCGGGTGGGTGATGCAAGTAGCGAATCGCATCGTCCAGTGGCGCCAGTTGGTAGTCGCGCGCCAGCTCCAGTGGCAGCCAGTCGGGCAGGCTTTTTGGGCCGAGCATGGCCAGGGTCTGCATGCACAGCTGGCGCAAGCGTTGTTGGGTCAGGCCTTCGGTCAGCGGGTAGATCGGCGTGAGCGTGGTGTCCACCGGCGGCGGCTCGTCGCCAGTAATGGCGCGGTATTCCGGGTGGTAGATTTCCAGCCCCGAGGCACCCGGGCGCGCTTCACCGTAGCAGCGCACGCGGGTGCCTCGCTTGAGGCCTTCCTTCTGCGCGTTGCTGAAATGGTAGAAGCGCAGGCTCAGGCCGCCGGTGCCGTCCTGCAGGCGCACGACTAAACTGCGGCGTTTGCCCATCACCACGTCGGCACCACTGACGGTGCCTTCAACTACCGCATCTTGCCCAGGCCGCAAGTGGCCGATGGGCACCACGCGCGTGCGGTCCTGATAGCGCAGGGGCAGGTGGAACAGCACGTCCTGGAGGTTCTCCAAACCCACCTTGGCGAGCTTTTCGGCCATGGCTTCACCGACACCCTTGAGTGCGGTCACCGACACCTGCGACAACTCGGTCATTACAGTAGCTCAGTCATGCGCGCACTTAGCTCGCGGCAGGCGGTTTGGCCACCGAGCACAGCCGGATCGAGTCGGCGAGGATCTCAATGGCTTTCGGCCGAGGGAAACTCGCACGCCAGGCGATCGCCACGGTGCGGAACGGCACCGGCGGGGTCAGTGGGCGCACGGCGATCACGCCAGGGGCATAGTGATGGCTGTCCACCGCCGACAGCGGCAGAATCGAAATACCCAGGCCGGACGCCACCATGTGGCGAATGGTTTCCAGGGAGCTGGATTCCACGGTGGTGTGTTTGGCGCCGTCATTACCCTTGGCCAGCGTCGGGCAGGCTTCCAGTACCTGGTCGCGGAAACAGTGACCTTCGCCGAGCAGCAGCAGGCTCTTGTCGTTGAGCAAGGCGGCGTCGATGGTGTCTTTTTGCGTCCACGGGTGGGAGGCTGGCATCAGCACGTAAAACGGCTCGTCGTAGAGCGGCAGGGTCAACACGTCTGCCTCGTTGAACGGCAGCGCGATGATGACCGCGTCCAGCTCACCGTTGCGCAGTTTGTCGCGCAGTATGTGAGTGAAGTTTTCTTCGATATACAGCGGCATCTGCGGCGCGACGCGGTGCAGTTGCGGAATCAGGTGCGGGAACAGGTACGGGCCAACGGTGTAGATAGCGCCGACCTTGAGCGGTGCGGTCAGCTGGTTTTTACCGGCTTGGGCCAGCTCGCGAATGCTTTGCGCTTGTTCCAGGACCTTTTGGGCCTGCGCAACAATACCTTCGCCTACCGGCGTGAGGCGCACGGCGCTCTTGCTGCGCTCGAAAATCAGCACACCGAGTTCGTCTTCAAGCTTTTTCACACCCACCGACAGCGTCGGCTGGCTGACGTGGCAACGCTCGGCCGCGTGGCCGAAGTGCTGTTCTTGGGCGAGGGTCACGATGTAGCGTAATTCTGTAAGAGTCATAGCGGGCGTCCATGAGGTTGCGGGCCAAGCATACCGGCTGCAATCGATAGACGCACGTTATCAGAACTTTGCTGTGGATTGAGCGGGGAGTGTGATTTTTTGAGGCAATCAAATCCAATGTGGGAGGGAGCAAGCCCCCTCCCACATGCTATCGGCGAGGCTTCTGGATGTTGTAAACGAACGGCGCGACGATTTCGACGCTGCCGCCGGTCAGCATGTCGGCCGGAGGCTTGGGCAGTGGCTGGGCGCGACGGATCATGTCCAGGGTTGCGCGGTCCAGGTCGGCATTGCCGGAGCGGCCGACCAATTCGTAGGACAGCACGTTGCCTTCGCCGTCCACCACAAAACGCAGGCGGTTCAAACCTTCCTTGCCACTGCGCTGGGCGCTTGGCGGGTACTTCTTGTACTTCTGCAAGTGCGCCAGTAGCTCGCCTTGCCAGGAAGCCTTGGCGGCCAATTGCTGTGGCGATGGGCCGGGAACGGGCTGGGCCGATTTTTCCGCAGGCGTACTGGTCGGTGGCGTTTCGCTCGGCGGCTGCTCGGAAGGTTTCTCCTTGGGCGGCTCGGGCTTTTTTTCCACAGGCTTGGGCGGCTGAGGTTTGGGCTTGGGCTTGACCGGCTTGGGCACCTGGATCGTTGGCTTGGGCGCCTCGGCCAGTTTCGGCAACGGCAACTCTTCCACCGGAGCAGGCGGCTGCGGCGGCGTGACCACCTTGGGCGGTGCCGGCGGCGGCGGCGCTGGCATCGGCGCCAGGTCGATGACCATGGCGGCGGGCGGCAACGTCACCGGGCGCGGCGTGGACCATTGGAGCGCGATGATGATCGCGACGGCATGCACGCCCAGCACGACGGCAAGGCTGGTGCCATAACGCGTCAGTTTGTGGCGCGTCGTGATCATTTCTTGGCTGCCGTCTCAAGCCCAACCAGGCCTACCTTGAGGTAGCCAGCCGCGCGCAGGGCATCCATCACACTCATCAGGTCGCCGTAGTCCACGCCCTTGTCGGCCTGGAAGAAGATGGTCGTGTCTTTCTTGCCTTGGGTCTTGGCGTCGAGCACCGGGCCCAGGGTTTCAGCTTTGACTTCTTCTTCGCCCAAGTACAGGCGTTGGTCCGCCTTGACGCTGAGGAAAATCGGTTTCTCCGGCCGCGGTGCAGGCTTGGCGCTGGACGCGGGCAGGTCGACCTTGATGTCCACGGTAGCCAACGGTGCCGCCACCATGAAGATGATCAGCAGCACCAGCATCACGTCGATAAAGGGAGTGACGTTGATTTCGTGGTTCTCGACGAGTTCATCGTCGCCTTGATTCAAATGCAGGCCCATGGCCGATTACCCCACTTTCACCATGTGCGGTTGCGAGCTGCGCTCGGTAGGCAGGTGATCGAGGTCGCGGCTGACCAGCAGCAGGACTTCTGCCGACGCGTCCGATACCTGGGCCTTGTAGCCGGCGATCGAACGGGCGAAGACGTTGTAGATCACCACCGCAGGAATCGCCGCAACCAGGCCCAGGGCGGTTGCCAGCAATGCTTCGGCGATGCCGGGGGCAACCACGGCGAGGTTGGTAGTCTGGGTTTTGGCGATGCCGATAAAGCTGTTCATGATGCCCCACACGGTGCCGAACAGACCGACGAACGGCGCAGTGGAGCCGATAGTAGCCAGCACGCCGGTGCCGCTGCTCATGTTACGTCCGCAGGCGGCGACCAGGCGCTCCAGGCGGAAGGCCACGCGCTCCTTGATGCCTTCTTTTTCGCGGGCGTTGGCCGACAGGCGCATTTCTTCCAGCGCGTCTTGCACCAGCGTATGGGCCAGGGTGCCCTTTTTGGTCGCGGTGTCGCTGGCTTCCTTGAGGGTGGTGGCTTTTTTCAGGTGGACGATTTCAGTGCGCAGACGACGCTTGGCGCCCAGCAGCTCGAAGCCCTTGGCGATCCAGATGGTCCAGGTAATGATCGAGGCAATCGCCAGGCCGATCATCACGGCTTTCACCACCACGTCAGCATTCTGGTACATGCCCCACGGCGACAGGTCATGGGCCATGCCCAGTGTGTTGTTTTCTTCCAGTACAACCCCGGACTCGTCGGCAACGGCCGGGCTGGCGGCCTGCGCGGGGTCGGTGGCGACTGGCGCAGCGGCGGGTGCAGCCGGGGCGGCTGTGGTCTGCTCGGCAGCAGCCGGAGCGGCTGGGGCAGCGGCGTCAGCGAATGCGGCGGTCGGTGCCAGCAATACGCTGAACAGCATCGCAGCCATCGCACGCCAGGCGCGGGATGGGCTGTGAAGCTTGGTTGGCGAAGCGGGGTTTGTATTACGTGTCATGCTGGCCGGACCTAAGAGAAAAGAATGAGTGATCGTCCTGCCAGACCTGATGAGGTCGAGGACAAATGGGCGGTCATTATTGCAAGTAATTCTTGTTAACAGAAGTAATACAGTAACTTTATTTGTCGTTTTTCTGGCCCCAAGTCATCGGTGAAGGCTAATCTAGGCCTTTGAGAACGGAGTTTTGTGATGTCTGCGCCTTCTGTTGTGATTGCAGGTTGCGGTGATGTGGGTAGTCGGCTGGCTAGCCAATTGCTGGCCTCAGGCTGGGAGGTTTACGGGCTGCGGCGAGACATTTCGCGCCTGCCCGATGGCGTGATCGGCATCGCCGGCGACCTGTTCAACAAAGACTGCCCTGACACCTGGCCGACCGGCGGGGTGGATTACGTGGTGTATTGCGCCGCCGCCACCGACCACGATGAGGCCGGGTATCGCGCGGCTTACGTGCAAGGGTTGGAGCATGTGTTGGAGTGGCTGGGCGACTACGGCCAACAACCGAAGCACTTGCTGTTTGTCTCCAGCAGCAGTGTGTACGGCCAACAGAATGGCGAGTGGGTCGACGAAACGTCCGAGACCCAGGCCACCGGATATTCCGGCCAAGTGATGCTCGAAGCCGAGCACGTGGCGCTCAACAGCGGTATCCCCGCGAGCATCGTGCGCTTGACCGGGATCTACGGCCCTGGCCGCGAATGGCTGTTGACCCAAGTGCGCCAAGGCTATCGCGTGGCAATTGACCCACCTTTATATGGCAACCGGATTCACGCCGATGACGCGGCGGGCTTGCTGGCCTTTTTGCTGCGGCGTGTGGAGCAGGGCGGCTCGCTGGATAAGGTCTACATCGGCGTCGACGATGCACCTGCCCCATTGGCGGACGTGGTGGCCTGGTTGCGCGACTACTTGGGTGTGACCGAGTGGGCCGAGGAAGCCACCGTGCGCCGTGCGGGCAGCAAGCAATGCAGCAATGCGCGGGCCAAGGCGCTGGGCTGGGTGCCGACTTACCCAAGCTACCGCGAGGGCTATGCGGCGATCCTCGAAGGTAAGTGCTGAATGAAAAAGGAGCCCGCGGGCTCCTTTTTATCACTGTTTTTCCAGCACCCACTGGCGTGGGCCGGGAGTCAGCTCGGGAATTTCATCCGGTCGGGACAGGTTGATCTGATGGAAAAGCTCGAGCCGCTGCCCCTGACGGACAAAAATCCATCCGTCAGCCTTATTGCCTTTGTATAAAGAGAGTGTGTCATTGCCTGCGCCTTGAGAGCTGCAGTCTCCACCCAGGCATAGTTCGTACTGGTCGTACCGGGGAAAGCCCGTCACGCCGCCATCCGCCGCGAATATTACGGTGTCGCCCGTACCAGGGCCTTCAATGATTTTCCATGGGCCGGCCATGTAGGCCGCGTATAGCGCGTGCCTGAACGTGTCGCTCCGCGGTTCGCCTGTTCTGGCGGCATTCGCCGGGCGGCTGAACACCTGCTGCGGGTTGTGATCCTTTGCGAGTTGCACTAACCGCTCGCCGTCAACGCGCAGCTTATCCGTGCCGTAGCCGTTGTAATCAACGGTCCAGGCTGTCGGCGACGTTTGCCGCAATTGACCTTCGCCCAGTTCGAAGGCGTTGCTCATTTGCGCCTTGCCGGTGCGAGTGTTGATGCTCCACTCCAGGTTGACGCCGCTGGTGTTCAGTGGCCGACCTTGCGCGGCTTCATCAATAAGCGCCTGATTGATCCAGAGTCCGTTGATGTCGGGCGTCTGCGGCGGGTGGGTACAGCCGGCCAGCAGCAATAAACCGAGGGTTAAATACAAGCGCATGGGCCAGCTCTCAAGGGCGAAAAACCAGGGCGCAGACTAAAGAAAAAGGAGCCTGTAGGCTCCTTTGCTTTGTATCACTGTTTTTCCAGCAACCACTGGCGAGGGCCGGGAGTGAACTGGGGGCCTTCATCCGCTTGCGCAGTATTCACCGCCTGGAAGATTTCCAGTTGCTTGCCTTTGCGGGCGAAGATCCACGGGTTGCCCTGGCCGTTCAGCTGCAGCCAGATGCTGTCATAGCCGCCGCTCATGGAGGCGCAGTCGCCCGCCAGGCACAGCGAGTAGCGATCGACACCCGGCAAGCCGGCAACCTTGCCGTCGGGCTGAAACTGTACCGTGGCGCCGTCACCGTTGCCGTCGGTAATCTTCCAATCGCCGCCCATGTAGGCCGCATACAGCGCCCGCTCGAAGTTAGCGCCCAATGGCGCGCCTTCCGGGGCCGGGTCCTTGGCGCGGGCGAACAATTGCTCAGGCTCATTGTCATTAGCCGACTGCAGCAGTTGTTTGCCTTTGCGCTTGAGTTCAGTGGCGGAGCTGCCGTAAAACTCGACGCTCCAGGCGCCGGACTTCTCGCCGAGCAACTTGCCTTCAGCTACTTCAAAACCGTTGTAGTAGCGTGCCTGCGCAGCCTTGGGGTTGATCTGCCACTCAAGGTTGGGGCCAAAGGTTTGCAGGGCTTCACGCAAAGGGCCGCCCTTGGCTGCCGCATTGATGGCGGCCTGGTTGACCCAGGTTCCGCTCACGTCCAGGTCGGCGGGGTTGCTGGCGCAGCCGCCGAGCACCAGGGCCAGCGTTGACAAGGCTATAAGCGCTTTGCGCATGACGAAATCCTTCTGAAACGAAGTCGGCGCAGCCTGTGAAGGCTGCGCCGGGTGTTTTACTCGATGACCAGAATCGCATCCATCTCAACCTGCGCACCCTTTGGCAGGGCGGCAACGCCAATGGCGGCGCGGGCTGGGTACGGCTGTTCGAAGTACTTACCCATGATCTCGTTAACCTTGGCGAAATGGCTCAGGTCGGTGAGGAAGATGTTCAGCTTGACGATGTCCTTGAACGAACCGCCGGCGGCTTCGGCAACCGACTTGAGGTTTTCGAAGACTTGTACAGTTTGTGCCTCAAAGCCTTCAACCAGTTCCATGGTTTTTGGGTCCAGCGGGATCTGCCCGGACATGTAGACGGTATTGCCCGCCTTGATGGCCTGGGAATACGTACCGATAGCGGCTGGGGCCTTGTCGCTGGTGATAACGGTCTTGGTCATGTATGACTCCTTGTAATGAGTGGGTTATGCACGCATGCGGGTGATGCGGATGACCCCGGTCAAGGCGCGCAGCTTCTTGATCACGCGGGCCAGGTGCACGCGGTCGTGCACGCTGACAACCAGCTGGACCACGCTGATGCGGCCATCGCGCTCGTCCATGCTGATTTTCTCGATGTTGCCGTCGGCCGCGTTGACACTGCTGGCCAGCAAGGCAATCAGGCCGCGCTGGTGTTCCAGCTCCACCCGCAGCTCGACGTTGAACTCGCCGGTCACATCCTTGGCCCACGACAACTGAATGCATTTCTCGGGGTTGTGGCGGATTTCAGTGATATTGCGGCAGTTGTCCAAGTGCACGACCATGCCTTTGCCCGCCGACAAGTGGCCGACAATCGGGTCACCCGGGATCGGCGTACAGCACTTGGCGTAGCTAAGTACCAGGCCTTCGGTGCCGCGAATCGCCAACGGGCCTTCGGGGCTTGGCAGTTGTTCGCCTTCGCCGAGCAGCCGGCGCGCCACCACGTAGGCCATGCGATTGCCCAAGCCAATATCTTCCAGCAGGTCTTCGATGGTTTCCTGGCGATACTCGTGGAGCATCGCTTGCACGCGCTCGGCCGGGATTTTTTCCAGCGCGCTGTCGAAACCGTTGAGTACCTTGTTCAGCAGGCGTTCGCCGAGGCTGATGGATTCGGAGCGGCGTTGCAGTTTCAGCGCGTGACGGATGTGCGTGCGCGCCTTGCCGGTGACCACAAAATTCAGCCAGGCCGGGTTGGGGCGCGCGCCCGGTGCGCTGACGATCTCGACCGTGGAGCCGCTTTGCAGCGGTTCGGACAGCGGCGCGAGACGCCGGTTGATGCGGCAGGCGATGCAACTGTTACCCACGTCGGTGTGCACCGCGTAGGCAAAGTCGACCGCCGTGGAGCCTTTTGGCAGCTCCATGATGCGGCCTTTGGGCGTGAACACGTAGACCTCGTCCGGGAACAGGTCGATCTTCACGCTTTCGATAAATTCCAGGGAGTTGCCGGCCCGTTGCTGCATCTCAAGCACGCCTTTGACCCACTGGCGAGCGCGGGCATGCGTGCCTTTCGGCTGCTCGTCACCGCTGGATTTGTACAGCCAGTGCGCGGCGATGCCGTTATTGGCCATCTCTTCCATTTCGCGCGTGCGGATCTGAATCTCGATCGGCACGCCGTGCATCCCAAACAACGTGGTATGCAGCGACTGGTAGCCGTTGGCCTTGGGAATCGCGATGTAGTCTTTGAAGCGGCCGGGCAGGGGTTTGTACAAATTATGTACAGCGCCGAGTACGCGGTAACAGGTGTCAACCTTGTCGACGATGATGCGGAACGCGTACACGTCCATGATCTCGTTGAAGGCCCGGCGCTTGCCGCGCATCTTTTTGTAGATGCCGTAAATGTGTTTCTGCCGGCCGCTGACTTCGCCTTCAATTTCGTCGATCGCCAGGCAGTGGCTCAGCGACTCTTCGATTTTGTTGACGATTTCCTTGCGGTTGCCACGTGCGCGCTTGACCGCCTGGTAGATGCGCGCCGAGCGCATCGGGTGCATGGCCTTGAAGCCGAGGTCTTCGAATTCAATACGAATGGCGTGCATGCCCAGCCGGTTGGCGATGGGCGCGTAAATTTCCAGGGTTTCCTTGGCGATGCGTCGGCGTTTTTCGCCGGACAGCACTTCCAGCGTGCGCATGTTGTGCAGCCGGTCGGCCAGCTTGACCAGAATTACCCGAATGTCTCGGGCCATGGCCATGGCCATTTTCTGGAAGTTTTCCGCCTGGGCTTCGGCCTTGGTTTCGAAGTTCATCTGGGTCAGTTTGCTGACCCCGTCGACCAGTTCGGCCACGGTTTCGCCAAATTGCGCACTGAGCGCTTCCTTGGCAATGCCGGTGTCTTCGATCACGTCATGCAGCATCGCGGCCATCAGGCTCTGATGGTCCATGTGCATGTCGGCAAGAATATTTGCCACGGCAAGAGGATGCGTGACATACGCCTCGCCACTGCGGCGGCGTTGGCCGTCGTGGGCTTGTTCGGCGTAGAAATACGCTCGGCGGACCAGGTTGACCTGGTCTGGGCCGAGGTAGGTCGATAAGCGATCGGCGAGGGCGTCTATGCTCGGCAAAGTATTAACTCCTGCCGCGGGCGTTGACACTGCGCCGTGCTACGTCGACCAGGCATAGGCTTAGACGGCCTCGTTGGACTCGTCCTCGAACGCTGCAAACAGCGGTTCGTCTTCAACGATTTCGGCGTTGGCGATGAACTCGTAGCTCATCAGGCCTTCAGCGATTTCACGCAGCGCTACCACGGTAGGCTTGTCGTTTTCCCACTGGACCAGCGGTTCTTTACCGCCAGTGGCCAATTGACGGGCACGCTTGGTAGAGAGCATGACCAGCTCAAAGCGGTTATCCACGTGTTCTAGGCAGTCTTCAACGGTTACGCGGGCCATGGTATTCCTCGGAGCGAATGCAAGATGCGCGCTGCCCGGTTGGGCGAGCGGACTAAACAGTTTAAAAAATCACCAGCGTTTAGGGAAGCGCTGATTTTTGGCAGGCATTCGCAAAACCGCTACAAGTGCCAATGTAAAGCCCTTGCAGCGGTTTTGGGAAGCGCCAATCAACCGAGCAATTCAGCCAGTAATTTGCCGAAACGCTGCTGTTGACGCTTTTGCTGGAGCTGATTGGTACGGAAAATCGCCTTCAAATCATCCAGCGCATGCGCAAAATCGTCGTTGATGATCAGGTAGTCGTAGTCGACGTAGTGGCTCATTTCACTGACGGCTTCACGCATGCGGCCTTCGATGATCTCGTCGCTGTCCTGGCCTCGGTTGGTCAGGCGCTGGTGCAAGGCTTCCAGCGACGGCGGCAGAATAAAGATCGAGCGCGCCTTGGGCATCAGTTGGCGCACTTGCTCGGCGCCCTGCCAGTCGATTTCCAGAATCAGGTCGTGGCCTTCGTCCAGGGTTTGCTGCAGGTGGCTTTGCGAGGTGCCGTAGAGGTTGCCGAATACTTCGGCGCGCTCCAGGAAGTCACCGTGCTCGATCATTTTGACGAACTCGGTGCGCTCGACGAAATGGTAGTGCACCCCGTTCACCTCGCCCGGGCGCATGGCGCGGGTGGTGTGCGAGACCGAAATGCGGATGTGTTCGTCAGCGTCGGTCAAGGCTTTGACCAGGCTGCTCTTGCCCGCGCCCGAAGGGGCAGAAATGATGTAAAGGGTGCCGGTGCTGTGGGTCATGGAAGGTGCCTTACTCAATATTCTGTACTTGTTCGCGCATCTGTTCGATCAACACTTTAAGGTTGACCGCTGCCGTGGTGCTGCGCGGGTCAAAGGCTTTGGAGCCGAGTGTATTGGCTTCGCGGTTGAGTTCCTGCATCAGGAAGTCCAGGCGCCGACCGGCGGCACCGCCGGACTTGAGCACGCGGCGCACTTCGAGGATATGCGTGCTAAGGCGGTCGAGTTCTTCGGCGACGTCGCTCTTTTGCGCCAGCAGCACCATTTCTTGTTCCAGGCGCACCGGGTCAAGGTCGGCCTTCATGTCGGTAAAACGGTCGAGAACCTTCTGGCGTTGGGTCGCGAGCATTTGCGGCACCAGTTCGCGCAGGGTCACTACGTCTTCTTCGATTGAGCTCAGGCGTTCGCTGATCAGGCGGGCCAGTTCGGCGCCTTCGCGCTCGCGGCCGGCCTTGAGTTCCTTCAAACCCTGGGTGAACAGGGCGAGGGCTTCGGCATTGAGGGCTTGCGGGTCGCTGGCGTCGGCCACCAGTACGCCGGGCCAGGCCAGTACTTCAAGCGGGTTCAGCGCGGCAGGCTGCTTGATCAGGCCGGCGATGGTTTCGGCGGCGGCAACCAGTTGCGCGGCGCGGTCGCGGTCCACCTGCAGCGGTTTGCCGGTGGTTTCCTCGGTAAAGCGCAGCGTGCATTCCAGCTTGCCACGCGAGATGCCCTGGCGCAGCGCTTCACGCACGGCGCCTTCGAGGTCGCGGAACGACTCTGGCAAGCGCAGGTGCGGCTCCAGGTAACGGCTGTTGACCGAGCGCAACTCCCAGCTCAGGGTGCCTTGGGCGCCGGCTTTTTCGACGCGGGCGAAGGCGGTCATGCTGTGCACCATGGAAGTACCTCGCGATGCGGCCCGCCAATGCGGGCTGATGAGTAAATTGAAGCCGACAGGCTGCGAAGGCGCAGGATTGTAGCGCAGTGCGGCGAGCGCGCCCAAACAATGGCGCCGGGCCGAATTCGTAACCGAATTTTTAGAAGTGCCCCGAAACGGTTCGCGGCTCTATAATGCTCGGCAGTTTTTGTCCTCCGTACAGGTATCCCCTATGAAACGTCCAAGTGGTCGCGCTGCCGATCAGCTCCGCTCGATCCGCATCACCCGCAACTACACCAAACACGCCGAGGGATCTGTACTGGTCGAGTTTGGCGATACCAAGGTTATCTGCACCGTCAGCGTTGAAAACGGCGTGCCGCGTTTTCTCAAAGGCCAGGGCCAGGGTTGGTTGACGGCCGAGTACGGCATGCTGCCGCGCGCCACCGGCGAGCGTAACCAGCGTGAAGCCAGCCGTGGCAAGCAAGGCGGCCGTACCCTCGAAATCCAGCGTTTGATCGGCCGTTCGCTGCGCGCAGCATTGGACATGTCCAAGCTGGGCGACGTGACCCTGTACGTCGATTGCGACGTTATCCAGGCTGACGGCGGCACCCGCACCGCCTCCATCACCGGCGCCATGGTGGCCCTGATTGACGCGCTGAAAGTGATCAAGAAGCGTGGCGGCCTGAAAGGCGGTGACCCGCTCAAGCAAATGATCGCTGCGGTGTCGGTCGGCATGTACCAGGGCGAGCCAGTGCTCGACCTCGACTACCTGGAAGACTCGGCTGCCGAGACCGACCTGAACGTAGTGATGACCAGCACCGGTGGTTTCATCGAAGTGCAGGGCACCGCCGAAGGCGCGCCATTCCAGCCTGCCGACCTGAACGCCATGTTGGCCCTGGCCCAGAAGGGCATGACCGAAATTTTCGAACTGCAGAACGCCGCACTGGCTGACTGAACAGGCTTCAAGGAGAAGCGCCATGAGTGACAGCCCATTACCGGTTCCAGCACCGTCCAAGGAAGTACGCCAGTGGGCGATGTTGTGTCACTTTGCGGCGTTTCTGGGGTTGGTATTCCCCTTCGGCAGCTTGTTGGGGCCGCTGATCCTGTGGCAAATCAAAAAGGACATGGACCCGCTTATCAATGATCAGGGCAAGGAAGCGCTGAATTTTCAGATCACCGTGGCCATCGCCTGGCTGGTGTGCATGGTGCTGGGGTTCGTGGTGATCGGCTTTCTGTTGATGTTGATCCTGGTGGTCGTGGCGCTGGTGCTGACGATCATTGCAGGCATCAAGGCCAACAACGGCATCGCTTATCGCTATCCGTGGGTCTGGCGCCTGATCAAGTAATCCAGCGCCCACAAAAAAACCGACAGCGATGTCGGTTTTTTTGTGCCTGGTTAAAGACCTCAGATGGTCAATGTCCAGTCGTAGTCCACGATCAGCGGCGCGTGCTGCGAGAAGCGCGGCTGACGCGGCAGGCGTGCGGCGCGAACAAAGCGGCGCAGGCCCGGCGTCAGCAACTGGTAATCGAAACGCCAGCCCAGGTTGAGCATCTCTGCCTGTTCGTTATCCGGCCACCAGCTGTACTGGTCGCCTTCACGGCTGACTTCGCGCAGGGCGTCTACATAACCCATGTTGCCGACAATCTCGTCCATCCAGGCCCGTTCCGGCGCCAGGAAACCCGGGGATTGCTGGCTGTCGCGCCAGTTTTTGATATCCAGCTTCTGTTGCGCCACGTAGAGCGAGCCACAATAAATGTACTCGCGACGTTTGCGCCGCTGTTTATCCAGATAACGGGCGAAATCGTCCATTAGCTTGAACTTCTGGTTCAAGTCTTCATCGCCGTTCTGCCCCGAAGGAAGCAGCAAGGTCGCGATGCTGACCTTATCGAAATCGGCTTGCAGGTAGCGCCCGTAGCGGTCGGCTGTCTCGAAGCCGAGGCCGCTGATGACCGCCTTGGGTTGCAACCGCGAGTACAAAGCCACGCCACCTTGGGTGGGCACTTCGGCATCGCAGGCATAAAGGAAGTAGCCATCCAGTTGGAAGGCTGGGTCGTCCAGTTCAAAGGCGGAGGCGCGGGTGTCCTGCAGGCAGATGACGTCGGCATTCTGTGCTTGCAGCCAACTGAGCAAACCACGCTCGACTGCAGCCTGAATACCATTGACGTTCACACTGATGATCCGCATAAATGGCCCCAAAAATCGCGTGCGTGTATGATACACGCCGTCTACCTAATTAGCTAAATCCGTGGTATCTGAGGCTTTTTTCATGCAGGCGTATCAACGCGATTTCATTCGTTTTGCCATCGATCGCGGCGTTTTGCGCTTCGGTGAGTTCACTTTGAAGTCCGGGCGCACCAGCCCGTACTTCTTCAATGCAGGCTTGTTCAACTCGGGTTCGGCCCTGGCTCAGCTGGGCCGTTTCTACGCGGCAGCCATCGTTGAAAGCGGTATTTCCTTCGATGTGCTGTTCGGCCCAGCCTACAAGGGCATCCCTTTGGCGGCCACTACGGCTGTGGCGTTGGCCGAGCATCACGGGCAAGACCTGCCGTGGTGTTTCAACCGCAAAGAGGCCAAGGCCCATGGCGAAGGCGGCAGCCTGGTTGGCGCGCCACTTGAAGGCCAGGTGCTGATTATCGACGACGTGATCACCGCCGGCACTGCCATCCGTGAGGTGATGCAGATCATCGCTTCCCAGGAGGGCGCCAAGGCGGCCGGTGTGTTGATCGCGCTCAACCGCCAAGAGCGCGGCAACGGTGAGTTGTCGGCGATCCAGGAAGTGGAGCGTGATTTCGGCATTCCGGTGGTGAGCATCGTGTCGCTGAACCAGGTGTTGCAGTTCCTCGAAGATGACTCGCAGCTCAAGCAGCATCTGCCGGCAGTGAAGGCGTACCGCGAGCAGTTCGGCGTTTGACACCGAACCCATGTGGGAGCGGGCTTGTGTGGGAGCGGGCTTGCTCGCGAATGCGGAGTGTCAGTCACTGGATATGTTTCTGACCCACCGCATTCGCGAGCAAGCCCGCTCCCACACTTGGACCGCGTACCAATAAAAAAGGCCCCGCTCAATGTGATTGAGCGGGGCCTTTTGTTTTCGCCGTTTAAGGCCGCTTGCGGTTGCTGATCAGCGTGCCCACGCCGGTGTCGGTGAAGATTTCCAGCAGGATCGCATTCGGCACACGTCCGTCCAGAATCAACGAACTGCCGACGCCGCCTTGCACGGCTTCGAGTGCACAACGGATCTTCGGCAGCATGCCGCCGTAGATGGTGCCGTCGGCGATCAACTCATCCACCTGTTGGGTGGTCAAGCCGGTCAGTACCTTGCCTTCCTTGTCCATCAGGCCTGCGATGTTGGTCAGCAGCATCAGCTTTTCAGCTTTCAGCGCTTCAGCCACCTTGCCCGCCACCAGGTCGGCGTTGATGTTGTAGGACTCGCCATTGGCACCCACGCCGATCGGCGCGATTACCGGAATAAAGTCGCCTTTCACCAACAGGTTGAGCAAGTCGGTGTTGATACCGGTCACTTCGCCCACTTGGCCGATGTCGATGATTTCCGGCTGGGTCATTTCCGGCGTCTGTCGGGTGACCGTCAGTTTTTTCGCACGGATCAGCTCCGCGTCCTTGCCGGTCAGGCCGATGGCGCTGCCGCCATGACGGTTGATCAGGTTGACGATGTCTTTGTTGACCTGGCCACCGAGGACCATCTCCACCACGTCCATGGTTTGCGCGTCAGTGACGCGCATGCCATCGATGAAGTGACTCTCGATTGACAAACGCTTGAGCAGGTCGCCGATTTGCGGGCCGCCACCGTGCACCACCACCGGGTTGATGCCGACGGCTTTCATCAACACGATGTCGCGGGCAAAGCCGGTTTTCAGCTCGTCGCTTTCCATCGCATTGCCGCCGTACTTGATCACCAGCGTCTTGCCGACGTAGCGTCGAATATAGGGCAACGCTTCGGAAAGGACCTTGGCGGTGTTGGCAGCGGCTTCGCGTTCGAGGGTCATTCAGGGCTCCGGTAAAAAATCAGAACGGTAATTGGAGATCAGGGGCAACACGTTTCAACTGGGCGTGGAACACGTCCTTGATGCGCTGCAACTCAGCCTCGGTATCCGCCTCGAAACGCAGCACCAGCACCGGTGTGGTGTTGGACGCGCGAACCAGGCCCCAGCCTTTGGCGTAATCGACTCGCACACCATCAATGGTGGTCAGGTTGGCGCCTTCGCCCCATTGCGCATCGTGCAGTGCGTCAATGATGCTGAATTTGCTCTCCTCGGTCACATGGATATTGATCTCTGGCGTAGAAATATCATTCGGAAACGTCTGAAACAGCGCGTCGCAGGTGGATTTTTCTTTGCTGAGGATCTCCAGCAGGCGCGCGGCGCTGTAAATGCCGTCGTCGAAGCCGAACCAACGTTCCTTGAAGAACACGTGGCCGCTCATTTCGCCCGCCAACAGCGCGCCGGTTTCCTTCATTTTCTTTTTGATCAACGAGTGGCCGGTCTTCCACATTAGTGGGCGACCGCCGTATTCCTTGATCAGTGGGGTCAGGCGGCGGGTGCATTTAACGTCGAAAATGATTTCCGCGCCCGGGTTGCGTGCCACCACGTCACGCGCAAACAGCATCAGCAGGCGGTCCGGGAACACGATCTCGCCGGTTTCGGTTACCACGCCAACACGGTCGCCGTCGCCGTCAAAGGCCAGGCCGACGTCAGCGCCGGTTTCCTTAACCTTGGCGATCAGGTCCACCAGGTTCTCGGGCTTGCCTGGGTCCGGGTGGTGGTTGGGGAAGTTGCCGTCCACGTCGCAGAACAGCGGGATCACTTCGCAATTGAGGGCTTCAAGCAGTTGCGGGGCGATCACCCCGGCCGCGCCGTTGCCGCAGTCCACCACTACTTTCAGGCGCCGCGCGAGTTTCACGTCGCCGGTGATTTCATCAGAGTAGCGCTGAAGAATGTCGACTTTGGTGATGCTGCCTTCGCCGGTGGTCAGGTCGTTGGTCTTCAGGCGAGTGTGCAGCGCCTGGATTTGTTCGTTGGCCAGGGTGTCACCGGCGATGACGATTTTGAAGCCGTTGTAGTCCGACGGGTTGTGACTGCCGGTCAACATCACGCCAGACTTGCCGGCCAGTACGTTGGCTGCGTAGTACAGCGCCGGCGTCGGCACCAGGCCGACGTCGCTGACATGGCAGCCGCTGTCGGCCAGGCCCTGAATCAGTTGCTCGACCAGCTCGGGGCCGGACAAGCGGCCATCACGGCCTACCGAGACGTTGGGCTCGCCCTGGGCCAGGCTCTGAGAGCCAATGGCGCGTCCGATCCAGTAGGCGGTTTCGGCGGTCAGGGTTTTGGGCACGACACCACGAATGTCGTAAGCGCGAAAAATGCTGTCGGGGAATGTCGGGGCTACTCGGGCTGCGGTACTCATCGCGGGGGGAAACTCCATTTGAAGGGGGCAAAGCTGGCCTGAATATGGCTGACCGGCGGGCTCAAACTGAAGGTTATGACGACGTTTTCGGCAGAGAGTTCGTGGTGCAAAAGTGCCATCGGCGTGCTGGCCTTGCCTTTGGAATCACGTAATACACTGATTCCAATGGGAAAATCTCGCTGATTAGATTCGCGCATTCTTCATCCTGAAAATGCCCTGCGGTCGTATCGGGCCGGACAAGGGCGCCCGGCCTGATTCAGCTTAGTCAGTGGCTGCCGGAATGCCCAAAACCGCCTGCGCCGCGCTGAGTTTCGTCGAACTCCTGCACCAGTTCGAACTGCGCCTGCACCACCGGCACCAGCACCAGCTGGGCGATACGCTCACCCACGGCGATGTTGAAGGCGGTGTGGCCACGGTTCCAGCACGACACCATCAGTTCGCCCTGGTAATCGGAGTCGATCAGGCCGACGAGGTTGCCCAGCACGATGCCGTGTTTGTGGCCCAGCCCGGAGCGCGGCAGGATCAATGCGGCAAGGCCCGGGTCGCCGACGTAGATCGACAGGCCGGTCGGAATCAGCAGGGTTTGGCCTGGCTCCAGAACGGTGTCCTGCTTGAGCATGGCGCGCAGGTCCAGGCCGGCGGAGCCTGGGGTGGCGTAGGCCGGCAGTGGGAATTCGGTGCCGATGCGGGGGTCGAGGATCTTGGCTTGCAAAGCGTGCATGTAAATTAAACCTGGTTCAGCCGTTGGGCGATAAATGAGATCAGCTGGCGGGCAATTTTGCCCTTGCTGGTCTGGGCGAAAACGGTGGCGTGCAGCTGACGGTCGATCACGCTGCAGGCGTTTTCCTCGCTGTTGAAGCCGATGCTCGGGTTAGCGACATCATTGGCAACGATCAGGTCGAGGTTTTTGTCTTTCAATTTGCGAGCGGCGTAATCCAGCAGGTGTTCGGTCTCGGCGGCAAAACCGACACTGAACGGGCGGTCTGCACGGGTGGCGATGGTGGCCAGGATGTCTGGGTTGCGCACCATTTGCAGGAGCAGGCCGTCGCCGCTTGTAGGGTCTTTCTTTAGCTTTTGCGGGGCAACGACTTCTGGGCGGTAGTCCGCAACCGCTGCCGAGGCGATGAACACGTCGCAGGGAATCGCTGCCTCGCAGGCCGCCAGCATGTCGCGGGCGCTGACTACGTCGATTCGGGTGACCCGGTCGGGGGTCGGCAAATGCACCGGTCCGGTGATCAAGGTGACGCGTGCGCCTGCCTCAACCGCGGCTTCCGCCAAGGCAAAGCCCATTTTCCCTGAGCTATGGTTGGTGATGTAGCGCACCGGGTCGATGTTTTCCTGGGTCGGGCCGGCGGTGATCAGCACGTGCTTGCCGGTGAGGGCCAGGTGCTGGAAGCAACCGGCGGCGCACAGCGCCAGGTCGGTGGCTTCGAGCATGCGGCCCATGCCGACATCGCCGCAGGCCTGGCTGCCGGACGCCGGCCCGAACACCTGCAGGCCACGGCTTTGCAGGAGCTGGGTGTTGGCTTGGGTGGCAGGGTCGCGCCACATGGCCTGGTTCATCGCCGGCGCAATGGCGACGGTGGCATCGGTTGCCAGCACCAGTGTGGTCAGCAGGTCATCGGCGATGCCTTGCGCCAGGCGGGCGATCAGGTCGGCGGTGGCGGGGGCGATCAGTACCAGATCTGCCCATTTGGCCAGCTCGATATGGCCCATGGCAGCTTCGGCCGCCGGGTCCAGAAGGTCGAGGTGAACCGGGTGGCCGGACAAGGCCTGCATGGTCAGTGGGGTGATGAACTCACTGCCTCCACGGGTCATGACAACGCGCACTTCGGCGCCTTGGTCGAGGAGCCTGCGAACCAGCTCTGCGCTCTTGTAGGCGGCAATGCCGCCGCCGACGCCGAGAACGATGCGTTTCCGATACAGACGCTGCATTGGTTTGCCTTTCCAGTTCAGTGATGCCAGTTCAATGACGCTTGCGATGCCCCCTCCCCAGGGGAAATCGCAGGCAAAAAAGAGGGCCTAAGATAACACAGCGACCGCCAGGCAACAGCGGCGCACACGCACACGGAGGTGGGATGAGTATTCGCGATTGGCCTGTGACGGAACGTCCACGGGAGAAGCTTTTGGAACTGGGCGCGGCGAGCCTGTCGGATGCCGAGCTGTTGGCGATTTTCCTGCGTACCGGGGTGTCCGGCATGAGCGCGGTCGACTTGGCGCGCCATGTGTTAGCGCAATTCGGTGGCCTTCGGCCGCTGTTGGAGTCCAGCCAGACACTGTTCAGCCAGCATTTGGGTTTGGGGCCGGCGAAGTTTGCGCAGTTGCAGGCGGTGTTGGAAATGTCCCGACGGCATATGGCCGAGTGCCTGCGCAGTGACTCGGTGCTGGAAAGCCCGCTGGCCGTGCGCGATTACCTCAAGGCGTTGTTACGCCATGAACCCCACGAAATCTTCGGCTGCCTGTTTCTCGACTCAAAGCACCGGGTTCTGGGTTTTGAGGCGTTGTTCCAAGGCACCATCGACGCCGCCGTGGTTTACCCCCGGCAAGTGGTCAAGCGCGCCCTGGCGTACAACGCGGCAGCGCTGATCCTGTGCCACAACCATCCCTCGGGGAATGCTGAGCCCAGCGCCGCTGATCGAAAATTAACCAGGCTGCTGCAAAAAGCCCTCGAAGTGGTGGATGTGCGGGTGCTCGACCACATCATCGTGGGCGACGGTGACCCGCTGTCGATGGCCGAATACGGGTGGATGTAGGAGGAGGGGAGCAGCAGCAAGCTTTAAGCGGCAAGCTTCAAGTGGGCTTGCCGCTTGCAGCTTGCGGCTTAGCGTTTAGCGCTTAATGCTGACCCTGGAGAAATCCTGGCGCCCAAACGGGCTCACCTGATAACCCTCGACATTTTTGCGTGTCAGGGCGAACGCGGTCGGGTGTGCCAACGGCAGCCACAATGCCTGTTGCTGGATTTGTGCCTGGGCCTGTTGGTACAGCTTGCTGCGCACGCCTTGCTCGCTGGTGGTTTTGCCGGCGCTGATCAACTTGTCCAGCGCAGGGTCGCAGTAGCGAGCGAAGTTGGTGCCGGATTTGACTGCCGCGCAGGAGAACTGGGGGGTCAGGAAGTTATCCGGGTCGCCGTTATCGCCCGCCCAGCCCATGAACAGCAGGTCATGTTCGCCGGCCTTGGCGCGACGAATCAGCTCGCCCCACTCGATCACGCGGATCTGCGCCTGAATGCCGACCTTGGCCAGGTCCGCCTGCAACAATTGTGCGCCGAGGTTCGGGTTGGGGTTCAGCAGGCTCCCCGTTGGGCGAGTCCAGATCGTGGTCTTGAAGCCGTCCTTGAGCCCTGCACGTGCAAGCAGCGCTTTGGCTTTGGCGATGTCCTGTGGATAACCCGGCAGGTCTTTGGCGTAGCTCCAGGTATTCGGCGGGTAAACACCATTGGCCGCTTCGGCGGTGCCTTCAAACACGGCCTTGAGGTAGCTGTTTTTGTCGAAAGCCAGGTTGATCGCCTGACGCACTTCGGGCTTGTCCAGCGGCGGGTGCTGGCTGTTGATGGCGACGAATGCAGTCATGAAAGCGGCGGTTTTTTCCACCTTCAGCGCAGGGTCTTTTTCGGCCTCGCCGACGTCCAGCGGCTTGGGTGACAGGGCGATCTGGCACTCATCGCGGCGCAGCTTCTGCAGGCGGACATTGGCGTCTGTGGTGATTGCGAACAGCAAGTTATCCACAGCAGGTTTGCCGGCGAAGTAGTCCGGGTTGGCTTTGTAGCGCACCACCGCGTCTTTTTGGAAACGTACGAAAACGAACGGGCCGGTGCCAATCGGCTGGCTGTTGAGCTTGTCTGGCGTGCCGGCCTTGAGCAGTTTGTCGGCGTACTCGGCCGGGTAAATTGACGCGAAGCCCATGCTCAAGGCGGCGAGAAAAGTGGAGTCTGCGTGGTCAAGAGTGAAGCGCACGGTCAACGGGTCGAGCGCGTCGATCTTCTTGATCAATGTGGGCAGTTGCAGCGACTGGGCGTGGGGAAAGCCGCTCTGGGCGATTTTGTGCCACGGGTTGGCCGGGTCGAGCATGCGTTCAAAGCTGAACCGCACGTCATCGGCGGTGAGCGTGCGGCTCGGTGTGAAGTAGTCGGTACGGTGGAACTTGACCGCCGGGTGCAGCTTGAAGGTGTAAGTCAGGCCATCCGGCGAAACTTCCCAGCTGTCCGCCAGGCTGGGTACCAATTTGCCGCTGACGGCATCGTAGTCCACCAGGCGGTTCATCAGCACGTCGGCCGAGGCATTGGTGGTGGTCAGCGAGTTGTACTGCACCACGTCGAACCCTTCGGGGCTGGCCTCGGTGCAAATGGTCAAATGGGTGGCGGCAAACGCCGGCAACGCGATAAACAGTGGGGCTAGCAATAGCGGTAGGGCAGCGAGACGCATATTCGGTTTCCTTTGCAAATCGAAGGCCCATCTGCAAGTGCAGTCTGGAAAAAGACTACCGTAGTGGTCTGATGGATAAATGACTAGCCCATTTTTGCCTGTGCTTTTGCCTCAAATGCTGTTTTGATGGCGCCTCAGCGCGTTTCGCCGTGCACTTCCTGGTGCCTGCGGGCGCTGTAAATCATTCTGTGCGACGAGTGGTCGGCTGCTACAGCGGCCCCTCCTGGCAACGGTTCAGGCGTCTATCGCCAAGATTTACGCCGGTAAAAACTTACGGGCTGTTGTTGCACTTGGGTCTTTCTGGTATAAAGCAGCGCTCTTTTCTAGGGGCCCGGTTCCTTCGCTTGTAGGTGTAGCCGGTAAGACCCTAAAGAAA
Source organism: Pseudomonas sp. ICMP 460 (assembly GCF_002723595.1). Lineage (NCBI taxonomy): Bacteria > Pseudomonadati > Pseudomonadota > Gammaproteobacteria > Pseudomonadales > Pseudomonadaceae > Pseudomonas > Pseudomonas sp. ICMP 460. The sequence goes on from NZ_LKBR01000013.1 coordinate 292,500, forward strand.
CGCGGCGCCTGGCGCCAAATGACTGAGAGATTAAGCGGCCAACCCATGCCGGGTTGGGCATGTGGTTTTAGAGGGCTGAGGCATGTCGAGAGTATGTCAAGTTACCGGTAAGGGTCCGGTGACTGGGAATAACATTTCCCACGCAAATAACAAAACCCGTCGTCGTTTCCTGCCAAACCTGCAGCATCACCGCTTCTGGGTTGAAGAAGAGAAACGTTTTGTCCGTCTGCGCGTATCTGCTAAAGGCATGCGCATCATCGACAAGCGTGGCATCACTGTCGTGCTGGCCGAAATTCGTGCCGCTGGCAAGATTTAAGGAGCTATATCATGCGTGAATTGATTCGAATGATCTCTAGCGCCGGTACTGGTCACTTCTACACTACCGACAAGAACAAGCGTACTACCCCGGACAAGCTCGAAAAGAAAATGTTCGACCCGCGCGTTCGCAAGCACGTGATCTACAAAGAAGGCAAAATCAAGTAATTGGTTTTCTTCCTTGTGAAAAAAAGCCCGTCTCTCACGATTCGGGCTTTTTTTTGCCTGCTCGTCAGGCTTTCTCTTCGAATACCACGTAGATCTTGCGGCATGCCTCCAGCACCTCCCAGGTGCCGCTGAACCCGGCAGGTATTACGAAGCGGTCGCCGGCGCGCAAGGTCTTGGCGTTGCCTTCGGCGTCGCGCAGTACAGAAACACCCTGCACAATCTCGCAATACTCATGCTCGGTGTAATTGACCTTCCACTGCCCGACCGCACCTTCCCAAACGCCGGCGCTCATTTGGCCGCACGGGCTGTTGTAGTGGTTGTAGAGCGTTTGCTCGGGATCGCCCTTGAGGATTTTCTCGGCAGCAGGGCGGTAGCGCTCGGGAGCGGTGGTGGCTTGGCTGAAGTCGACGATGTCCTGGATGCTCATGTGCGTGTCCCGTCTGGCCTGCGGTAGGAGAGCCCAAAGTCTATGTTTATTAAAATGAACATCGCAAGGGCGTTTATGGGCGTTATGTCAAATATATTGAAACACCCCCAGCCGCTGGTTTAGGGTGGCAAGTGCCTCGAGCCGAACAGCAGGCTGGCCGGGCAAGCATTCTTAAAGGCTGCCGGGGTTATCCCCGGCCCTTGTATTCAATGAGAGGAGGACACTCGCATGACCACCCTGACCCGTGCCGACTGGGAACAACGCGCCAAGGATCTGAAGATCGAAGGCCGTGCCTACATCAACGGCGAATACACTGCCGCTGTTTCCGGTGACACGTTCGAATGCATCAGCCCGGTCGATGGTCGCCTGCTGGCCACCGTTGCGAGTTGTGACACCGCCGACGCCCAGCGCGCTGTGGAAAATGCGCGCGCTACATTTGATTCCGGTGTGTGGTCGCGCCTGGCGCCGGCCAAGCGCAAGGCCACCATGATCCGTTTCGCCGCGCTGCTCAACGCCAATGCGCAAGAGCTGGCGCTGCTCGAAACCCTCGACATGGGCAAGCCGATCAGCGATTCCCTTGGCATCGACATTCCAGCCGCAGCCAATGCCCTGGCCTGGAGCGGCGAAGCCATCGACAAGATCTACGACGAAGTCGCGGCCACGCCGCACAACCAACTGGGCTTGGTGACGCGCGAACCGGTCGGTGTGGTTGGCGCGATCGTGCCGTGGAATTTCCCGTTGATGATGGCGTGCTGGAAGCTCGGCCCTGCGCTGTCGACGGGTAACTCGGTGATTCTCAAACCGTCCGAAAAATCCCCACTGACTGCCATCCGCATCGCGGCCCTGGCCGTTGAAGCCGGTATTCCAAAAGGCGTGTTGAACGTGTTGCCGGGCTACGGCCACACCGTGGGCAATGCACTGGCGGTGCACATGGACGTCGACACCCTGGTGTTCACCGGCTCCACCAAAATTGCCAAGCAACTGTTGATCCGTTCCGGCGAGTCGAACATGAAGCGCGTATGGCTGGAGGCCGGCGGCAAAAGCCCGAACATCGTGTTCGCCGATGCGCCGGACCTGCAAGCGGCGGCCGAATCCGCCGCCAGCGCCATTGCCTTCAACCAGGGCGAAGTCTGCACCGCGGGTTCGCGCCTGCTGGTGGAGCGCTCGATCAAGGATAAATTCCTGCCGTTGGTGATTGAAGCACTCAAGGGCTGGAAGCCGGGTAACCCGCTGGACCCTGCGACCAATGTTGGCGCACTGGTGGATACCCAGCAGATGAACACCGTGCTTTCGTACATCGAGTCCGGCCACGCCGATGGCGCCAAGCTGGTTGCCGGCGGCAAACGTACGCTGGAAGAAACCGGCGGTACTTACGTTGAGCCGACGATTTTCGACGGCGTGACCAATGCCATGAAAATCGCTCAGGAAGAGATCTTCGGCCCGGTTTTGTCGGTGATCACTTTCGACAGTGCAGAGGAAGCGATCCAGATCGCCAACGACACCCAATACGGCCTGGCCGCAGCGGTGTGGACGGCGGATATTTCCAAAGCTCACCTGACCGCCAAGGCCTTGCGTGCCGGCAGTGTGTGGGTCAACCAATACGATGGCGGCGACATGACCGCCCCGTTTGGTGGCTTCAAACAGTCGGGTAACGGTCGCGACAAGTCGCTGCATGCGTTCGATAAATACACCGAGCTGAAGTCGACCTGGATCAAGCTGTAAGCATCCCGCAGTAGAAGCGAGCCTCTGTGCGGCCTTCGTGGTTAACGGAGGCGGCTCCCAGGATCAACGCCATCAAGAGCGCCTTTGTGGGAGCGGGCTTGCTCGCGATGCAGCCACCTCGGACCATCAGGTACACCGAGTTGATGCCATCGCGAGCAAGCCCGGCTCCCACAGTTGAGCGCATTCGGGCCTAGAGCATGCGCTCCAGGCCTACGCTGGTGGCAAACCAGGCGTTGAACCGGCGCCACCAGTTGCCCGGTTCTCGGCTCAACGTGTGCAATTGGCCGTTGTCCTCGGTGACCCATACCACGTGGCCGTCCTGCAATTTCGCTTGGTAGCTCAAGGCCGGTGCCATGCCTTGCAGTGCAAGGTTGCGCACGTGTTCCGCCAACTCCGGGCTGTCCACCAACACACCGACCTCGGTGTTCCATAACACCGAGCGCGGGTCGAAGTTGAACGAGCCGATAAACGACTTCGTCCGATCAAAAATCATCGCCTTGCTGTGCAGGCTGGAATCTGAGCCGTGTAACGCGCCGCGACGAAACAGGTGCGGGCCGCTGCCTGCGCTCGGGTCGCCGGGTTGGCGGCGCAATTCATAAAGCTTCACCCCGTGCTCCAGCAGCGCCTTGCGGTACGGCGCATAACCACCGTGCACGGCTGGCACGTCGGTGGCTTCCAGGGAGTTGGTCAGCAAGCTTACCGACACGCCCGCATCGGCACGCCCGGTGAGGTACACAAGCCCAGGCTTGCCGGGGACGAAGTACGCCGAAATCATGATCAGCTCATGGTTAACGCCTGCAAGCTCCGGTGCCAGTTGGGTGGTCAGCAGCAGGTGCGGGTCCGGCTCTGCGGTGGCCAGTACCTTGCTCGGTGCATCCCACAGCGCCTGGTTCCAGGCCCAAATCAGCTCGCGGCGCCAGATGTGCATGCGTGGTTGGGTCTGATAGGCGCGCAAGCGGTTATACAGCGCGTGGTTTTGCTGGCGTGCTTGTGCCAGCGAGGTTTCCAGGCGCACGCGTGCGGCGGCGAGGTCGCCTCTGGACGGCGCGTTGCAGACAAAGTCGTCGATAGGCTTGCTGAGTGCACTGTTCCAGTATTGATCAAAACTGTGCCCGAGCTGCTCGGCCACCGGGCCTACGCTGAGCATGTCGATGTCGGTGAAGTTCAGGTTTGGCTCGGCGTCGAAATACTCGTCGCCCAGGTTGCGCCCGCCAACAATGGCCACACTGTTGTCCGCCAACCACAGCTTGTTGTGCATGCGCCGGTGTTGCAGCGACAGGTTGAACAAGCGGCCCATGGCCCGCGTTGCGCCAGTGCTGCGGCCCAAGTGCAGCGGGTTGAACAGCCGAATTTCGATGTTGGGATGGGCGGCGAGGGTGGCGATGACCTGGTCGAGGCCGTCGCTGGTGGTGTCGTCCAGCAGGATGCGCACACGCACGCCGCGGTCGGCGGCCTTGAGCAGTTCATCCACGAGCATGCGCGTGCTGATGCCGTCGTGCACGATGTAGTACTGCAAGTCGAGGCTGCTTTGCGCGTTGCGGATTAGTTCGGCACGGGCCATAAACGCTTCGCTGCTGTTGGGCAGCAAACGAAAGCCCGAACGCCCCTGATACGGCGCTGCCTGCGCCTGAATCGAGCGGCCGAACGAGGAGTTCGCGGCGGGCAACGCGTCGCTGGGAATGCGCGGCGCATCGACCGTCGCGCAGCCGCCCAGCGCCAGTGCTGCCAACAGGAAAAACGGTAAAAGCCGTCGAATCATCAAGGGCGCTGCTTCCGGGTCGGGGCGATTGTCGGCATATGACGGCGAATTCCGGGGAAAGGTCAGTCTGCAGCCTCAGCGAGCATCTTGATCGCCGCTGCGCCGACCTTGCGCACCGCCTCTTCGATCTGTGCACTGGGCTTGGCGGCGTAGTTCATGCGCAGGCAATTACGGTACTTGCCCGAGGCCGAAAAGATACTGCCCACCGCCACTTGTACGCCTTGTTCCACCAGCACGCGGTTGAGCTTGAGGGTGTCGAAGCCCTCCGGCAACTCCACCCACAGCATAAAACTGCCCTGCGGTCGGCTGGCACGCGTGCCTGCCGGGAAGTAGCGGCTGACCCAGTCGAGTATCAGGTCACGATTGCGCTGGTATTGAGTGCGCATCCGCCGCAAATGCGGTTCGAAGTGGCCGTTTTTAAGAAACTCGGCGATGGCGATCTGCGGCTGTGTCGCCGTGGAGCCGGTGCTGATGTATTTCATGTGCAGCACCCGCTCAAGGTAACGCCCCGGCGCTACCCAGCCAATGCGCAGGCCTGGTGCCAGGGTTTTCGAGAACGAGCTGCACAGCAGCACGCGACCGTCTTCGTCGAAGGATTTGATCGTGCGCGGGCGTGGGTAGCTGTAGGCCAATTCGCCATACACGTCGTCTTCGATAATCGCCACGTCAAAGCGCTGAGCCAGGGTCAGCAGCGCACGCTTGCGCGCCTCCGGCATGATGTAGCCCAGCGGGTTGTTGCAGTTGGGCGTCAGTTGGATGACCTTGATCGGCCACTGCTCCAGGGCCAGCTCCAACGCTTCCAGGCTGATACCGGTGAGTGGGTCGGTCGGGATTTCCAGGGCCTTCATGCCCAGGCCCTTGAGGGTTTGCATGGCGCCGTGGAAGCTCGGCGAGTCGACGGCAACAATATCTCCCGGCTCGCAAATCGCATGGATGCTGGCGGACAGCGCCTCGTGGCAGCCGGTGGTGATGACAATGTCTTCGGCCGTCAGTTGGCAGCCTGAATCAAGTGACAGTCGCGCAATTTGCTCACGCAACTCCATACAGCCGAGGATGTTGTCGTAATACAGCCCCGGCAGATCCTGGCGACGACTCACACGCGCCAGGCTGCGCAGCAGGGGTTTCAGGGTCGGCGATAATACATCCGGCATGCCTCGGCCCAGCTGTATGACGTCTTTGCGCGGTACCGCACGAATCAGTTCCAGCACCAGGTCCCACTGCGAAATCTCCACTGGGCGCTGCGCCGGGCGGCCGACTGCCGGCAGCGCCGGCAGCGCCGGCAGCTCACGGCCGACTGGCACGAAATAGCCGGACTTGGGCTTGGGCATCGCCAATCCGTTGTCTTCCAGCAGCCGATAAGCCTGTTGCACGGTGCTCAGGCTTACCCCGTGTTCCACACTCAACGCCCGCACCGAGGGCAGGCGATCACCGGGGCGATAAAACCCCTGTTCGATGCGAGTGCCCAATAATTCGGCGAGGTTGACGTAGAGGGTCATGGCGATAGCTCCTGAATAACCAGTACAGATAGGCGGAAAATACACGATTCAGCCGTCCATGGGCAGCATCTGTATGGATTTAATATAGTTATGTTGGATCTGTAATGGTTTTGCCCGCACGCCCATTCTAGTCACTCATGGCAACACGCAAATGAGGGCGGCGAAAATGAACGGCATCAGCGATGTGCGGTTGGCATTACACGGTCAAGAACTGGAAGCGGGGCAATTGCGGGTGATGTCGGCGCTGTTTAGCCGCCGCTGGAATCTGTTCTGGCAGCGCCACCATACGCGCAAAGCCTTGCTGGGCTTGACCGCGGAGCAATTGCGCGATGTCGGGCTGAGCGCAGAACAAGCGCGCCAGGAAGGCTTGAAAGCCTTCTGGCGCGGCTGATTACCGCCATTCTTTGAGCCGGTGCCAGAGCATGCCCAGCGCCAGCAGCGGCGAACGCAGATGTTTGCCGCCGGGAAAGGTGAGGTGCGGCACTTTGGCGAACACGTCGAAGCGGCCTTGCTGTTGGCCGCTGATGGCTTCGGCCAGCAGCTTGCCCGCCAAGTGTGTGGCATTCAGGCCATGGCCGGCGTAGGCCTGGGCGTAATACACATTGGGTTGGTCGGCCAGGCGGCCAATCTGCGGCAAACGGTTGGCGCCGATGCCGATCATGCCGCCCCACTGGTAGTCGATCTTTACCTCGGCCAGTTGCGGAAACACCTTGAGCATTTTCGGGCGCATGTAGGCGCCAAGATCCTGCGGATCACGCCCGGAATAGTGGCAGGCCCCGCCGAACAACAGGCGGCGGTCGGCAGACAAGCGGAAGTAATCCACAGTGACCCGCTGATCACACACGGCCATGTTCTGCGGCAACAAGCTGGCGGCCTGGGCTTCGCTCAACGGCTCGGTGGCGATGATGTAGCTGCCGGCGGGCAGCACTTTGCCGCTCAACTGCGGGTTCAGGTCATTCAAGTAGGCGTTGCAGGCCAGCACCAGGGTTTTGGCGCGCACGTTGCCAAAGGCGGTGTGCACATTGACCTCGGGGCCGTAGTCGATACGCGTGACTTCGGACTGCTCGAACAGCTTCACGCCTAGTTGCCGGGCGGCGGCGGCTTCGCCGAGGGCCAGGTTCAATGGGTGCAAATGGCCCGAGCCCATGTCGATCATGCCGCCCACATAGCGTTCGGATCCGATCACGCTGCTCATCTCGTCGGCTTGCAGCAGGCGTATTTGATGGCGATAGCCGAGGCTACGAAGTTCTTCGGCATCGTCGGCCAAGCCATCCATATCGCCGGGTTTGTTGGCCAGGTCGCAATAGCCCCACGTCAGGTCGCAAGGGATCTGATAGCGCTCGACGCGCTCGCGCACGATTTCTACGGCTTCCAGGCCCATCAACTTCATCTGGCGCACGCCGTCGGTGCCGATGACTTTGGCAAACTGGTCGAGGCCATGGCCGACGCCGCGAATCAACTGGCCGCCATTGCGGCCGCTGGCGCCCCAGCCGATCTTGCGCGCCTCCAGCAACACCACGCTGAAGCCGCGCTCGGCGAGTTCCAACGCGGTATTAAGCCCGGAATAACCGCCGCCAATCACGCACACGTCGGCGCTTATTTCGCCCTTCAATGCCGGGTGGTCGGGGTGTGCAACGCGGCTGGCGGCATAGTAGGAAGCGGTGTGCTGGGCGCTGGCGGTCATAGGGAGCATCCCTGTTTGGAAAATTTGACGCAGGATACAGCGGTCGGGCGAAGCTGTCTCATCCAGGCTTTTTGCGGCAGAATCCACGCCTATTCGTTGTTCGGTACGTGTTTCGATGAGTTGCAACAGTCAGAAAATCAGCGCGCTGCGCCGACAGATTCCTTCGTTCGAGTGTGTTCCGGGTTGCCACGACTGCTGTGGGCCGGTGACCACTTCGCCCGAAGAAATGTCGCGCCTGCCACGCAAGACCGCCGCCGAGCAGGAAGCCGCTATGGACGCCCTGAACTGCGTGCACCTTGGCCCTCAGGGCTGCACCGTGTACGACGAGCGCCCGCTGATCTGCCGGCTGTTCGGCACCACCAAAACCTTGCCGTGCCCGAATGAACGGCGGCCGGTGGAACTGATTCACCCGCGTGTGGAAAAGCAGATCCATGCGTACATGGCGAGTACCCGGCAGGTGCTGGTGTAGCCGTTTTTGATGGGGCTTGCTCCTATCAAACTACAAATAACCTATTGTTTTTGCTATTAAAATTTATTTAGGTTTGTGGTTTGGGTTTTGAGTGCATATCCGTTGTTTGGGTGATGTTTGTATCGGTTCCGCTCTTACAGCCAGCCCTTTCAAGGTCTTTTGAGCTTAGCTGCCTTGAGTACCCGATCCGTCGACACGTGAGCATTCGCGGCTTTGCCTTCCAGCCACTCTTTGGG